>NZ_JCACKF010000037.1:0-74095 GCF_059505245.1 Stenotrophomonas sp.
CTCTCGGCCCCCAAGGTGCCAGATCGGCAAGAGATAAGATCCACGCCATGCGTGGGTGCTTTGCCTGGGAGGAATCCTAAAGCTCCAGCACGCGCCGGTAGCCCAGCGGTCCACGCCCGTCACGCAGGCCCAGCCGCAGTTCCAGCCCGGTGGCCGGCAGCACCTCGCCCTCGCTCGGCAGCATCGCCCAGCCGGCCCCGGGTTGCCAGGCGCGCACCTCGAACCGCTGCACATCCATTGCCACTGCAATGCCTTCCGAAGGAACCGGTGCGGGCAGGGGATAGCGGTCCGTCGCCGTACCGCTGGCGCGCCATAGCGTGTTGCCTTGCCGCCACCAGCGCACCCGCTGCCAGCGCAGCCCATCACTGTCGACGCTGCGGGTGATTTCCAGCGCAAAGCTGCCATCCGGGTACCGTTCGCTCACCAGCGAAGGCGGCAACAGTCGCTGCGGACGATCCGCCGGGCGCACCGCGCCGTTCATCAGCGCATCGTCGGCACGCATCTCGATATCGCGCTGGAACTGCTGCAGCACGCGCAGTGCCGTCGTGGTCTCGGCATCGGCCTGGCGCAGGCGCTGGTCGCTGCCGGCCACGCTGTCGAGCGCTCGCCAGCAGATCAGCGCCAGCACGCCCATGATGGTGATCGCGATCATCACCTCGATAAGGGTGAAGCCTGCTGCGGTACGCTTCATTGCGCCGCGGTCCACGGCAGCTGCATCCGCGCCAGCGACTGCCGCGGTGCATCTTCGGCAGCCACGCTGAGTTCCAGTTGCGGCTGTCCGTCACTCCCCGTGCCGATATGCTGCAGCACCAGGAAACTGCTTCGCCCCTGCACGCAGCGCAGTCGTGCATCCTGCGGCGGCTGCCCGGCCAGGCGCAGCTCCTGCCAGCGGTCCTGCGCGCACAACAGCGCCAGGCGACGGTCGCGCAGGCGTGACTGATCGTCGGTGGCCACCGCGACCGAGCGCATGACCGCAGCCAGCGCAATCGAAACGATCGCCAGTGCGATCAGCACTTCGATCAAGGTGAATCCGCGCATGTTCCGCTTCACTGCACGACCTGCAACTGTCCGCTGCCATCGTCACGAAGACGCAGCTGGCGGCCCTGCAACGACAACGTCAGTTCCCATGCCACGCCGATCCACTCCGGGCTCAGTTCAACCGGGGTGGCCGGCTGCACCACGATGCCGGCCGGTTGCCATGACTGTGGGCGCAGCAGGTCGTCGCGTTGCACGTCCACCCAGCGGGTGCCTTCGCGCCTGCTGAACCGGTAGCCGGCGGCGTCGGCCTGCCAGCGCAGGGGGCGGCCATCGATGCGGGCCTCGTCGCGCGCCACCTGCAGGCGCTGCGCCAGTCGTTCGGCCTCCTGCCGCAGCTGGCGCGCGGGGTCGAGCAGGCTGCCCAGGCCCAGGCCGATGCCCGCCGTGCAGATGCCGATGATCACCAGCACCACCATCAGTTCCAGCAGGGTGAAACCACGCGGCACGTGCTGCATCGACGTTGCCTCCTGTCCAGGTCGATGCCTGCCAGCGTAGGCCCGCATGATGAAACAAAAGCGTCAGCGGCGGCTGCTAGCGTGGGCGGACACGAACGTGGCGATGGTGCGGAACATGGATGGCAGGCGCTGGGATCGCAATCGGATGTTGACCCTGCTGGCGGCCACCCTGCTGCTGGCGGTGGTGGCCTATTGGAGCGTCACCCTGTCTGCGGTGGCGCCTGCGGCGGCAGCCAGCGAAGCGCATGCCGATGCGCCGGCGCGGCCGCTGTTCGATGCGGTGGCCAGTCTGCCGCTGGTGCGGCTGCTGTCGCCCGGTGCGGTGCAGACCGAGGTGGTCGTGCTGGGTGTGATGGCGGGTGACCACGCGCCCCTGGCCCTGTTGTCGGTGGATGGACGCCCGCCGGAGGCTTACGCGCCCGGCCAGCGGCTGGGGCCCTGTACGGTGCTGGCCAGCATCAGCGCCAACGCGGTGGAACTGAACCAGGCCGGGCAATCGCGCAGCCTGCCGGTGCCCGCGCTGCCACCGGTGCCGAACGATGGCATCGTGCCGGCCGCTCCGCAGGGCGGCGCTCGGTAGAGCCGAGCCCGCGCTCGGCTGCCTCTGCATGGCCGTTGAACGGTGTGCAGGCGCAGCCGGGCGTGGGCTCGGCTCTGCAGATGCATGGGTTCATCGCGCCGGACGCTGCGGTACCACGGACCGCCCGAAGGCATCGCCCATGCGTTGCCGCGTGCCTTCCAGGTTGTACTGCATCAGCTGGTTGCCGGGCTGCCGCATCAGGCGTTCGGCATCCGGCAGCGCCGCTGACTTCGCCGATTTCGGCGCCGGCGCCAGCCTGCGTTGCAGGCATTCCCACGCGGGGATGCGCTCGCCGTTGACCTGTACTTCGATGCACGGCGCAGCACCGTCCTGCTTCTTCGCCTCTCCGGCCCAGGCCGATGGCAACGCCAGCAACAAGGCAAGGGCGAGGGCAGGGCGAAGGCCCGCCTTCAATGGCTCACTCATCGCGAATCTCCTGCAACAACCGACGCTCTGCAATGAAGAAGTGTGGCGAGGGCAGTCTACGCCGGCGAGTGCTCTGGCGCTGTCACAAGATGACAGTGCTGTCACAAAACTGGTGGCGGTTTTGACGCGACGTGCACGTCCTGTTGGTAGACCCACGCGCCGCTCCCTGGCCCCTCCCTCCGATACGACGCGATGCCTTCGATGACTCCTGTTCCGTGCCGAGCCGTCCGCTTTCCGTTGCGCCTGCATCCGCTGGTGCTGGCGCTGGCCGCGATGCCGCTGCCATTGTTCGCGCAGGAGGCAGCGCCTGCGCCCAGCGTAAACATCAATGAATACATCGTGCGCGGCAACACCGTGCTCGATCCGCGTCAGATCGAACGGGCGGTAGAGCCGTTCCTCGGCCCGGGCAGGACCCTGGCCGATGTCGAGAAGGCGCGCGATGCGGTCCACGCGCTGTACCAGCAGGCGGGCTACCAGTCGGTCTACGTCGAACTCCCCGAGCAGCAGGTCAGTGGCGGCGTGGTGCTGCTGAAGGTGCAGCAGACGCCGATCGGCCAGCTGCGCGTGGTCGGCACCCGCCACGAATCGCCCGACCGCATACGCGATCGCGTACCGGCACTGGCCGAGGGCAAGGTGCCGGACTTCGACCAGGCCCAGAAGGAACTGACCGCACTGAACGAAGGCGGGCGTCGCCAGGTGATGCCGCTGGTGCGCGAAGGCCAGGTGCCGGGCACGATGGATGTGGACCTGCAGGTCGAGGAGAAGTCGCCGTGGCGTGCCAGCGCGTCACTCAACAACGACCACAGTGCCGACACCGAGAAGCTGCGCCTGAGTGCGTCGCTGGCCTACGACAACCTGTGGAAGCGCGGGCACAGCGCCAACATCGGCGTGTACCTGGCGCCGGAAGATACAAAGCAGGCCAAGGTGTTCTCGGCCTCGTACACGATGCCGTTCGAAGGCACGCCGTGGAGCCTGGAAGCCTCCGGCTACAGATCCGACAGCCGCGTGTTGAATGCAGGCGGGCAGGTCGGTACCGGCACCGGCACCAACGTGATCGGCAACGGCCATTCGATCGGCCTCAAGCTCAACTACCGGCTTGCCGGCAGCAGCCAGTGGTGGCGCCAGCTCAGCCTCGGTGTGGATTTCAAGGACACCGAGGAAGACACGCAGATGGGCAAGGACAGCCTGAAGACACCGTTGAAGTATGCGCCGATCACCCTGGCCTTCGTCGGCGTGCGCCAAGGCGAGCAGGATCAGCTGAGCATCAACACCCAGCTGGTGGCCGGTACCCGCCGCCTGTTGGGTTACGGCAGCGACGCCACCGCGTTCGGGCAGAAGCGCTACTGGGCTGACCCGAGCTTCGTGGCCTTCAAGGCCGACGTGGCCAACACCCACACCTTCAGCAATGACTGGCAGTGGTATGCGCGTGGCTCGCTGCAGGTAACCGATGCGCCACTGGTGTCGGCCGAGCAGTTCGCTGCTGGCGGCATGTACACCGTGCGTGGCTACCTGTCGGCCGAGGCGATCGGCGACTACGGCGGCCTGGCCAGCCTGGAATGGCGCACCCCGCCGTGGTCGCTGTGGAGCGGCACCGACCTGCGTGTCTACAGCTTCGCCGACGCGGCCTACCTGCGCCTGCGCCGGCCGCTGCCCGAGCAGCGTGACAAGTACAACCTGGCCTCGGTCGGCCTGGGCGCGCAGCTGCGCCTGGGTGAACACCTGCAACTGCGCCTGGACTACGCCTGGCCTTATGCCGATGGCCCGGTCACGCGCAAGGACGACCCGCGCCTGCATTTCAACATCAGCACCAGCTACTGACCCTTCCCTTGAACATGCGTTCTCCGGAGACCCTTCGCATGGACCGTTTGCTTTCCCGAGTATTGCTGCTGCTGGCCGCGCTGGTTGCGTTGCCGGCGGCTGCGGCCGATGCCAATTGGTGGCAGGCCGAATGGAAATACCGCAAGCCGATCACCGTCGACGCCGGCCCGCAGGGCGCGGGCCTGGCCGGTGACCCGGGCCGCACGCCACTGCTGCTGCGGCTGCATACCGGCAACTTCGGCTTCGACGGCACCCAGGATGCGGGCAACGACCTTCGCTTCGTCTCGGGTGATGGCCGTACCGTGCTGGCCCACCAGATCGAGCAGTTCGATCCCACGCTGGGCCTGGCCCTGGTCTGGGTGGACCTGCCGGCGGTCAGTGCCGCCGCGCCGCAGACCATCTGGATGTACTACGGCAATGAAAAAGCCCCGGCCAGCGGCAACGGCCAGCAGGTGTTCGATCCGGACTACACGCTGGTCTACCACTTTGCCGAGGCCAATGCGCCGGCACGCGACACCACCGCCTATGGCAACAATGCCGGTGCGGTGGTGCCGCCGTCGGAAGGCGCGGTGATCGGCCGCGGCGTGCAGCTGGGCGCCGGCTCACTGCCGCTGCCGGCCAGCGCGTCGCTGGCGCAGGAAGCGGGCGCGCCGCTCACCGTTTCGGCCTGGATCAAGCCGGGTAGCAACAATGCGGCTCAAGCCATCTACGCCCGCCGTGATGGTGCTTCCGAACTGGTGCTGGGCATCGAGAACCGCGTGCCGTTCGTGCAGCTCAATGGCCAGCGCAGCACGCCGGCGCAACCGATTCCGGAAGGGCAGTGGGCGCATGTTGCACTGACGGCAGAGAAGGGCGCGTTGCAGCTGTACCTCAATGGGCGCGTAGCTGCCCAGCTGAGCGGTGCGCTGCCGGCGCTGGCCACCGCGCCGGTGGTCGGCGCCGATGCGCCGGGCGCCGCGCAGCCGCTGGCCAACTTCGAAGGTGCCCTGGACGAGTTGCGCATTTCGCGGGTGGCACGCCCGGCCGCGCTGCTGCTGGCCGACGCCACCGCTCAGGGCGCCGACTCGCGCCTGGTCAGCTACGGCGCCGACGAGCAGTCCGCCGGGCAGAGCCACTTCGCCTTCATCCTCAAGGCGATGCCGTTCGATGCCTGGGTGGTGGTCGCCATCCTTGGCCTGATGATGCTGCTGTCGTGGGCGATCATGATCGCCAAGAGCCGCCACTTCGGTCGTACCAGCAAGGCCAATGCGGTGTTCACCGAGAGCTTCGGCAAGCTGTCCGGCGTACCGCTGCGCACCCTGTCCGACATGGACCGCCAGGGCAAGGCGCCGACCGCCATGCACGATGGCTCGTTGTGGCGCATCTACCAGGTGGCCATCGATGAAATGCAGCAACGGCACCAGCGCGATGGCAACAGCGGCTACCTCAGTGGTGCCACCATCGCGGCGATCCGCGCCTCGATGGATGCAGTGATGGTGCGCGAGCAGGAAGCGATGGCGCGGCGCATGAACTGGCTGTCGACCACCATCGAAGGCGCGCCCTACGTGGGCCTGTTCGGCACCGTGATCGGCATCATGCTGGTGTTCGTGGTTGCGGCGATGGCCGGCGCGGTGGACATCAACTCGGTGGCACCGGGCATGGCCGCGGCGCTGCTGTGTACCGCCGCCGGCCTCGGCGTCGCGATTCCGGCGCTGTTCGGCTACAACTACCTGGGCGCGCGTGCCGAAGCGATCGGTGCGGACATGGCGGTGTTCATCGACGAATTCGCCGCGCGCCTGGCCGAAGAGCAGGACGGGCGCGGCCCGGCCGCGGTCCAGGGCTGAGGGGCGCGCCATGGGCCAGAAGGCGAAGTTCGGCATCAAGAAGCGCGAGAAGGGCATCAACGTGACGCCCTTCGTCGATGTGCTGCTGGTGGTGCTGGTGATCTTCATCCTGACCAGCAACGCTTCCATCCCCGGCATCGAGGTCAACCTGCCGAAGGCCAGCAACAGCGTGGCGCTGGAGAAGCCCAAGACCAAGGCGATCACCATCGACCCCAGTGGCCAGGTGTTTCTGGATGCCTACCCGGTGACGATGGCGGAGCTGGAAGACCGCCTGCGCACCGAGCGCGCGACCACGCCGGATTTCCCGGTGATCGTGCGCGGTGACGCGCAGGTGCAGTACGCCCGCGTGGTCGAGGTGCTGGACCTGCTGCGGCGCCTGGAGCTCGCCCAGGTCGGCCTGGTCACCGGCAAGGCGCAGGGCTGAGGCATGACGGCCCATCAACCCCCTCGGCCGGAGCCCGGCATGCGCGGTCGCCAGTTTCTGGTGACTGTCGCGCTGGTGCTGGCCGCGTTGCTGGTGCTCGGCATCGCCGTGTGGTGGATGCTGTTCAAGGACACCGCGAGCACCCGTCGGCCGGTGGTGCAGCCGCCGATGTTGGCGCTGCCGCCAGCGCCTCCGCCACCCCCGCCGCCGCCGGAAAAGCCGCCGGAGCCGGAAACGCCGCCGGAGGAGACGATGCCCGAACCGGAGCCGCTGGAGCAGCCGACGCCGGCTGAAGAGCCGACGCCGGCACCGGACAATGCAGATCCGGTGACGATGAACGCCGATGCGCAGGCCGGCGGTGACAACTTCGGCATCCAGTCCGGCAATGGTGGCGGTTCGTCCGGCGTCGGTCGCGGCGGTGCCGGCAATGCCACCTATGGGCGCTACCTCGGCTACCTGATGCAGCAGGCAATCTCGCGCGACGACAAGGTCAAGCGCCTGGCGTTCCAGCTGCAGGTGAATGTGTGGCTGGCCAGCGATGGCCGCCTGGAAAAGGTCGAGCTGGTGCGTGGCAGTGGCAACGAGGAGGCCGACGCGGCCGTGCTCGATGCACTGCGTCGCATCGGCAAGGTCGACCAGGCACCCCCACCGTCGCTTGATTTCCCCGCCCGCGTCCTGATCCAGGGCCGCCGGCCCGGGGCCTGATTCCCGACCTCCGTGATTTCCCTTCTTTAGATGAGAACCGTGATGAACGACCACGTCCGCGCACGAACCGATTCCCGCCGCCCGCGGCCGGCCCGACGGGCGCTGCTGTGCTGCGCCGTGCTGCTCAGCCTGGCCGCCCCGACCGGTGCGATGGCCGCCGAAACGACCATGGTCAAGCTGATCAAGGGCCTGATCGCCAGCGGCGCACTGAAACCCGAAGATGGCCAGGCATTGCTGGTGCAGGCCGAGGCTGAAGCAGCGGCCGCATCGCGTACCGCGACCACTGCACCTTCGGCCGCCAGCGGTGGCGTGGCCCTGGAAGCCGGCGACGTGCGCGTGCCCTACGTGCCGCAGAGCGTGCGCGACGGCATCCGTGACGAAGTACGCCAGGACGTGATGGCGCAGGCCAGGTCCGAGGGCTGGGCGGCACCGAACGAAGTGGCTGAATGGACCAAGCGCATCAAGGTCACTGGTGACATGCGCGTGCGCAGCGAATCGCGCTTCTTCTCCGAACGCAACAGCGACATCGTGAGCAACTGGTCGTCGATCAATTCCGGCAACGGCTTCGACACCAACACCAACACCAACCTGCAGCTGCCACCGCTGCTGAACACCCGCCAGGACCGCCGCAACCTGTGGCGCATCCGCGCCCGCCTGGGCATCGAGGCGACCATCGGCCAGCACACCACGGCCGGTGTGCGCCTGGCCAGCGGCAGCAGCAATGGCCCGGTGTCGACCACCGAGCAGCTGGGCGGTGGCCTGAGCAAGAAGGACGTGTGGCTGGACCAGGCCTGGCTGGCCTACAGCCCGGCCGACTGGGTGACGGTGCGCGGCGGCCGCTTCGGCAATCCGTTCTGGACCAGCGACACGCTGTTCTCCAACGACCTCAACTTCGACGGCCTGGCCGCCAACCTGCAGTACGACTTCGGCGGCGGTGACCTCGGCCTGTTCGGCAACCTGGCGGTGGTACCGCTGGAATACACCTCCGACAGCGCGCCCAGCCAGAGCCGGGTCAAGACCCCGAACGAGAACAAGTGGCTGTCCGGGGCGCAGGTGGGCGTGAACTGGCGCTTCAATGACGACAACGCGCTGCGCGCGGCACTGAGCTACTACGACTTCAAGAACATCAGCGGCCGCCTGTCCTCGCCGTGCGCGCTGTATGCGGGCGCGGTGGGCTGCGACACCGACTGGTCGCGTCCGGCGTTCATGCAGAAGGGCAACACCCTGATGCTGATCCGCGACATCGCGCGCAATCCGCTGGATCCGGCCAATACGCCCACCCCGCAGTATGTCGGCCTGGCCTCGGCATTCCGCCTGGCCACGCTGAACCTGCGCTGGGATACGCAGCTGGCCCAGGACGTCGGCCTGCGCCTTGAAGGCGACTACATCCGCAACCTGGCCTACGACAAGCAGGCGATGTTCAGTCGCGCCAACAACGGCATCGTCAACAATTACGGTGCCGGTGGTGCCGCCAGCATCGATACCTTCCGCAGCGGCGACACCGCATGGATGCTGCAGGCCACCTTCGGTGCCACCGAGCTGAAGGAGAAGGGCCAGTGGCGGGCGCTGCTGGGCTACAAGCACATCGAGGCCGATGCGCTGCCGGATGCCTACAACGATCCGAACTTCCACCTCGGTGGCACCAACGCCCGCGGCTACTACGTGGGCGGTGCCTATGCGCTGGACGCGCGCAGCTGGATCAGCGGCAAGTGGATGGCGGCCAAGGAAGTGTCCGGTGCGCCGCTGTCGATCGACGTGTTCCAGCTGGAGTTCAACACCGGCTTCTGAGTAGCGGGCGTGATGCGGATCACGTAGTGCGTGGCGGGGGCGCAGCGATGCGCCCGTCTAGGGAAAGGAGACCACGCGTTGTTCAAAAGGAGGAGTGGATGAGCCGTCGCAAGCTGTTCGAGAGTCCCGAACCGTCCAGCCAGATGCTGGGTGTTGGACCGGCCTATGTTTCCGTGGAGGGCCTGCGCCAGCACCTGGCCGAGTTCCTGCTGTACGCGGGCCGGCCGGTGGTGATCATGCGCGGGCGCAGCGAAGTGGGCTACTTCCTGCCGGCGCGCTGCTGGCGCCAGCGTGACGATGATCCGCTGGCGGCCGCGGCCGCCGACCAGCTGCTGGATGCCGCCGGGTTCCAGGCCGAAGACATCCAGCAGGTGGAGCAGGAATTCAACGCGATGCGCCAGCGCACGGTGTTGCATTCACGGCGCTGAGCCCTCTGTTACGCCGCCGCCCCACGCTCACTGGTGATGCGTGCACCTTCGCGCATCACCAGGGTCACCGGGGTCTTTTCCACCACCTCCAGCAATCGCTGCCACTGCGCATCGCTCAGCTCGGCACTGGCATGCAGCACGCGGTGCACGTGGAGGCGCCCGTCCTCATCACGTTCCGAGCGCAGCTCGGCATGGAACTCGCCCAGGTCCCAGCCCTTGCGCTGCGCGTACATGCGCAGGGTGATGGCGGTGCACGCCGCCAGCGAGGCCAGGTACAGGTCGAACGGCGCGAAGCCCTTGCCCTGGCCGCCCAACGAGGCAGGCTCGTCCGCATCCACATCGAAGCTGCCATTGCTGATGTGGTGCAGGTAATTGTCGGCGGTTGAAACAATGCGTGCGTAGGCCATCACATTCTCCATCTGTCCATGGCGTCGAGCCACGCTCGACCAAACCCACTGTAGCGTCGAGCCATGCTCGACGGCTCCCCAAAGGCGGCGCCAGTCAGGACCGGCGCCGCCACCCGGTTACTCGGTACGATCGTACGAGAACTGGATGCCCGCCGTACCGCCGGTTTCAATGAAGAGGTTCATGAAGGCCGGCACCGTTTCCGAACGGGCCCAGTCGCGCTGCAGCTCGCAGAACAGCTGCGGCACGCTGATCAGCTGGCCGCCGGCCTGTTCGATGCGGCGCAGCGCGGCATCGTGCGCGGCCAGCGAGGTGCCGCCGACGGCGTCGACCACCACATACACCTCATAGCCTTCCTTCAACGCATCCAAGGCCGGGAAGGTCAGGCAGGCCTCGGTCCACAGCGCGGTCATGATCAGCTTGCGGCGGCCGGTGGCTTCCACCGCCCTGCGGAACTGGACGTCTTCCCAGGAATTGATGGTGGTGCGGTCGTAGGTCGGATAGTCACCCAGCACCTGGCGCAGCTGCGGAATCGGCGGCTTGTTCAGGCCGGTCTTGACGTTCACCGTCGAATGCACGATCGGCAGGCCATAAGCCACTGCGGCTTTGGCAGTGCCGACGATGTTGTTGACCAGCAACTGGCGGTCCATCGAAGCAATGGAGTTCACCTGCACCGGCTGGTAGTCGATGATGATGAAGGCGGAGTTCTGCGGGGTCAGCAGATGATCGCTGGCCGGGTCGCGGATCGGTTCACTGGACATGATGGGTCTCCGGTTGAGAGGCGTGCCGACAGCGGGCCGGCACCCCGGGCGTAGGTCAGCTGCGCTGCGAATCCAGCGGCTCGTGGTTCTTCTGCACGTCCTGCGCCTTCAGGTAGCTTTCGATCAGCAGCTGGTAGTTCGGGAAGATCTTCGTGTAGACCTCGGCCCACTGCTGGGCATCATCGCGGTTCCAGCTGCGCTGGATCTCCGAGGCCACCGCGGCGGTGTCCATCGGCACCACGCCGGCCTGCACCACCCGGGCCAGGGTGATCTCCTCGGCCATCTTCGAATAGGTGCCCGAGGCATCGATGACCGCGAACACCTGATAGCCATCGGCAACGGCGGCAATGGACGGGAAGGCCATGCACACGCTGGTGATGGTGCCGGCAATGATCAGCTGCCTGCGGCCGGTGGCCTTCACTGCGGCAACGAATTCCGGATTGTCCCATGCGTTGATCTCGCCCTTGCGCGCCACGTACTGGGCATGCGGGGCTGCGTCGTGGATCTCCGGGATCAGCGGGCCGTTCGGGCCCTGCGGAACAGAGGCAGTGGTGATCACCGGCATCTTTGCCAGCGTGGCCATCCTGGCCAGCGCGGTGGCGTGGGCGCGCACGCGGGTGAACGGCATGTCACCGATGGTCTGGAACAGGCCGCTCTGATGGTCGATCAGCAGCATCGCGGCGTTGTCCGGATCGATCACCGGGCGGGCACCGTTGAAGTTGGCGGGGGTACTCATGGTCAGTCTCCTGGAAAAAGCGGGCGATGGCCCGGAGGGTGCGGCGGGCCATCGCCCGCCGCTTGAAACGATCAGTGCGCGATCTGGCCGAAGCGGCCGCTGTTGAAATCGTTGACCGCCTGCGCGATCTCGGCCTGGCTGTTCATCACGAACGGGCCATAGCCCACCACCGGCTCGTCGATCGGTTCACCGCTGAGCAGCAGCACGGTGGCGTCGCTGTCGGCGTCGACGAACACGTCCTCGCCGCTGCGGTCGAAGGTGACCAGCTGTGCCTCGCCGACCGGCTGGCCGCCGTTGATCCGCACCGTGCCCTTCAGCACCACCAGCGCCAGCGTGCGGCCCTCAGCCACCGGCAGTTCGGCGTGGTGGCCCTGCCGCAGGCGGATGTCCCAGACATCCATCGGCGTGTGGGTGCGGGCCGGGCCGGCATGACCGTGGAAGCGGCCGGCAATGACCCGCACGCGGCCGGCGCCATCGGGCAGATCCACCGAGGGAATCTCTGCGTCGAGCAGGGTCTGGTAGCCCGGTGCGCCCATCTTGTCGCGCGCCGGCAGGTTCACCCACAGCTGGACCATGTCCAGCGTGCCGCCGCGCCTGCTGAATTCCGGCGTGTGGAATTCCTCGTGGAGGATGCCGGAGGCAGCCGTCATCCACTGCACGTCACCCGGGCCGATGGTGCCGCCGGCCCCGGTCGAATCGCGGTGGGCGACCTCACCCTCATAGACGATGGTGACGGTCTCGAATCCGCGATGCGGATGCTGGCCGACGCCACGCGGCGTATTGCTGGGGGCGAAGGTGTACGGGCCGGCGTAATCCAGCAGCAGGAACGGGCTGAGGTGCTGGCCGTGGGTGTTGTAGGAAAACATCGAGCGGGCGGGGAATCCGTCGCCCACCCAGTGCGGGCGCGGGGCGCTGTAGGTACCGGTGACACGCTTCATGGCGATCTCCTGGCCGGGGCTGCCGGCCGCTGTTCTTCGTTGCGAAGACGATATCGCCGTGACAATAAGGCCGGTAGACGCCAGTATTTGCCGTCATAGTCCTATCTGGTGAACAATGTCTGCAGGCCGTGGCCGCAGGAGATCGCCCCGTGTTCATCGCAGATATCCGCCGTTGTGACCTCAACGACCTGTTCTACTTCGCCATGGTGGTCGAGCATGGCGGCTTCTCGCAGGCCGGCCGGGCGCTGGCGATGCCGAAGTCGAAACTGAGCCGGCGCGTCGCGCTGCTGGAGGAACGGTTGGGCGTGCGCCTGATCCAGCGTTCGACCCGGCGTTTCTCGGTCACCGAGGTCGGCCAGGACTACTACCGCCACTGCAAGGCCATGCTGGTCGAAGCCGAAGCGGCCGAGGAAGCCATTGCGATGTCACGTGCCGAGCCGCGCGGCACCATCCGCCTGGCGTGCCCGATCGCGATCCTGCACGCGCGCATTGGCACGATGCTGGCCGATTTCCTGGCCCTGCACCCGCAGGTGACGGTGCAGCTGGACGCCACCAACCGGCGCGTCGATGTGGTGGGCGAGGGTATGGACGTGGCGATCCGCGTGCGGCCGCCGCCGCTGGAGGACAGTGACCTGGTGGTACGCGTGCTGGCGCGCCGGGTCTGGTGCACTAGTGCAAGCCCGGCGCTGCTGCAGCGGCTGGGCACGCCGCAGGTGCCGGCCGACCTGGCGATGATGCCGACCGTGGATCTGGCATCGGCCAGCCAGCAGCATGCCTGGGAATACACCGGGCCGGGCGATGTGCTGGCCAGCGTGCACCATCGCCCGCGGCTGGTCAGCGATGACATGATCGCGTTGCGCACCGCCGCGGTGGCCGGGGTGGGCCTGCTGATGCTGCCGCGGATGATGATCAGCGACGAGCTGGCCCGTGGCGCGCTGGTGCCGGTACTGCCGGAGTGGGTGCCCAAGCACGGCATCGTGCACGCGGTGTTCCCGTCGCGACGCGGCCTGTTGCCTGCGGTGCGTGCGCTGATCGACTACCTCGCCGAACGCTTCGAGGCGCTGGAGGAACCCTAGGTCTTCCATCCACGCCATGCGTGGATGATGTCGGGGCTGCAGCTTGCCGCCTGCGGCCGTGCAGCCCACAATCCACGTCCGGACCGTCGCCATCACGCCCATCATTCCCCGGTCCGGCCTTGGCACCTATGTCTCCCAATGCCCTGGCGCTGGTCGAGCTGCTGATCCGCGAGCGCCGTGCGTTGTCCCGCTTCGTCGCGCGCTACCTCGACCCGGCCAGCACCGAGGACACTCTGCAGAACCTGTACCTGAAGGCCAGCAGCGTGCCCGGCGACCCGCCCATCCTCGAGCCGCGCGGCTATCTGTACCGGATGGCCTACCACCACGCGCTCAACCGCAGCCAGGCCGACGCCCGCGAGCGGCGCGCGATGGCCGAGTACGCCACCGGCATGGCCGAGGCAGGCCACGACGGCGAGGCGCAGGCGCTGGACCAGGCGCAGCTGCGCGAGATCACCCAGACCATCCTGGCCCTGCCGGCCCAGGTACGCGAGTGCTTCGTGCTCAACCGCTACCTGGGCCTGAGCGAACGCGAGATTGCCGCGCGCCTGGGGATCTCCAAGAGCCTGGTCGGCAAGCATGTGCTGCGCGCAGCGCTGCTGATCCAGCAACAGCAGCGGGGAATGGGCCGATGAGCGGCGATTGCCGTGGGCAGATCGTGCCCGCCGTTGTCACAACAGGAAAGCGCACCCATTCGCGGTGCGGCAGGCCACAACCATGACCACGTCCGAACCCTCGCCGCGTCAGGCCAGGCAGGCGTTGCGCTGGGTGATACGGTGCAGTGCAGGCCCGTTGCCGGGACGCCAGCAACGCACCCTGCAGCGCTGGCTGCAGTCCGATCCGCGCCATGCGCTGGCCTGGCGCCAGCAGCAGGCCTTCTGGCAGCGGTTGGACGCTGCCGGGCCCGAGGTGCTGGCCGCGCTGCCCGAGCTGACCGGCGACCGCCAGGGGCTGCGGCCGATCGCACCGCACCGTCGCCTGCCGTGGCTGCTGGCATCGGCTGCGGCCGTGGTGCTGATGGTCGCGGCCGCTCCGCATGCGTTGCTGCTGGCGCGCAGTGATGTGCGCAGCAGCGATGCGCCACGAGTGGTGCAGCTGGCCGATGGCAGCACGGCGGTACTCGATGCCGGCACCGCGCTGGCACTTTCGTTCGATGACCGGCAGCGCCACCTGCGCCTGCTGCGCGGCCAGGCCTGGTTCCAGGTAGCGCACGAGGCTCGCCCGTTCCAGGTCGAGGCAGCGGGCGGCCTGGTCCGTGACATCGGCACTGCCTTCAGCGTGTCGATGCTGGATACCACGGTCACCACCCAGGTCAGCGCGGGTGTGGTCGATGTGCGCCCGGGCGATGGCAGCGTGCAGCGCCTGCATGCCGGACAGGCACGCGCGTTCCGTGACGGGCACTGGCTGCAGCCGGTGCAGCTGGAAGATCCGGAGAGCATGGCGCCGTGGCGGCGTGGCGAGGTAGTGATCGATGATCGGCCGGCCGCGCAGGCCATCGCCGACCTGGCGCGCTACCGTCGTGGCCCGGTCTGGGTACTGGGCGGGCAGGGCGCACGCGTACGGGTCAGTGGCCTGTTCCACCTGCAGCAACCGGACACGGCCATCGTCGCCGTGGCCGCGCAGGCGGGACTGCGCGTGCAGCGCTTGCCCGGTGGTGCGTTGCTGCTGTGGTGAAGCACCCTCGGAACATGGACGAACCGGTCGCATGAAAAAAACATGAAAAAACCGTGGGCAGTCGTCGCAGCCCGCTGTCTATAGAGGTATAGCCAGAGCGAAACCGCGTTTCTTCTCAAGCCAGACACACCACCGGGCACCGGACGTGTCCGTTGTCCCGCCCCGCTTGAGGAGTTCCTGTCCATGCCGTCCACGGCATCCGCCTGTCATCGTCGCGCCACCGCTCTGGCCCTGGCTGTTTCCACCGCATTGCTGCAGTTGGCCTGGGTGCCGGCCGGGCAGGCGCAACCGGCGGTCGTCGCGCCGCTGCGCCAGTACGCCATTCCGGAACAGCCCCTGGCCGACGCCGTGCGTGCCTTTGGCCGCCAGGCCGATGTGCAGGTGGTGTTCCGCAGTGACCTGGTGGAAGGCCGTCGCTCCAGCGCGGTGAGCGGCGAGTACAGCCAGATGCAGGCCCTGCAGCTGCTGCTGCGTGGCAGCGGCGTGCGCGCGCAGCGTGGCATGGACGGCACCTGGAGCCTGCGTGCCGTAGCGGAGGCGGGTGAAGGGGAAGGGGTGCGGGTGACCGAGACACTGGACGTGGCCGGTCGCCTGCAGTCGGAAGGGGGCGAGGCCCGCGATCGGCGCGGCTACGATGATGTGTTCGCGCTGGACATGGCCACGGCGTATTCGGGGCGCGACCGGGTGGAGCGCTATCGCGGCTCCAATCCGGCCGACGTGGTCAAGGATCTGGTCGGTGTGTTCAGCGGCGATGCGCGCAACAGTGGCGCGCTGGACATCAACATCCGCGGCATCCAGGGGCCGGGGCGGGTGCCGGTCAGCATCGACGGCGGCGAGCAGGCACTTACGGTCTGGCGCGGCTACAACGGCGTCAGCAACCGCAACTACATCGATCCCAACCTGATAGGTGGCATCCAGGTCATCAAGGGGCCGGGGCTGGTGCGCGATGTGCACAGCGGGATCGGTGGCGCGCTGGTGATCAAGACCATCGACGTCGATGACATCGTGGAAGCGGGTGAGCGCTTCGGCGGGGAGCTGAAGATCGAAGGCAGCAGCAATGCGGTGGCGCCACGCCTGCCGCGGCTGCATACCGGCGAGGACTACCGCACGGTGCCCGGGTTCCCGCAGGGCTCGCCCTCGGCACCGTATGCCGACAGCACGCTGCTGGTGCCGGTGAAGTCGCGCGGTTCGGAAGCCAATGTGTTCGCCGGCGAGGACCAGGCCTGGCGGCTGGCGCTGGGCCTGCGCGGCGAACACGTGGACCTGATGGCCGCGTATGCCTGGCGCAAGCGCGGCAACTACTTCTCCGGCACCCAGGGCACGGCGTACTACGACCAGGACCCGCGCGAGCAGTTCGAGTACAAGGGCCTGGACTACATCACCACGCTGGCGCGCTACTTCAAGCCCGGCGACGAGGTGCCCAACACCTCCAGCGAGCAGGAATCGTGGCTGCTGAAGGCGACCTGGCAGATCAACGATGACCAGCAGCTGCGCGCCACCTGGCGGCGTACGCTCTCCCACTACGGCGAGATCATGCCCTCGCGCATCCTGTCCGCGCCCGACTACGGTCGCATCCAGTGGCCGCTCAGCCGCGTCGATGCCGATGCCTGGAACCTGGAATACCACTGGCAGCCTGCCGGCAGCCGCTGGCTGGACCTGCGTGCCAACCTGTGGCGCACCGAAACCACCAGCGATACCTACACCGCCGGCGGCTTCCCCAATTTTGCCAGCAACCCCGACTGGAACCCCGGCAGCAGCCCGATCCTGCGCAATACCGCGCTGGCCAATGCCCGCAACGACCGCACCGGCCTGACCCTGAGCAACCGCTTCGCGCTGCATTCCACCCTGGACCTGACCGTGGGCGGCAACTGGCAGTTCGAGAAACTGCGCTCGGCGGACCCGTACTTTGGCGTCAGCGATGGCTGGCGCATGTACCCGCGCGCCGGGCGTCGCCAGGAAGGCGAGGGCTACCTGGTGCTGGACTGGCGGCCGGTGGATTTCCTCTCCCTGAGCGCCGGCGTGCGCTACGCGCGCTATTGGGCCTTCGATGATTTCCTGCAGGAACACCCGGAGCTGATGACCACCTCTGTGTTCCCCAGGGAAGCCCGCTACCGGGTCAACGAACTGCCCGAACGCCCGGCCAGCCTGCAGGGCGAGATCGACGCCATCGAGGCGCAGCGCGCGTTCTGGGACAGCATCGGCATGGGCTTCATCGTCGATGATCTGCTGAAGGGCCTGCTGAGCAGGTACGAGACGCCGGTGGCGGTGGAGCACAGCATTCCGTGGCTGCCGGATGCGGACGGCAACTACCGCCGTGCCAGCAACCCGTGCCTGAATGGTCAGGTGGCGGCCATTCCCGGGCTGTTGCCGGTGCAGGGCGCGCAGATCCTGTGCAGCATCCAGAGCGGGCGGTCGCAGACGGTGGCCGGCCGCAACGAGCGCAGGCGCGACCATGCCTGGCTGCCGACCTTCTCGGCCACCGCGCATTTCTCGCCCAATGCGCGCGCCTATGTGCGTTACAGCGAGGCGGTGCGTTTCCCCAGCATGTTCGAGAGCACCATCGCGTTCTCCAGCAGCCTGAACCCGCTGTACCCGCTCAAGCCCGAACACGCCTACAACTACGAAGTGGGCTACGTGCACAACCTGTCGGCGCTGTTCGGCAACACCGCCGATGCCGACGTGAAGCTGGCCTACTACGTGCACAAGACCCGCAACGTGATCGAGCGCGACGGCAATTTCCTGTTCGACAACCTGGACAAGCAGCGCATCCGCGGCCTGGAGTTGCAGGCGCGGTTCGACAACCGGCGCTTCTTCACCGACCTGGGCATCACCCGTACGCTGGAAAACAAGGTCTGCGACGAAAGCATGGCGGTGCAGCTCGATGCGCTGGCCGGCAAGGTGCCCAACTGCGTGCAGGACGGCTTCGTCAGTGGCTACCTGCTGACCCAGGCCATTCCCCGGTTGTCGGTGAACGTGTCGCTGGGCACCCGGCTGTTCGATGAGCGCCTGGAGCTGGGCAGCCGCATCGTGCATTACCAGCGCCACCAGAACCCGGACCTGCAGGCCTACCGTGATCGCCTGTACGCCGGCAGCGGTGGCCTGATCTGGCAGAACGTGCCGTTCACCTGGGGAAACATCACCACCGTCGATGCCTACGCGCGCTGGCGCTTCAATGACCACGCCAGCGTCGAGCTGGTCGGCACCAACCTAGGCAACCGCTACTACGTCGACCCGGCCACGCGCTCCACGCTGCCGGCGCCGGGGCGCACGCTGAAGCTCGGTGTCACTGCGCGCTTCTGATCACCTGTTCTGTTGTTGTACCCGTTGTTCCCTCAACCCAAGGAGTAGTTCCATGAAGATGATCTCCCGTTCCGTACTGGCCATGGCCGCCACCTTCGCCCTGGCCGGTGCCGCCCAGGCCGCCGACATCGTCGGTGCGGCCAGCCCGGCCACCGATTCGCAGCTGTACGTCAAGGTCGGTGCCTCCGAAGTCAACGGCGGCCCGCACAGCGCAGGCAAGGCCGGCATCGGCGTCGGCACCGTCTCCAACGGCAAGCCGGTCGACTTCCAGGGGCTGGCGGCCTACTCGGCCCCGACCACCGTCAACGGCGTTACCGTGCGTACCCTGGCCATGCCGATCACCGGTACGCCGGGCAGCCATTCCGGCATGGGCCACTTCAACTTCGTCAAGGTGGGCAGTGGCGATGTGTGGTTCGGCGAATGGTCCAAGGACGGCGCTGCGGGTGGCTTCAACAACCGCCAGGTGTACTTCGCTGGCGACCGCGCCGGCACCACCCTACCCAGCGGTACCGCCACCTACGCGGTGGCCGGCCTGAACCGGTTCAATGGCAGCAACCTGCTCAGCGGTACCTTCGCGGCGAACTTCGGCACTGGCAAGCTGACCGGCGGCCTGACCGGTGGTGGCCAGACCCTGGCGATCAGCGCCAACATCAACAGCGCCGATGCATCCTTCGCCGGCACCGCCGTGGCCAACGGCTCGGTCACCGGCAACAGCCAGGGCCAGTTCTTCGGCGCCAACGCGGCCACGCTCGCCGGTATCGCCACGTTCGCCGGCAACAGCCAGTACGACACCGCCTTCGGCGGCAGCAAGAACTGATCGCCACGCCCCTGACGGGGCAGGGCAGGGACAAGCCGCGATCCGCCAGTCCCTGCTTCGGCCGCTGCATGCACCACCACGGATCGACCATGCGCCATTCCACCTTCCTTGTCGTACTGCTGTTGGCTGCCGCTGATGTGCGCGCCCAGCAGGACGATCTGCGCCGCGTGCTTGAACAGGGCAGCGAACTGCGCCACCAGCAGCAGGACCGGCAGCGCCTGCAACAGGCCGAGTCGGAGCGGCCGACCATCACCATCGATGGCAGGACGCTGCGCGTGGAGCGCACCGTCGACGATCTCGGCCAGGCCCTCTACCTGTCACTGCAGCATCAGCAATGGCGGGCCGCCGCGGCGTTCCTCGAGGAGTACATCGAACTGCAGGGGCATGACCCGCTGCTGCGCCATTACGCGCAGGGGGTGTTGGCCCGCGTGGCCGGCGACCATCGTCGCGCGGCGAAGGAGTACGAAGCGCTGCTGGCGGCGCAGCCGGATTTCCTGCCGGCCCGACTCGAGCTGGCACGTGTCTATGCGGAAGACCAGCGTGATCGCGATGCGGTCGCGCTGTTCACGGCCATCGCTGCAGGCATCAATGCTGATGATCCGGCCACGGCCGGCGTCCGCGCGCGCGTGGACGGTTACCTGGGTGCCCTGCAGGCGCGCCAGCGCTGGAAAGGCGCGCTGTCCGCCGGCCCCGCATGGAGTGACAACATCAACCGCAGCTCGGCCAGCCGCACCTGCCTGTTCGGCGTAGGCGACGCCTGCATCATCGAACGGAAACTGCCCGACGCCCAGCGCGCAGGGGGCCTCGACTACGACGCCAGCCTGGAACGGCGCTGGGTCCTCGACGGGCATCATGGGCTGTACGTGCGCGGTCTCGCCTTCGGTCAGGCATGGCGCGGGCACCGTGCCTACAACGAGCTCAATGCCAATGTGCAGGCAGGTTACAGCTGGCGCAGTGCGCGGCAGACCGTGCTGCTTGCCCCCAGCTATGACGTCCAGGGCCTGGGCAACCATGCGCTGCAGGGCGGCAGTGGCGTGCACGGCGAATGGCAGTACGCCCCGGATGCACGCAGCCTGCTCAAGCTGGAGGCCGACTGGAAGCGCCAGCGGTATCGCCAACAGGGCCTGGCCAGCAACTATGACGGCGAACTGGCATCGGTGTATGCCACCTGGTTCCGTGCGCTCAATCCGCGCTGGACGGTCTTCGCCGGGCTGGATGTCACCGGCAGCAGCGCTGCCGACCCGGCCAACGGCTACCGCCAGCGCGGCTTGCGGCTGGGCGCGGCGCGGCAGTGGAGCGGCACCACGGCCACGGTGTTCGTGTCGCTGCGCCGCCGCGACTACGACGCCTGGAGTCCATTGCTGGAGGCGCGCAGGCAGGACGACGAACAGAACCTGATCGCCATCGTGCGCAGCGAGCGGCTGGCGGTGGCCGGGCTGGTGCCCAGCCTGGGCCTGCGCTACGCCCGCATCGACAGCAACGTCGGCTGGCTGTACAGCCACGACCGCAGCCTGCTCAGCCTGAAATGGGAGCGTGCGTTCTGAACGCGCCGCTGCAATGCCCGGGTGAACGGGCCGTGGCGGCGATCTTCATCGATCATCACGCGCCCTTGTAGCCCGTTTCGCGCATCCTGCAGGCGTTGCGGCAGAGGTGCGCCGCGTGTATCGAGGAGCGCGGGTCGTGCTGGAAGCGGGCAACAAGCCAGAGGGCCTGAAAGGGCTGCGGGTGCTGGTGGCGGAAGATGAATTCGCCATCGCGATGTTCCTGGTGGACTATCTGGAACTGAAGGGGGCGCAGGTGGTGGGACCGGCCGGTGACCTGCAGGCGCTGGGGCGTCTGGTCGATGAGAACCCCATCGATGTCGCCCTGCTGGACATCAACTTGGGGGGTGAACTGGTCTACCCCTTGGCCGACCGCTTGGCGGACGCCGGCACGCCGTTCATGTTGACCTCCGGCTACGATGACAATCTGCCCAGCCGCTTCGCTGGCGCGCCCCGCTGTACCAAGCCCTATCACATCGAGGCACTGGTGCAGCAGCTGGCACGGCTGGTGGCAGGCCCGCAGGCTGCTGCGGGCATCGCCTGATTGCGCGGCATGTCACACCGCATCCAGGGTCTCCCGGCCGTTGAGCGCCCGGCGGGCATGCCGCCGCCGCTGCAGGCGCATGCGCGCCATGACGGCATGGCCGCCCGTATTGCCCGCCACGACTGGTCAGGCACGCCACTGGGTGCGATCGAGCGATGGCCGCCGCACCTGCGCGCCACTGTCGACCTGATGCTGGCCCACGGCTTCCCGATGATCGTGCTGTGGGGCGAGCAGCTGGTGCAGCTCTACAACGATGGCTATGCCGAGATCCTCGCCGACAAGCATCCGGGCGGGCTTGGCCAGCCCACCCGCGAGTGCTGGCCTGAGGTCTGGCACATCAACGGCCCGATCTACCAGCGGGTGTGGCAGGGCGAGACCATCACCTACGAGGACAAGCTCTATCCGCTGGCGCGGCGGGGGCGGCTGGAGGATGTCTGGTTCACCATCACCTACAGCCCCATCCGCGGTGAGGAAGGGCGCATCAACGGTGTGCTTGTCACCATGTTCGAAACGACCGCCGCGCATGTCGCGCAGGCGGCCCGCGAGCGCGAGGAGCAGAAGCGCCGTGAGAGCGACCGGCGCCTGGCGCTGGCATTCAAGGTGCTGCCGGTGGGCGTCTGCATTGTCGATGCCGAAGGCCGACTGCAACTGTCCAACGACCGGATGCGGACCTATCTGCCCACCGGCAAGGTGCCGTCCACTGATCGTCCCAACCACTACCGCTGGCAGGGATGGCACCCCGACGGCTCGCGCATCGAGCCCCATGATTTCGCCATCGCCCGCGCCCTGCGGGGGGAGACGGTGGTCCCCGGCCTGGAGTTCCAGTTCATCCATGACGACGGGCGCGCCCGCTGGACACGCGTCGCCGCTGCGCCGCTGCGCGATGCAGACGGCGAGGTGACCGGGGTGTTCGCCATTGCGGTGGATATCGACGACCTCAAGCGCGCCACCGAGCGCCAGGCGGTGCTGCTGGCCGAACTGCAGCACCGGGTCCGCAACATCATGTCCACCATCCATGCCCTTGCCTGGCGGACGCGCAGCACCGTGGCCAGCGTGGACGAGTACGCCGAGCGGCTGTGCGGGCGTTTGATGTCGCTGGCGCGCACGCAGAGCCTGCTGACCCGCGGCGGCAATGCCGGGGTCTGCCTGCGCGGGATGATCGAAGAGGAAGTGTCGGCGCAGATGCCGGGCACGGGCCTGTGCGAACTGCACGGTGAGGACGTGCTGCTGCCACCGAAAGCGGCCGAGGTGCTGTCGTTGGCCATCCATGAGCTGGCGAGCAATGCGCTGCGCTACGGCGCGGCCGCGCGCGAGGCGGGGCGGATCGAGGTGTCCTGGCATCTGCAGGTGCAGGACGCCGAACCGTGGCTGGGCCTGCACTGGTGCGAGCGCCATGCCGACGTGGAGGGCTGGGAAATGCCACGCCAGCGTGGCCTGGGCCGGGCGCTGATCGAGCAGCGCGTGCCCTACGAGCTGGCTGGCAGCGGCGAGCTGCACTTTGGCCCACAGGGGCTGGATGCGTGGATCCGCTTCCCGCTGCGCGAACGCGACAGCCTGCTGCAGACCGACGCTCCGGACACCGCGCCCCTGCGGTAAAAGGGGATTTATCCCCAATTTGGCCAAATTGGGTATAGTGTCGCTCATCCACCCCGCCTGGAGCCGTGCCATGACCCTGCCGCTGGATCTGCCTGGCCTTGAAAAGGCCCCGGCCTCGTCGGTGAAGACCCGGGGCTGGCCGAGCCTGATGCGCACCGTGCGCGAAAAGCAGGCGCTGGTCATCACCAACCACAACCACCCGGAAGCGGTGATCGTGGACATCCGCACCTACCAGGAACTGCTGGCCAAGGCCGCCGGCGGTGATGCCGGTGAGCGCAGCGAGGAGCTGCAGCGCCTGCGCAGCGAGTTCGACCAGACCCTGGCCGGGCTGCAGCGCGGGGAAGGGCTGGGCAAGGTGCTGGGCCAGCCGATCCGGCGCGGCCGCAAGGTCACCCTTGGCCGTCCGCTCTGATCGATGGGACGCATCCTGGCGTTGGCCGGTGTCAATGGCGCCGGCAAGAGTTCGCTGCTGGGCACCTGGCTGGACGCCGAAGGGCTGAGCTGGTTCAACCCGGACTCGTTCACCCGCCGCCTGGTCGACGCCGGCTGGCCGCTGCCGGACGCCAATGCCGAGGCCTGGCAGGAAGGCACCCGCCGCCTGCGCCAGGCCATGGCCGATGGCACCGACTTCGCCTTCGAGACCACGCTCGGTGGCAACACCATTCCGCGTCTGCTGCGTGAGGCCTGCGAGCGGCACCAGGTGGCGATCTGGTTCTGTGGGCTGGCCGATGTCGGGCTGCACGTCGCCCGTGTGGCCGCGCGGGTGGCCGCCGGTGGCCACGATATTCCGGTGGAGAAGATCCACGCGCGTTTCGATTCGGCGCGCGCAAATCTGCTGGAGCTGCTGCCGCACCTGGCCGAGCTGCATGTCTACGACAACAGCGCGCCGGCCGATGCTGACGGCTGCGTGGTGCCGCTGCCGGTATTGGCCATGGCTGCAGGCCAGCTGCATTACCCGGTCGCAGTGGCCGACCTGTTGCACACGCCGGGCTGGGCCAAGCCCATCGTGATGCGCGCGATGGAATTGGACACCCCGGGTGATTGATGCCGCACGGGGTGCGGAGTCGAACCCATGCTCGGCTGATCCCCTGGAAGTCAGCCGAGCACGGGCTCGGCTCTACAACGCCGGCTTCGCCTGCTCGGGCTCGGCAACGTCCGGCAGCGGCGGCAAGGTCGGGTCCACCGTCACCGGCACATCGCTCTTCAACAGCGCGGCTGCTTCCTTGTCGCTGCCAACCGCTGGCGGTGAACCGCGCAGCGGCAGGCCGGCGGTTTCCTTCACGAACAGCATGGTCACCAGGCCGATCACCGCCGCGCCCATCAGGTAATAGGCCGGCACCAGCGGGTCGCCGGTACGCTCCACCAGCCACGCGGTCACCAGCGGCGTGGTGCCACCGAACAGCGACACCGACACATTGAAGGCGATCGACAGCGCGCTGTAGCGCACCGGGGTGTAGAACAGCGCCGGCAGCGTGGACGGCATCGAGCTGGTGAAGCACACCAGCGCCAGCCCCAGCAGCATCAGGCCGAGGAAGATCAGCCCGTCGTTGCCGCTACCGACCAGCAGCAGGCACGGAATGGCCAGCACCAGCAGCGCGATGCACGCACCGATGATCATCGGGCGCCGGCCCAGCCGGTCACTGAACAGGCCGCCGACGATGTTCAGCGGCATCATCACCAGCATCACGATGATGATCAGCAGCAGGCCCTTGCTCTCGGCATAGCCCATCGTGACGCTGAGGTAGCTGGGCATGTAGGTCAGCAGCATGTAATCGGTCACGTTGAACACCAGCACCAGGCCCATGCACACCAGCAGCTGGCGGCCATGCACCTGGAACAGCGCGCCCAGCCCCGGCCGCTCGTGCTCACGCTTCTCGGCTTCCTCGGCGAAGGCGCGGAACGCCGGGGTTTCCTCCAGCTTCATGCGCATGTACAGGCCGAGCAGGCCCAGCGGGCCAGCCACCAGGAACGGAATGCGCCAGCCCCAGTCCAGCATCTGCTCGCTGCTCAGCAGCATGTGCAGCGCGGTGACAGTGCCGGCGCCGGCGATGTAGCCGCCCAGCGTGCCGAACTCCAGCCAGCTGCCCATCAGGCCGCGGTTGCGGTCGGTGGAATACTCGGCGATGAAGGTGGCCGCGCCCCCGTATTCGCCGCCGGTGGAGAAGCCCTGCACCACGCGCGCCAGCAGCAACAGCACCGGTGCCCAGATGCCGATGCGCTCGTAGGCGGGAATCAGGCCGATGGCAAACGTGCCCAGCGCCATCAGGATCATGGTGAACGCCAGCACTTTCTGGCGGCCGTAGCGATCACCCAGGGGGCCGAACACCAGGCCGCCCAGTGGCCGCACCAGGAACGCCACGGTGAAGGTGGCGAACGCAGCGATCACCTGCGCGGTGGGGTTGCTGGAGGGGAAGAACACCTGGCCGATGGTGACGGCCAGATAGCCGTAGACACCGAAGTCGAACCACTCCATGGCATTGCCGAGTGCGGCCGCGCCGACGGCGCGCTTGAGCATGGGCTTGTCGACGACGGTGATCTCATCGACCTTCAGGTGGCGGCGGCGTTTGAACCAGCCGAAATGGGCATGTGCATCGGGGGTGTCCTGCATGGGGGCTCCCTTGTAGGCAGAAGAGGGGAAATGAGCGGTGAGGTAGGTCCCGGAAATCGGAAACGGCGATGCAGGCGCAGGTGGCGCAGGGGCATCGGTGAGTGGCGTGGGGGCCGGGGAATGTGTGCAGGCACGACGCCACGCGCACGGCAAAGCACCGCCGCAACGGCGGAAACGCAGCAACAGGATCACAGCGGTCGCGCAGTCAGCGGCCGGAGGTCACAGCAGCGTGGGGAGTGCAGGCCGAGGGCCTGCGGGCGTCATCCGCCGGGATCCAGCGCGAGGCGATGGAAGAGCAGGGCGGGAGCAATCGTGGCAAGCGGAGCGCCGGTCGGCAGTGCTTCCCACGTAACAGGTGCGCCCGTCACGTAGTGGGTCGTGTCGATCATTCGTTCATCATAGCGGCATCGGCGTGAGCATGCAGCGAAGCGGACTGATCTGCACGCTGTGTTCCATCGCGCCTGTTCATGCGCGCGGCATGCAATGACAAGTGTTGAACGAACTCTGGCCGCGGCGCTCACGCGACGCTGTCTACGGTAGCGCTGAACGCAATCGAGAAGGAGCATTGCATGACCCGTCGCATTCCCGAAGGCACGTTGATCATCGTCGCCGATGGCGGTTCGGCCCGCGTGTTCACCAACGTCGGCAGCGAACATCAGCTGGCGTTGAAGCAGGAAGGTGAGCTGCGCCTGCAGGACATCAGCGAGCAGGGCGTCTCCGGTCAGGGCCCGGCTGGCGCGGTGCCCAAGGACATGTCCATTTCGCAGCTCAACGAGGCGACGTTTGCCAAGCAGGTAGCGGAGCAGTTGAACGAAGATGCGCTCAACAACCGCTATGCACACCTGGTGCTGGTGGCAGACCCGACCACGCTGGGCCGTATCCGCCCGCTGCTGCACAAGGAGGTCCAGGCGCGCCTGCTGGGCGATATCGCCAAGGACCTGACCAACGCCCCGCTGGCGGATATCCAGAAAGCGCTGGCGGCGTAACCGGCATGCCGTTCATGCGTGACTACCCGGCGGCGGAGCCTGCGGGCGCGGACGTGGAAGCTCAGGCGGGCTGGCAGCTGCTGGAGTTCGGTGCACCCTGGTGTGGCCATTGCCAGGCCGCGCAGCCCGCACTCCAGGCGTTTGTGGACGCCCACGATCTTGTGCATTGGAAGATCGAGGATGGCAAGGGAAAGCCGCTGGGGCGTGCGTTCAAGGTAAAACTGTGGCCCACCGTGGTGCTGCTGCATGACGGCCAGGAAGTGGCGCGCGTGGTGAGGCCGGTCGACAGCGCCGACCTCGCCACCTTGCAGGGCGCATTGCCAGATTGAGGGCAGCGATCGCTGCGTGCGGTGCGCACGGCGTCGAGCAGGCTCGGCTGCATCGCGGTGTAGTGATAGGTCACCTTCTCCGCTTCCGCACGCAGCTTCTGCAACAGGCACCGCCCATGCTGGCTCAGCATGACCATCGCGTTGGCGATCTCTTTGGCGTTGTAGCCCATCGGTGCGGGCGGCTTCGGCTCGGGGCCGTACTGTTCGCCGATGAGGATGGCCATGCCTTCGGCGCTGTTGAGGGCGTGTTCGATGCGCTGGAAGAGCGACTCCATGGCCGGACTGAGTGGACGTTGGGTCATGCGGGAACTCCTTGGGAAGCGAGGGCCACCGCAAGGGTGGCGGGCGGTGCGAGGTTGGAACTTCGGCTGAGCTACGAGAAAAGCCGGAGGGCCATGCGGCCGCCGCACACCGCCCGCCGTAGTTACGGCAAGCAAATCTCGTAGCTCAAAACGGGGTTCCAATCCCGGCAGCGGGATGTCCGCTGCGGCGCCATCTTGTACGGGTCACGACGTGGAATGCTCATTGATGCTTTCTGCCAAACGGGCAGAATCGAAAGGTCACGTCACTCACCGCTGCAGATCCCGGCAAACAAGTGTCTGACGCGACAATCCCTGTCGCGCCCTTCACGCCGTGGCCGCGAACCCCAGTCCGGCAGCCACACCTCCCGCCTTGATATCAACCCGCAATCGAATCGACCGCGGGCTGAAGGCGACCGATTACCAGCTGTAACTGACACCCACCTGTGCACTGGTCTGGTGAGAGCCGCTGGCCTTCTGCAGCGACAGCCCACCCCAGGCGCCGATGCCGTTGGCAAACTTCACCGACGCACCGCCGCTGAACTCGCCACGGCTGCGCGGCACGCGCGCATCGGCGATCTCGTCATCCATGCGGATCTGCGATTCGGCGCGGGTGTGCAGCCAGTTGGCAGCAAGGTACGGCTGCACCTCCGCCGCGCCATTGCCCCAGCGGGTCACGCCGGACAGGCGCAGGCCTGCACGCCCGAACACGCCATTGGCATTCTCGGTGCTCACCACCGTGCCGTTGGCCTCGGTGTGGCGGTTGCTGTCCCAGCGGCTGTAGCCCACCTGCAGCTGCGGCTCCAGGTAGATGCCGCCGTTGTTGGCACCGCCCACACGGAACGCGTAGCCGGTTTCCACCGCCCCCTGCCAGGCACGGCTGTCGTAGCGTTCCGTATCCAGGCCGATGCCTTCCACGCGATTGCGGAACTGCGCACGCTGCAACGAGCCGTCCACATAGAAGCCTGCATACGGGTCGGCACCGTTGCCGCCGCGCCAGGTACCGTAGATGCCCAGCGCCTCGCCCTTCACCTTGCCGCGGGCGTAGTAGCCGGTCAGCTCATTGGTTGAGGTGCTGCTGGCGTTGCCGCTGGACAGCATCACGCCCACGCTGCTGCCCGAATCGTGACGCCACAGATCGGCACCGACGGTCAGTGCCTGGCTGTTGCCCCGGATGTCGAGCTGGCGGCTGATGGCATCGAAGCCGTTGCGCGAGCCATCCACGCGCGCCCAGGCGCGGCCGGCATTCTGGCCGGCATGGCGATCGTGGTAACCCAGCCGGAACATGGTCTGCGCCGCCTGCAGGTTGGCCAGGTAGGCGCCGGGCTCGGGGCGCAGCACCGGCTCCGGATCGACCGGATTGCACTCGGGCAGGCTCGGATCGACCACGCACGGGTCCGGCTGGGTCGGCAGCTGCGAGCGCAGGTACCAGTTGCCATCAGCGCCGGTACCCTTGTGCAGGAAGTACTCGTACTGGCCACCCACCGCGCGCCCGGCCAGGTTGAACTGGCCGTTGGAAGCGCCGCCGACGGAGATCAGCTCGATGCCCTTGTCGGTCTGCGCACCCGCGCCGCCGACATTGTTGACGCGCACGTTGGCCGTGCCGCTGGTGTCACCGCCGATGATCAGTTTGTCGGTGGCTGCGTCGTCGCCAGCCAGTACGGTGTTGAAGACGATCGTGCCATCGGCACCGCTGAAGTTGCCAGCCACGTTGAGGGTGTGGAAGGCGGAACCGTCGCCGAGGGACACAGTGCCGTTACCGAGGCTGAGCGCACCGATCGTGGAATTGCCGGTCATGTTCCAGGTGGCCGTGTCCAGCGTGGTACTGGTGACGTTGGTCATGACGCCGGTCAGTACCGCGCCATTGGAAAGCTTGGCGTGCAGCTGCGAGGTTGCATCGGCACGAAGCGTACCCTGCAGTTGTGACGCGCCGACGTTCAGATTCAGCGTACCGCCATCGACGGCTTCAGCAATCACGCCATTGCCGCCGCTTACAGTGCTGCCGTTTAGAACGTTGACAGTGGTTGGGGCGATGATCCCTGCACCGCTGACAACAATGCCCGAGCCGTTTCGACCGGCGACGCGTGACTTGTCGATGGTGAGGACGTTGTCACTGATCGGACTGGTGGGAGTTCCCCCGATGTCCTTCACAACGATGCCGTTCTCATCCCCCATGACGGAAGATCCGTTGGTGATGTTGACGCTTGAGTTCGAGAAGACTGCCAGACCGGACGAGATTTCGGACGGTAGGAGGCCGGCTCCGATGCCGGTTCCATCAATCGTCGTGTTGCTCAGGGTCAGTACGCCACCTTGAACATAGCCTCCGATTCCTTGGCCGATGATGCTCGAGTCAGTGACAGTTGCGGTGCCGGCAGCGCCACCAGAGATGCCATTGGTTACCGCCAATCCCGCGGCGCGGCTGTTCTGTATCCGGGTGCCGGCGATCGTTGCGCTGGAGGAGGCAATCTGGACGGCGGCAAACGGATCGGTGGCGGTGGCTGCTGCCCCCGTCATGGCGAGCGTGGATCCGTCGCTGATGCCTACGGATGTGGCGGCGCTGCCGGTGTTGAACGTCAGTGTGGCACCGTGGGCAGACCAGCCTTCAATGGGGTCTCCAGCATTGACTGTTGCGCTTTCACCCGGGTTGAGGGTGCCGGCCTGGCTGGGACCGGCAACGGCAAGGCCGGCGGCAATGGCCAGCGCAAGGGAACGGCGAACAGCGATCTTCATGACGTACTCCTGTTGGAATCAGAACCTCAGGAAAGGGGACCGCGTTCACTCGTCAGCGTTAATGAGACGCCGAGATGTTGTGAAGCCCAGGTGATACCCGTGCCCTTTTCCGGCCCGCCCGACGCAAACTGCGCGAGAGATCACACAACGGCAGGAAATGTCGTCACTCGCTTTGCCGCGCCGTTTTGGGCACGGGGACAGTGTGGTGAAGGGGGATGGATCGATCCATGCAATTAATTGCAGTCTTCATTCGCCATAGGCTGTGTGATTGGAACCGTTCAGCCGCACCGCAACATGCGGTGCCAGAACGCGGGTGCTAGGATCTGACCACCACCTGAATCGATCCAAATGCCGATGCCCACGCTGGACCGTCGTCTCCTGATCGCTTTCGCCGCGACCGCCATGCTTGCCTCCGGGGCGGTGCTGGCGGCTCCGTCGACATCCGCCGCCGAACGCGCCTATGGCTCGGTCGACCCGTTCATCGGTACCGGCGGGGAAGGCCATACCTACCCGGGGGCGACGGTGCCGTTCGGCATGGTCCAGCTCAGCCCGGATACGCGTATCCAGCCGCGCGAGAAGGCCTACGGTTGGGCGGCCGGCTACCGCTACGACGACAGCAGCATCGTCGGCTTCTCGCACACCCATTTTTCCGGCACTGGCCATTCCGATCTGGGCGACATCCTGCTGATGCCGTTCACCGGCAGTCCCGGCCTGGAGCGTGGCGATCCCGAGAAGCCGCGCAGCGGCTATGCCTCCCGCTTCCGCCATGATGACGAGAAAGCGGAGCCGGGCTACTACGCGGTCACCTTGGACGATTACAAGGTGCGTGCCGAGCTGACCACCAGTACCCGCGTGGGGGTGCATCGCTATGCGTTCCCCAAGGGCACCGACGCCAAGGTGCTGCTGGACATGCGCACCAGCATGTACGACTACCCGGGCAAGGTGCTGTGGTCGCGGGTGCGGGTGCGCGCCGATGGCACGGTGACCGGCTTCCGCGCGACGCGCGGCTGGGCACCGGGCCGCCAGCTGTATTTCGCGATGCGTTTCTCGCGGCCGCTGGCCGGCCATGAGCTGCACAACACCGAGCAGGACATCGTCTATAAAGGCTTCCCGCCGCCGGGCGAGAAGGATCCGGCGCAGCGCGCCCAGATCGAAGGCCGGCAGCTGGTCGGCACCTTCAACTTCGGCAAGCTGGACGCACCGCTGGTGGTGAAGGTAGCCATCTCGCCGGTCAGCGAGGCCGGCGCCATTGCCAACCTCGACGCGGAAGTGGCCAACTTCGATTTCGATCGCGTGCGTGCACAGGCGAAGCAGGACTGGACGCAGGCGCTGTCGGTACTCGATATCGATGCCCCCGAGCATGCGCGGCGCAGTGCCTATACCGCGCTGTACCACACGATGCTGGGGCCGACGCTGTTCATGGACGCCGATGGCCAGTACCGCGGTCCGGACAACTCGGTGCACAAGGCCGACGGCTTCACGCACTATTCGACGTTCTCGCTGTGGGACACCTACCGCGCGCTGCACCCGTTGCTGACGCTGGTGCAGCCTGAGAAGCGCAACAGCGACTTCGTCAATTCGATGCTGGCCCACCATGAGCACAGTCCCTACGGCATGCTGCCGGTGTGGTCGTTCCATGGCCTGGAAGACTGGTGCATGATCGGCTACCACGCCGTGCCGGTGATCGCCGATGCCTACGTGAAGGGCATTCGTGGCTTCGACGCCGACAAGGCATTGAAGGCGATGGTCGAGACCGCCAACTACGGCCCGTATGACGGCATCGCGCAGTACCGTGAGCTGGGCTATGTGCCGATCGACGAGGAAGGCGAAGCGGCCAGCAAGACGCTGGAGTACGCCTTTGATGACTGGACCATCGCACGCATGGCGCAGGCGATGGGCAAGGCCGATATCGCGGCCACCTTCGACAAACGCGCGGGTAACTGGCGCAACGCGTTCGACAAGGACACCGGCTTCATGCGCGCGCGCAAGCGCGATGGCAGCTTCCGTACGCCGTTCGACCCCAGCGCCAGCGGCTACGGCACCGACTACACCGAGGGCAACGCCTGGCAGTACTCGTGGTACGTGCCGCAGGACGTTGCCGGCCTGGCGGCAGCCCACGGTGGCAGCGACAAGCTGCTCGCGCGCCTGGACGAGGTGTTCAACGCCAAGGTGGATCCGTCCATCTTCGAGCACATGGAAGACATCACCGGGCTGATCGGCTGGTATGCACATGGCAACGAACCCAGCCACCATGTGGCCTACCTGTACTCGTACGCTGGCCAGCCGTGGCGCACCCAGGCGCGCCTGAAGCAGATCATGGACACCCAGTACGCCGACCGTCCGGATGGCCTGGCCGGCAACGATGACGTCGGCCAGATGTCGGCGTGGTATGTGTTCACCGCGCTGGGCTTCTACCCGGTGGCACCGGGCTCGGGCGAGTACATCCTCGGCCGCCCGTTCCTGCCGAAGACCGCGATGCGCCTGCCCAACGGCAAGACGTTCACCATCGTGGCCGATGGCCTGGATGACAGGCACACCTATGTGGGCAGCGTGAGCCTCAACGGCAAGCCGCTGCAGCGCACCTTCCTGCGCCATGACGAGATCCTGGCTGGCGGCGAACTGCGCTTCAGCATGCAGGCCGAGCCGAACAAGGACTGGCCGGGGCAGGGCGCGCAGGCGCCGTACTCGATGAGCCGGTGATGCGGGGCGGCACCGCATTGCCGCCGTCATTGCCCCGCACCTGGTAGGCGCTAACCGTGGTTGGCACGCGGAAGATCAACGGCGCCCACCAAGGTGGGCGTCTACCGGAATCCGTGGGTCGCGGTGCTTTTGGTAGGTGCCAACCTTGGTTGGCACGCAGGACGTCAACGGCGCCCACCAAGGTGGGCGTCTACCGGAACGCGTGGGTCGCGGCGCTTTTGGTAGGTGCCAACCTTGGTTGGCACGCGGGACATCAACGGCGCCCACCAAGGTGGGCGTCTACCGGAATGCGTGGGTCGCGGTGCTTTTGGTAGGTGCCAACCTTGGTTGGCACGCGGGACATCAACGGCGCCCACCAAGGTGGGCGTCTACCGGAATCCGTGGGTCGGGGTGCTTTCGCGAACGGAAACGCAACCCCACGCGCGCGCCACCGAGCGGCGCCGTTTCGATCATCAATATCGCGCCATGCCGCTGCGCGATCTCGGCCACGATCGCCAGCCCCAGCCCGCAGCCATCTCCCTCGCTGCTGGCCCGGTAGAACCGTTCCGTGACGCGCGCGCGCTCGGCTTCGGCGATACCTGTACCGTCATCGTCCACCCACACCTGCACGCCCTCGGCATCCCGCTGTAGTCCCAGGGTGATCACACCGGGCACGGCACCGTAGCGCAGCGCGTTGTCCAGCAGGTTGCCCAACGCTTCGCGCAGCAGCTGCGGATCGCCCTGCACCTGCACGCCGTCGTCTGGCCCCTCGTAGCCCAGGTCAACGCCCGCCGCCAACGCACGGTCGGCGTAGCGCTCCACCACCCCGCGTGCCAACGCAGCCAGGTCCACCGGTTGCAGTGGCAGTGCACTGCCATGCGGATCTTCCGAGCGGCTGAGCATCAGCAGCTGGTTGACCAGATGCTGCAAGCGGGCCAGCCCGGCCAGCGTGCCGGACAGCGCCAGCTGCTGGGCCTGCGGGTCGTGCTGGCGCAATGAACTCTCCAGTTCCACCTGCATCGCCGCCAAGGGCGTGCGCAGCTGGTGCGCGGCATTGCTGACAAAGCGCCGCTGCGCATCCTGCATCGCGTCCAGACGCTGCAGCAGCGCGTTGTAGGCCTCCACCGCCGGCCACAGTTCGCGCGGTGCCTCCTGCGCGGGCTCCAGTGGCGCCAGCGGGTCCGGGCGCGGGCTGGCGAGCCGCCGCGCCACCTGGTTGGCATGGCGTGCAGCTGCGCCGGTACCGGACCAGGCCAGCCACGCGGCCAGCGCCAGGATCGCGGCCTGGAACGGGATGCTGGCCAGCAGCAGCTTGCGCTCCAGGCGATGGCGCTTGCGCAGCGTCTCGGCCACGCGCAGGCGGATATCGTGGCCCGGCCCAGCGCTGACCACGACCTCGACCATGCGCACCGGCTGCCCACGCAGGCGCGCGTCGTAGTAGACGGCATCGTCGCTGCCGGCAGCGATCGCGGGGCGGGGCAGCGCTTCGGGCAGGTCCCCATACAGGCGCCCGCCCGCAGCGTCGACCACTTCGCCATGCACTTCGTCAGCGGTATCCCAGGTGAACATGCGCGACACCGCGGGCGTGATCTCGATCGAGGCACGCCCGTCCTGCACCTTCACCAGCTCGGACAACGACATCGCCGAGTCCAGCAACCAGCGGTCATAGACCTGGCCGGCATAGAAGCGGGCCAACGCGAATGAACCGATCGCGCTGCACAGCAGCAGCACCAGCAGGGGCAGCCACAGGCGGCGCAGCAGCAGGCCACGCAGGCTGTGCACACGCTCAGTCACCACCGGCTTCCAGCCGATAGCCCAGGCCACGCAGCATGCGGATGCCGACGCCGGCGCGCGCCTGTTCCAGCTTGCGGCGCAGGCGGCTGACATGCACTTCGATCACTGACAGGTTGGCCTCGTGATCCCAGCTGTACAGCGCGTCGAACAGGCGCTGCTTGGTGACGGTGCGGCCAGGATGCTGCATCAGTGCCTCGACCAGCGACAGCTCGCGCGCGGTCAGTTCGATGCGCTGGCCTTCCACCTGCACTTCACTGCGGATGCTGTCGAAGCACAACCGGCCCAACCGCTTCTGCGCCGGTGCGTCGCTGCGGCGACGCGACAGCGCACGCAGGCGGGCTTCCAGCTCACCGAGTGCAAATGGCTTGGCGAGATAGTCGTCGCCACCGCGGTCAAGGCCGAGGATGCGGTCCTCCACGCCATCGCGCGCCGTGAGGATCAGCACCGGCAGTGTGACACCGTCGTTGCGCAGGCGCGAGAGCAGGTCGAGGCCATCGACGTCGGGCAATGAAAGATCGAGCACCATCACGTCATACGGCGCGCTGGCCAGTGCAGCCGGCGCGTGCAGCCCGCGCGAAAGGTGGTCGCACAGATGGCCGGCGCCCTGCAGGGCGCGGATCAGTCCATCGGCCAGGGCGGCGTCGTCTTCGATCAGCAGGATTCGCATTGCAAGCTTCGTGCAAGGTTGGGGCAAGTTTGGCGCAAGTGCGTCACCTTACCGTGACGTGCATGAATTTCTCCCGTCGTCTTGCGGCCCTGCTGGCCGCCCTTTCGTGCGCGCCTGCGGCTTCGGCGCTGTCCTTGCAGGATGCACAGCGTGCAATGGAAGCGCACAACCCGGACCTGCGCGCGGCGGCATTGGAACTGCGTGGGGTGCAGGGCGATGCGCTGACCGCTGCGTTGCGGCCAGCTGCCGAGCTGTCGATCGGCAGCAGCAAGATCAGCCCGAAGCACGGCATCGGCCCGGGGCGCTGGCAGGACAAGCGGGTGGACAGCACGCTGGGCCTGGGCTGGACCTGGGAGCGCGGCGGCAAGCGCGCATTGCGCATCCGCCAGGCGGACGCGCTGCTGGAAGTGGCCGGGCTGGACATGCTCGATACCCGGCGCCGGCAGCAGGTGGCACTGCATGAAGCCTATTTCGGCCTGAAGGGCGCGCAGGAGCGGGCGCAGATTGCCGAGGCCAACCGCCAGAGTTCGGCCGAACAGATGGCGGCGGCCGACAAGCAGGTGGCCACCGGGGCGATGGCGCCGGTGGATCGCGCGCGGATGGCGGTGGACCATCTGGCGGTGGCCGATGCGGCGCGCGAGGCGGCCCTGGATCTGCGTGACGCGCGGCATGCGCTGGGCCTGCTGCTCGGCAGCGATGACAGCCGCGACCTCAGTGCCGATGACCCCTGGCCGGATGCCAGCAGCGTGGCCAAGGTGCGCGCGTTCGATCCGCAGCAGCGTGCCGATCTGCGCGCGGCACGCTCGCGCCTGGCCGCCGCCGACGCTGGCGTGGCCCTGGCACGTAGCGAGCGCCACCGCGACATCCAGCTGGGTGTGGAGGCCGAGCGCGAGCCCACCGATATCAGCGGTGTCACCTGGGGCGTGTCGTTGACCATTCCGCTGGGCGGCCCGTCGCGCGCACGCGGCGCGATCCAGCGTGCCGAGGCCGACCGGGACAGCGCCGCGCTGGAACTGCAGCTGCTGCAGCGCGAAGCACACGCTGAACTGGACCAGCTGCAGGCCAGCGTGCAGTCCGCCGCGCAGCGCCGCAGCGACTACGAGGGGCTGCAGTCCGACGCTGCGCGCAAGGCGGTAGAGGGCATCGAACTGGCCTATCGCCGTGGCGCCGCCAGCCTGACCGATCTGCTCGACGCGCGCCGCAGCTGGCGCGAGTTCGAGGCCGCGCTGATTGATGCGCGTGCCGACCATGCCATTGCCCTGGCGCGCTGGGAAGCGGCCACATCCGTTGCTGAAGGAGAGTCCCGATGAAGTCCACCGTCGCCCATCGCCCGCGGGCGCGACATGCCATGCTGCCGGCCCTGCTGGCGCTGGCCCTCCTCGGCGGCTGCGGTCGCGAACCGGCGTCGTATACCGAGGATGCGCCGCAGGTCAGTGCCGGCCAGATCCTGTTTCCGGCCGGCAGCCGCCAGCTGGATGTACTGCGCAGCGAGCTGGTGACCGCCGGTGCCAGCGCCAGCCTGCAGCTGCCGGGCCGGGTGGTCTGGGACGAGACCCGCTCCAGCGCGCTGCGCACCCCGCTGGCGGGGCAGGTGGCGCGCATCGAGGCACAACCGGGGCAGAAGGTGAAGGCCGGCCAGGTGATTGCCTGGATCACCTCGCCCGAGTTCGGCCAGGCCCAGGCGGAGGGCGTGCGTGGCCGCGCCGAGCTGCAGCAGGCGCGCAAGGAGCTGGAGCGCACCCGCGAGCTGCATGCGGCGGGTGTGGCGTCGGGCCGCGAACTGGACGAGGCCGAGGCCAACTTCGCCGGCAGCCAGGCCGATCATGCGCGTGCAACCGCCTTCGCCAAGGCATATGGCAATGGCCAGCGCGTCGACCAGCGCCTGCCGCTGCGCGCGCCGATCGATGGCGTGCTGGTGGAGCGACGGATGAGCCCGGGCATGGCGGTCAGCCCGGACAGCGAACAGCCGTTGGCGGTGATTGGTGATCCGGACCGCCTGTGGTTGCTGCTGGATGTACCGGAGAGCCTGGCCGGACGCCTGAAGGCGGGCATGCAGGTGAGCGTGCCCGGCGCCGATGGACAGCCGCAGCAGGCGACCCTGCAGCACGTGGATGACTTCGTCGACAGCGAGCGCCGCGTGGTGCAGGCGCGCGCCGAACTGGACAACCGTGCGCGCGGTTTCAAGGCGGGCCAGTACGTGCGTGCGCAGGTGGCAGTGCCGGCCGAGGGCGGTGTCTCGCTGCCCGATGCTGCGGTACTGCTGATCGACGGCAAGCAGGTGGTGTTCGTGGAGGAGGCCAAGGGCCGCTTCGCGCGCCGGGCCGTGCGTGCCGAGGAGCTAGGTGATGGCCGCCTGTGGGTGCGCGAGGGCCTGGCCCAGGGCGCCAGGGTGGTGGTCGAAGGGGGCCTGTTGCTGCAGCAGCTGGTCGACAGTGCGCCCGCTGCCGCCAGCACCGGGACGGGGCATGCCGCGCCATGATCGATCGCCTGATTGCCTATTGCCTGCGCCAGCCGCTGATGGTGATGCTGGCGCTGCTGCTGTTCATCGGCGCTGGCATTGCCGCGTTCCGCGTGCTGCCGGTGGAAGCCTTTCCGGATGTGTCCGACACCCAGGTGACGGTGGTATCGCTGCACCCGGGCCGGGCCGCCGAAGAGGTGGAGCGCGAGGTGACGATGCCGCTGGAAGTGGCACTGTCCGGCATCCCGCATTCGGTGCGGGTGTTCTCGCATACGCAGTTCGGCCTGTCGATGATCATCCTGACCTTCGACGACAAGGCCGATGATTACTTCGCGCGGCAGCAGGTGCTGGAACGCCTGCAGGGCGTGGAGCTGCCGGAAGGGGTGACGCCGGAGCTGGAGGCGATGAGCTCGGCGGTGGGCGAAATCTACCGGTACGTGCTGAAAGGCCCGCACCTGACGCCGACCCAGCTGCGCACCGTGCAGGAATGGACGATGGAGCGCAGCCTGCGCACCGTGCCGGGCGTAGCCGATGTGATCAGTTTCGGCGGCTTCGCGCGTACTTTCCAGGTCAAGCCGGACCTGGACAAGCTGCGTGACCGCGGCATCAGCCTGGGTGAGTTCGCCGAGGCGCTGGAGAAGGGCAGCTCGAACGCAGGCGGCGGCTACGTGGAACGTGGCCAGCAGCAGTTCCTGATCCGCGGCGTCGGTCTGATGCGTTCGCCGGCCGACATCGGCAACGTGGTGGTCGCGCAGCGCAGTGGCACGCCGATCCTGGTGCGCGACCTGGCCGGCATCGCCGATACCGGCCTGCCCCGGCAGGGCCTGGTCGGCCAGGATGAAAACGACGATGCGGTGTTCGGCATGGTGCTGATGCGCAAGGGCGAGAACCCGTCCGACGTGCTCGACGCCCTGCATGCGCGCATCGCCGAGATCGAAGCGAACCAGCTGCCGGCCGGGGTCAGCATCGAGCCGTTCTACGACCGCTCGTGGTTGGTCTCGACCACGCTGAAAACCGTCTTCAGCAACCTGCTGGAAGGCGCGGTGCTGGTGTTCCTGGTGCTGTGGCTGTTCCTGTACAACGCCCGTGCCGCGCTGATCGTGGCGGCGATGATGCCGCTTGCGCTGCTGTCGACCTTCCTTGGCCTGCATCTGTGGGGCGTGCCGGCCAACCTGCTGTCGTTGGGTGCGATGGACTTCGGCATCATCATCGATGGCGCGGTGATCGTGACCGAGCACATCGTCTCGCGATTGTCGAAGCTGCCACCTGCGGCCGATCGTAAGACACGGTTCTCGACCATTCTTTCGGCAGCGTCGGAAGTGGGGCGGCCGACGTTCTTCTCGATGCTGATCATCATCGCCGCGCATATCCCGATTTTCACCCTGCAGCGCCAGGAGGGCCGCATGTTCGCGCCGATGGCGTACTCGGTGACCTCGGCATTGATCGGCGCGCTGATCCTGGCGCTGACCGTGGTGCCGTTGTTCTGCTACTGGTGGCTGCGGCGCGACCGCATGCGCGACGGCAATCCGCTGATGGACCGCCTGACCGGCTGGTACCGGCCGGTCCTGGAGCGCGCACTGGCCCGCCCGCGTGCGGTAGTGCTGACCGCGGTTGCGCTGCTGGTCGGCACGCTGGCATTGGGCACGCGGCTGGGTTCGGAGTTCCTGCCCGAGCTGGACGAAGGATCGATCTGGCTGACGGCCACGCTCGACCCGAGCACCAGCCTGGGCGAAGCGCAGCAGCAGTCGCGGCGCATCCGTGAGCTGGTCGGCACGTTCCCGCAGGTATCGACGGTGGTGGCCAAGCTGGGACGCCCGGAAGACGGCTCCGATGCCAAGGGCGCCAACCAGATCGAGGCGCTGGTGGCGTTGAAGCCGGAGAAGGAATGGCCGAAAGGCGTGGACAAGCGACAGCTGGTGAGCGATCTGCAGCGCACGCTGGAGCAGCGCATTCCGGGCCCCGAGTTCTCGATTTCGCAGCCGGTGCGCGACAACATCCTGGAGAGCATCTCGCAGATCAAGGGCCAAGTGGTGATCAAGGTCAGCGGCTCAGATCTGGACGTGTTGAACCAGCAGGCGCAGGCGATCCTCGGCCAGGTACGCGGCGTGGAGGGCGTGGAGAGCGCCTTCATCGACCGCGACGGATCATTGCCGCAGCTGCAGATCGAGATCGACCGCGACCGCGCCGCGCGCTATGGCCTGAACGTACGCGACGTCGACGAAGTGATCGAGACCGCACTGGGCGGGCGCCAGGTCGGCGAGCTGTGGGAGGGTGACCGCAGATTCCCCATCACCCTGCGCCTGGACGATGCCGATCGTGACCTGCAGCGGCTGCGTACGGTGCCGGTTGGCATCGGCGATGGCCACACGGTGACGCTGTCCGACGTGGCCGACTTCCGCATGGCCAGCGGCGCGATCAACATCTCGCGCGAGAACGCACAGCGGGTGAAGGCGGTGAGCATCTTCATCGCCGGCCGCGACATGGGCAGCGTGGTGGCTGACATGCGCAAGCGCGTGGATGCCAGCGTACAGCTGCCGGAAGGCTATCGGCTGGAGTGGTCCGGCGAGTTCGAGAACCAGCAGCGTGCGATGAAGCGGCTGGGCTGGGTGATTCCGCTGTCGGTGCTGATCATCTTCGTGCTGCTGTTCGATGCCTTCAAGGACATCAGCAGCGCCGCGCTGATCCTGGCCAACGTGCCACTGGCGATGATCGGCGGCATCCTGGCCCTGTGGCTGACCGGCATTCCGCTGTCGGTGTCGGCGGCAATCGGCTTCATTGCATTGTTCGGGCAAGCGGTGCTGAACGGCGTGGTGATGCTCAGCCGCTTCGCCCAGTTGCGCGAGCAGGGCATGGACCTGCTGCAGTCGGTGGTGCAGGGCTCGCTGCAACGCCTGCGCACGGTGCTGATGACCGCACTGCTGGCGATGTTCGGCCTGCTGCCGATGGCGACCTCGCATGCCATTGGCGCCGAGACCCAGAAGCCGCTGGCGGTGGTGGTGATCGGTGGCCTGCTGTCGGCGATGCTGCTGACCCTGCTGGTACTGCCCACGCTGTACTACTGGGTGCATCACCGCCGCGAGGCCCGCACGGGCTGACGGCGATATCCGGCTCTCCGCCCGGTAGAGGCCAACCTTGGTTGGCAGACGGCGAAGCGCCCACCAAGGTGGGCGACTACCGGTGTGCGATGGCCGCGGCCTACACCATTCCGCCGTTGGCGCGCAGCACCTGGCCGTTGATCCATCCGCCATCGGCACCTGCCAGGAACCCTACCGCGCCGGCGATGTCCTCCGGCGTACCCAGCCGCTCCAGGGGGTTCATCTTCGCCAACCGCTCGATCAGCTCGGGCGATTTTCCATCCAGGAACAGATCGGTGGCGGTCGGGCCCGGCGCCACGGCGTTCACGGTGATGTTGCGCCCGCGCAGCTCCTTGCTGAGGATTGCGCCCATCGTCTCCACCGCCGCCTTGCTGGCCGCATACACGCTGTAGTTCTCCAGCCGGATGCCGACCACGCTGGTGGACAGGGTGATCAGCCGGCCACCGTCGCGCACCCGTCGCGCGCTTTCGCGCAGCACGTTGAAGGCGCCCCTGAGGTTGATGCCGATCACCCGCTCGAACAGGGCGTCGTCGGTATCGGCCAGTGGTGCCAGCTGCAGCACCCCGGCGCTGTTGACCACCACGTCGATGCCGCCGAAACGGGCTTCGATGGCGTCGAACAGCTGGCGCACCGCCTGCGGATCGGACACATCGGCCTGCAGCGCGGTGGCCTGCGCGCCGGCGGCGTTGAGTTCGGCCGCCAAGGCTTCGGCGTCGTCGCGGCGGCCCGCATAGTTGATCGCGACCGCGTGGCCATCGGCGGCGAGCCGACGCGAGATGGCGGCACCGATGCCACGGGATCCGCCGGTGACCAGGGCGACAGAGCGGGCGGGGGAGAGGGTCATGGTGGCTTCCACGGGGACACGCCGAAGTGGCGCAGCGCCATCTTCGCGAAATCGCGCTTTCGGATAATCCTGCATAATCCGCCAACATCATCCGGATAGCCGAACAATGGACCGCTTCACGGCCATGCGCGCCTTCGTCCGTATCGTCGAGCGCCGCAGCTTCACCCGGGCCTCCGAGGACCTGGGCCTGCCGCGGGCCACGGTGACCGACGCGATCAAGGCGCTGGAACAGCGGCTGGGCGTGCGCCTGCTGCACCGGACCACGCGGCTGGTGGTGCCGACGCTGGAAGGCGAGGCCTTCTATGGTCGTTGCCTGCGCCTGATCGCCGACATGGACGACGCGGAGGCCGCCTTCCGTGACGCGCCGCCGCGCGGCCCCTTGCGCATTGAGGTGCATGGCACGCTGGGCCGGCACCTGCTGTTTCCCCACCTGCCGGGGTTCCTGCAGCGCTACCCGGAGATCGAACTGGAGGTCAGCGAAGGCGACCGCTATGTCGATCTGCTGCGCGAAGGCGTGGATGCGGCGCTGCGGGTGGGGACGCTGGCCGACAGCGATCTGGCGGCGCGCCGGTTGGCGATGCTGCGCGAGGTCACGGTGGCCGCGCCGGGCTACCTGCAGGCCAAGGGCGTGCCAGGCAGCATCGAGTCCCTACTGGGCGGCCATGAAATGGTGGGCTATCGCTCCAGCGCCACCGGCCAGCTGATTCCGCTGGAGTTTCAGCAGGGCGGGCAGGTGCTCTACGTGCCGCTGCCGGTGCGGGTGCGTGTGTCCGGTGCGGATGCGTTCCTCGGCGCCGCGCTGGCGGGCCTGGGCATCATCCAGGCTCCGCGCTACCGGATGGACCCGTATATCGCGCGCGGGCAGCTGGTGGAGCTGTTGCCGGACGCGCCGCCGACCCCAAGCCCGTTGAGCCTGGTCTACCCGCGCAACCGCACGCCGTCGCCACGCCTGCGGGTGTTCATCGACTGGGTGGCCGGGGTGTTCGAGCAGACCGGGGGGGCCGGCCAGCGGCCGGCACTACCGGAGCGGCACGCGAAGCTGTCCGACCCCAGGGGGTAGTGCTGACCGCTGGCCGGCAACCGCAATGCGCTTGATGTACCCCGGGGGGGCGGCCGGCGGCCGGCACTACCGGGCTGCGGCGCTCGGCAGCACCAACTCGAACACGGTGCCGGTGTCATCGGACGCAACACTCACGCTGCCGCCATGCGCCTGTGCAATCGCGCGGGTGATCGCCAGCCCCAGCCCCGCACCTTCGTGGCGGCCACGCTCGCCGCGGTAGAAACGATCGAACAGGCGCGGCAGCGCTTCGGCGGAAATCGGCGTGCCGACGTTGTGCACGCTGACCCTGCACACGCCATCGGCCTCGGCCAGCCGTACCCGCACCTCGCTGCTGGCAGTGGCGTGCTTCAACGCGTTCGACAGCAGGTTGGCGATCGCCCGGTGCAGCATCAAGCGGTTGCCTTCCACGCTCGCCACGCCTTCGCGATGCAGGGTCAACTGCCGGTCCTCAGCCAACAGCTCGTAGAACTCCAACAGTGAATCCACCACCCCATGCAGCGCCACCGGCTCGCGCGAAGGCAGCGCACCCGGCGCCTCGGCCTGCGCCAGGTACAGCAGGTCACCCACGGTCTGTGCCAGCTGCTGCAGTTCCTCGGCGCAGGACGCCAGCGTCTCGCGGTAGGCCTCGTTGCTGCGCGGGTGCGCCAGCACCACCTGAACCTGGGTGAGCATGTTGGTGATCGGGGTGCGCAGCTCGTGGGCGAGATCACCGGAGAACCCGGTCAGCCGCGCGAAGTCCTGCTGCAGGCGTGCCAGCATGCCGTTGAGGGTCTGCGCCAGCTGCTCCAGTTCGGCCGGTGCACTGCGCGCGCTCAGGCGCCGCTGCAGGCGCCCGGCGGTGATCTGCCGGGCTTCATCGGCCAACGTACGCAGCGGCCGCAGCGTGCGCCGCACCACGTAGCCACCGAGCAGGCTGCTGGTCACGGCGGCGCCGATGATCGCGATCGCCAGCAGATGGCGGAAGCGCTCCAGGAAGTCGGCGTGACGGTTGTCATCAATGGCCAGCAGGGTCACCAGCTGGCTGCCGTCGGCCAGCGTCTGGCGCAGGTGCAGGGCATGCATGCAGCGACCATCGGTGAGGATCCAGTCGTGCCGCCGTGGCGCGGCGTCGATGGGCTGGCTGCGTGCATGCTCGCGCAGCAGTGCCGGCGCAGTGGAGAACAGTACGGTTCCGCTCCCATCAACAATGTGGAAGGCGATATCCGGATGATGGCCGAGCGCCTCTGCCAACCGCGGTCCGCGCGCGGCGGCAGGCCCATTGTCAGCGAGGTCGCGGATCAACGCGACCTTGTTTTCCAGTTCGATGAAGTCCTGGGCAACAAGATCATGGCGGGCGCTGACATAGATCGCCACGCCCAATGCGGCCAGCACCAGCGTGGCCACGATGGCGAACAGCAGTGTCAGCCGTACCGCGATGGAACGACGCAGGCTCATCCGCTGTGCACGGCACCGTCGTCCGGCGCCTCCAGCACATAGCCCATGCCGCGCACGGTGACGATCAGCTTGGCATCGAAGTCATCGTCGATCTTCGCGCGCAGGCGGCGGATCGCCACGTCGATCACGTTGGTGTCGCTGTCGAAGTTCATGTCCCACACCTGCGAGGCGATCAGCGAGCGTGGCAGCACTTCGCCCTGGCGACGCGCCAGCAGCTCCAGCAGGGTGTATTCCTTCTGGCTGAGGGCGATGCGCTGGCCGCCGCGTTCGACCCGGCGGCGCAGGGTATCCACCACCAGGTCGGCGATGATGATGCGCTCGGCCTGCGGCTGTACCTGGCCGCGACGCAGCAGGGTGCGTACCCGCGCCAGCAGCTCGGCGAAGGCGAACGGCTTGGCCAGGTAGTCATCGGCGCCCAGTTCCAGGCCCTGCACGCGGTCGGCGATGCTGCTGCGCGCGGTCAGGAACAGCACCGGTGTCTGCCACCCTCCGGCGCGCAACCGCGACAGCACGTTCCAGCCATCCAGGCCGGGCAGCATCACATCGAGAATGATCAGTTGGTACTCGCCGCTGCCGGCCAGGTGCAGCCCGTCGACGCCGTTGCAGGCGAGATCGACCACGTAGCCGGCCTCGATCAGGCCCTGGCGCAGGTAGTTGCCGGTCTTGGGTTCGTCTTCGACGATCAGCAGTTTCATGATGCGCCCATCATCGCAGCTTGCACGTGGGCTGGCTGCGCAGGCTCACGCCAACGGGTCCAGCGTACCAAGCACCGCCACGCAGGCCAGCACCAGCACGGCCAGCACCGACTCGCAGGCCAGGCTGTGGCGCAGGGAACGCAGCGGCCGCGGTTGCCAGCCGTCGCGGATGGAGGTGGCCAAGGCCGGCACCAATCGCCAGCGATGCAGCGCCGCCAACCCCAGCATGCCGACCACCAGGGCCAGCTTGAGCAGCAGCCAGCGCCCATGTGCGGTGCCGGTCAGGGTCTGTATGGAACCGCCGAGATCGACATAGGTATAGGTGCCGGTCATCGCCAGCAGGGCGACGATGATCGTGCCGGGCAGGGCGAAGCTGTGGGCGGCCTGCCACAGCTCGCGGGTGCGTTCGCGCAGGCGCAGGCCCTGCGGACGCAGCGCCAGCTGCAGGATGGCGGCGATCGCGCCGACCCAGGCGCCGGCGGCCAGAAGGTGCACGATGCCGGCCAGCAGCCGCAAGGTGCCGCCGAACCCATCGCCCGCAGCGGCGTGGCCGTTCCAGGACAGGCTGGCGAGGGCCATTCCGGACAATGCGAGCAGGACCACGCGCCGCGGTCCACCCAGCGGCGTGGCGAATGCCAGCAGGGGCAGCATCGCCAGCACCGCCACGGTACGCAGCAGGCCGGCTTTACCCACCGGCGTACCGGTGAGGAACCAGTGCGCCGTTGCAGGGTCGATGTCGGCCGGCGCGATGCCGAGCACACCGGTCAAGCGGGTGATGGCATCGGTGGCCACCACGGCCAACGCGATCAGGGCGAGCGCCAGCGAGACGCCGCGCGGCAGCCCCGAACGGACGAACAGCATCCGCCCGAACAGCAGCATCAGCACCAGGTACAGTGCCAGCCGCAGCGCATACGGCGAGAGCTCGGCCACGACGGCAGCCTTACTTCACGGTGAAGCGGTAGCTGCCGGTGATCGGGTGGCTGTCCTGGCCCACCGCGCGCCACTGCAGTGCGTAGCTGCCTGCCGGCAAGGGCTTGGCGAAGCGTGCCCGCAGGGTGTGGCCATCTTCGGAGAGCTCCTGCGCAGTGGTGGGCATGGCCATCTTCATGCGGCCATGGTCCATGCTCAGTTCGATGCGGGTGGCACGCGGCATCACCTTCTCGCTGAACTGCAGCTCGATCTGGCTGGCCGGCGCCACGGTCGCGTCGGCGGCCGGCGTCGAGCGCACCAGGCTGGGATGGGCCAGGGCCAGCGGCGCAACCGCGAGGCCGGAGACGAGGACAACAAGGGCGGTGGAGCGGAGCAGGGGACGGGCCATGCGTGGGACACCTGTGGAAGACATGGCCCACAGGGTGGAGGGCAGCGCCTTTCGCTGCCCTGACCCCTGCATTACCGATCTGTAATGTTTCGTCCGCCGGCCGCTGGCCCGCATCACAGCGCGTGCAGCGGCCCCTGCATGCGATGGAAACTGCCATCGGTGGCGGTGAACCAGGCCAGCGAATGCCCGCCCGCGAAGTCATCGACATGCACGACCGTAGCGCCATCGGCTTCCTGCCACGAAATGGCATAGACCTCGTCGCTGATCCGCTGCCACTCACAGGCGGCTTCGCCCCGCGCACCGGCATAGGCGCCGGAGACGATGGCGTACTGCACGTGGCGGCCATCGGCGCTGTAGACATTGTCGGCGGCCAGGCCGTCATAGCTGACGCGGAAGCGGCGACCGGCGAACACGGGAAGGTCAGCGGCGGTGTTCATCGGATTGCCACCGGGTTGATGTTGACCTGGGTCGAACCGACGTACAGCGGCTGGCCGAGCACGAACAGGAATTCCCAGGCCTTGTCGCGCACCAGGGCACGGCTGTCGATCAGCTCCAGGTTGTAGATGCCACGCTTGGCCAGCATGTACTGGTTGATCGGGAACTCCTCGGCACCGTTCGGGTTCGGGTAGACCTCCGAGGCCCAGGTGTCGCCACCGAAGGCGACGATGCCCTGGTCGGCCAGCCACTTCGCCGCCTCCATGCCGATACCCGGTTCCACTTCCAGGAACTGTTTGTCGTCCTTGCCGATCAGTTCCAGCCAGCCGGTGTTGAACAGCACCACGTCGCCCTTGCGCAGGCGCAGCCCCTGCTTCTTCAGCACGGCCTGGATGTCGGCCGCGGTGAACTCGGTGCCGCCGGGCACGATCGCCTTGCCGTAGTACGTGGTCATGTCCAGCACGACGCCACGGGTGACCATCGGCGGCACCTTCTCGACGCCGAGCTTGCGCACCCCGTCCACGGTGACGAAGTCGGCGGCCTTGTTGCCGTTGTAGTAGACGTTGTCGATGCCGATATGGCCGATGCCGTTGAGCTGGGTGCCAACGCCGGTCCAGGCGTTCACCAGTTCATCGTTGAAGGTGAACCTGTTGGGGCCCAGCGACTTGCCAGCCTGCTGGCCGACCTGCACGTTGTACAGGCGGAAGCTGCGGTGGCGGAACGCGGGCAGGTTCTTGTCCACCGGCACCGCCAGCGGATAGGTCTTGCCGGTCCTGACCAGCGAGACCGCGTGCTTGACTACGTCGGCGGTCAGCAGGTTGGCCGCGCCAATCTCGTCGTTGGCGCCGTAGGCAGAGGGGTACCAGTCCTCGGCGGTGGCCCGGAAGGACATCGGCAGGGTGGCCAGCACTAGCGCGGCCAGGGTCTTCATCTTCATTGCAAAGCTCCGGTAACTGTCAGGCCGTCGCGGGGGCGGCAAGCGGGGCATGCGGCGCAGCGGCGCCGGCATGGGCCGGGAAGTGCGGCAGCACGTACTCGGCGATTTCGTGGAAGGTTTCGGCCAACGGCCGTTCGTTGCGGCGGAACTGCAGGCCGATGTGGTCGACACCGGCCGCCCGCATGGCGTGCAACTCGGCCAGCAGGGCGTTGCGGCCGCCGCGCAGGCCGAAGCGCCAGCGCTGCAGAGGAGCATCGGCATCGGCCACCAGGTCCAGGTGGATGAAGCTGGCATAGGGCTTGTTGCCGGCCACGGCGCGCCAGGCCGCCACGCGTTGTACACGGTCCTGCGGCGTGCCCGGGTAGGCCAGGCAGCCATCCATGTGCTGGCCGATCCACGCCGGTTGCTGCTGGGCCAGGCCTGCCACGAACAGCGGCAGGGCCGGGCCATCCGCGGGCAGCACGTCCAGGCCCTGCGGCAGGTGCGCGGCGGCGCCTTCGCGCAGCAGTGCGATGTGCTCGCGGAAGCGGCTGCCACGGCTGTCGAAGTCGCGGCCGAACAGCGGGTACTCCACCGGGCGGTCGCCACTGGCCACGCCCAGCAGCAGGCGGTCACCGCTCAGCCGCTGCACGCTGCGTGCCGACTTCAGGGTCAGCAACGGCTCGCGGATCGGCAGCACCACCGCGCCGGTACCCAGCAGGATGTGCTCGGTGATGCCGGCCAGGTAGCCGAGGTAACTGAACACCTCGAACACCTGTGCGGCATCGCCGAAGGCCGGGTCGTACACCGGCACGTCGCGTACCCACAGCGCACGGAAGCCAAGGCGGTCGGCCAACCGTGCCAGCTCCGCATGGCGCTGCAGGTCCGGTTCGCCGGGCAGGCGTCGCGCGGCGTGTCGTGCCTGTTCGCCCAGCGGCGTCCAGTCATTGTCCAGCGGTGCTTCGATGCCGATGCTGAAACCACCGGCCTGCAGCCGCGTCAACGCACTGCCCATGGCGAGGCTCCTCAGTCCCAGGCCGGGGCCAGGCCCGGCGGATCGACTTCGCGGCCGTTGCGGTCAAGCGCGGCGATCGCGGCCATGTCATCGGCATCCAGGTGCAGGTCCTGGGCAAGCAGGTTGCTGGCCAGGTTCTCGCGCTTGGTCGAGGACGGGATGACCGAGTAACCCCGCTGCAGCGCCCACGCCAGCGCGACCTGGGCGACGGTGGCCTGGTGCTTGTCGGCGATGGCGGCCAGCACCGGGTCCTTCAGCACCTTGCCGTAGGCCAGGGTCATGTAGGAGGTGACGGTGATGCCTTGTTCCTGCAGGAAGGCAGTCAGTGCCGGGTTCTGCAGGTAGGGGCTCAGTTCGATCTGGTTGGTGGCGATCTCGCCGGCGCCGACCACCTCGATGGCCTGCCGGGTCAGTTCGATGTTGAAGTTGGACACACCGATCTGACGGGTCAGGCCCAGCGATTTGGCTTCGGCCAGCGCGGTCATGTACTCGCGCAGTTCAACGCCATTGCCCGGCGCCGGCCAGTGGATCAGCAGCAGGTCGACGTACCCGGTGCGCAGCTTGGCCAGGCTGTCGCGCAGGCTCGGGATCAGCTTGTCGGCGGCGTAGTTGTCCACCCAGATCTTGGTGGTCAGGAACAGCTCGTCGCGCGGGACGCCGGATTCGGCGATGGCCTGGCCGACCTCGGCTTCGTTGCCGTAGATCTGCGCGGTATCGACCGCACGGTAGCCGACGTCGAGGGCGTTGCGCACCGAATCGATGACGGTCTGGCCGGTCAGGCGGAAGGTGCCGACGCCAAAGGAAGGAACGCTCATGATGGACTCCAGGGACTTCGTTGAGAGCCGGTGGGCTCGGGACAGGGCGAAGTGTGGGCGCTTTACATTTGTTGATTAAGCCGTGTATACGGGAAATGCTTTTGCGCCGAGGTAAAAAATGAAAACCACCCTGGATGAGCTGAAGGCCTTCGTGGCCGTGGTCGACAGCGGTTCGATCACTGCCGCGGCCGAAGAGCTGGAGCTCACCATCTCCGCCACCAGCCGCACCTTGGCGCGGCTGGAGGACAAGCTGCAGACCACGCTGCTGCGGCGGACCACGCGGCGGCTGGAGCTGACCGAGGAGGGAGCCGCATTCCTGGAGTACGCGCGCACGATCCTGGCCACGGTGGACGAGGCCGAGGAACAGATGGCCGCGCGGCGGCTGCAGCCGGTCGGGCGCCTGCGCGTAGACGCCGCCACGCCGTTCATGCTGCACGTCATCGTGCCGTTGCTGGAGGGCTTCCGCGAGCGCTACCCGCAGGTGGAGCTGGAGCTGAATTCCAATGAAGGCATCACCGACCTGATCGAGAAGCGCACCGACGTGGCGTTCCGCATTGGCGTGCTGCGCGATTCCACCCTGCATGCGCGGCCGATCGGCCACAGCCGCATCCGCGTGGTGGCCAGCCCCGAGTACCTGCGCCGGCATGGCACGCCCACGCGGGTGGAGCAGCTGCGCGAGCACGACCTGCTTGGCTTCACCCAGCCCAGTTCGTTGAACGAATGGCCGCTGCAGGATGCCGATGGCGGCCCTTTCGTGATTGAGCCGGCGATTGCTTCATCCAGTGGCGAGACACTGCGGCAGATGGCGGTGGCCGGGCTGGGCATCGCCTGCCTGTCCGACTTCCTGACCCGCCAGGACCGGCGTGATGGCCGCCTGGTGCAGCTGTTCGCGAAGCAGACGCAGGAGGTGCGCCAGCCGATCAACGCGGTGTACTACCGCAACACCGCGCTGGCCGCGCGCATCACCTGTTTCGTCGACCACGTGACGCAGACGCTCGGCCAGCGTCCGTTTGACGAATAAGGCGGCGTAGAGCCGGCCGCTGGCCGGCTGCCGGGTCTCTGGGGCTGCCGGCCAGCGGCCGGCACTACCAGCTGTGTATCACCTGATGCGTGGCCCATGCATGGAGGGGGTAGAGCCGGCCGCTGGCCGGCTGCCGGGATCCCGCAGCTGCCGGCCAGCGGCCGGCACTACCGGCGGTTGTGCAGCGCGCGCCGGTTGCCGATGTGCGCGCATGCCAGCAGCACGCCACCACCAGCTGTCGCCACGCCATGCCAGAGCAGCGATTCCTTCAGCGGCAGGTACAGCGAGGCCGACAGCAGCAGAATCGCGCCGGTGCAGGCCAGCTGCACAGGCCGCCAGCGCCCGTGCCGGTGCACCCCGGCCGAGGTACTCGCCAAGGCCAGCGACGAGGCCAGCAGCGCGAACAGCCATTCCCAGCGCGACATCATCAGCAGCAGTGTCATCGCGCCATGGCCGGGATGCTGGAACGAGCGCAGCGCCATCATCGCAGCCGGCACGAAGGCCAGCAGCAGGGGCAGGGCAATGCAGTGGGCGGCGCAGGCCAGGGACAGCCAGGCCCCGGCAAGATCGAAGCGGGGGTGCCAGCGTGCCGAAGTTGGCGGCTGGGCCAGGGCCCTTGCGGGCGTCGTGGGGATGTGGTCCATAATGTTACATAGTAACAATTGGAGCCTCCCCCATGAAGCGTTCTGCTGCTCTTTTCCTGCTGCTGGCTGCCAGTGCCGCGCAGGCCCATGACATCCGCCAGCACGCACCGCACGTGCACGGCCAGGCCACCGTCGATCTTGCGCTTGACCAGCAGACGCTGGAATTCGCCCTGCAGGCACCCGGCATCGGCATCCTTGATTACGAGCGACCGCCGGCCAATGCAGCCGAGCAGGCCGCGCTGACACGGGCTACGACAGTGCTGAAGGGCGGCAGCTGGGTCACCTTGCCCACCGCCGCGGGCTGCCGCCTTTCAGGCAACGATGCCAAGGCCGAGGGATTCGATGCGACGGCTGCCGCACCGCCATCAGGTGAGCACCGGCACGCGGGGTTCAGCGTAACGCTGCGGTACCAGTGCGCCAAGCCGGCCGAGTTGCGGGCCATCGTGGTGCGCTTGCCCGTGCTGTTCCCGGGCCTGCACGAAGTGATCGTCAACAGCGCCACCGCCCGAGGACAGAACCGCAGCGTGCTGACCCCGGACAACCTGCGCGTGGTGCTGGCACCGTGAGCATGCGACCGGTGATCGCGCTGGATGGCGTGCAGTTCGGCTATGGCCGGCGGCTGGTGCTGGACGTGCCGCGGTTGTGGATCGAGCAGGGCAGCAGCGTGCTGCTGCGCGGGATCAGTGGCGGTGGCAAGAGCACGTTGCTGGGCCTGCTGGCGGGCGTGCTGCTGCCTGGCAAGGGCCGCATCGAAGTCGCCGGCCACGCGCTGCAGGCGATGCGCGGTGCCGCGCGGGACCGCTTCCGCGCCGACCACCTGGGCGTGATCTTCCAGCAGTTCAACCTGCTGCCGTTTCTCAGCGTGCGCGACAACATCGCACTGGGCCTGCGCTTCTCGCGCCTGCGCAGTGCGCGCATCAGCGGGCCGTTGAATGCCGAGATCGCGCGACTGCTGCAGGCGCTGCAGCTGGACCCCGGGCTGATGCAGCGGCGCGCCAGCACGCTCAGCGTCGGCCAGCAACAACGCGTGGCGGCGGCACGCGCCCTGATCGGCCGCCCGTCGTTGCTGCTGGCCGATGAGCCGACCTCGGCGCTCGACCGGGAGGCGGCGACCGCCTTCCTGCACCTGATGTCCGCGCAGTGCCAGGCGGCCGGCACCACGGTGCTGGTGGTCAGCCATGACGACAGCCTGCAGCCGTTGTTCGACCGCACAATTTCACTGTCCGAGATCAACCAGGCAGGTGCCGACCATGCTTGAGCTTGCCTGGGCCAGCCTGCGCAGCCGCGCGTTGAGCGTGGGCCTGACCGTGCTGGTCATCACCCTCAGCGTGGTGCTGCTGCTGGGTGTCGAACGCGTACGCACGCAGGCGCACGAAGGTTTCGCCAGCACCGTATCGGGCACCGACCTGATTGTCGGTGCGCGTTCGGGACCGGTGAACCTGCTGCTGTACGCGGTGTTCCATATCGGTGACCCGACCAACAACGTGTCCTGGCAGTCCTACCAGGCGCTGTCCGCAATGCCGCAGGTGAAGTGGGCGGTGCCGCTGTCGCTGGGCGATTCCTGGCGCGGCTACCGGGTAGTGGGTACCACTGGCGGCTACTTTGAACACTATCGTTATGGTTCCGGTCACGCGCTGGCTTTTGCACAGGGGCGGCCCTTTGATGATCTGTATGACGCGGTGATCGGTGCGGAGGTGGCACGCGCGCAGAAGGTCGGCCTCGGCGACGAGATCGTGCTGGCGCACGGCACCGGCGCGGTCACGCTGGCCACGCATGCCGACAAGCCGTTCCGGGTCTCCGGCATCCTGCAGCGCACCGGCACGCCGGTGGATTCGTCGCTGCTGGTCTCGCTGCCGGCGATCGAGGCCATCCACGTCGACTGGCGCTCGGGCGTGCAGCTGCGCAGCCAGAGCGTCAGTGCCGAGCAGGCGCGCCACCTCGATCTGACCCCGACCAGCATCACCGCTTTCATGCTCGGCCTGAACTCCCGCATCGCCACCTTTTCGGTGCAGCGCAGGATCAACGAGTATCCCGAAGAGGCGATGCTGGCGATCCTGCCCGGGGTGACGCTGCAGCAGCTGTGGCAGTCGCTGGGCACGGCCGAGCGCGCCCTGCAGCTGATCAGCGCGATGGTGGTGCTGCTGGGCATGGTCTCGCTGGTGGCGTTGCTGGTCTCGACGCTGCAGCAGCGGCGGCGCGAGATGGCGATCCTGCGTGCGACCGGCGCGCGGCCGGGTTACATCGCCGGCCTGCTGGTAGTGGAAGCGGTGGCAACCAGTGCCGTGGCCTGCGTGCTGGCGTTGGGGCTGCTGGTGGCCGCCAGCATGGCCGGACGCGGCTGGGCCCTGGCCACGTTCGGCCTGTCCATCACCCATGTCTGGCCGGATGGCCGCGAGCTGGCCTGGGTGGCGGGTGTGTTGGCGATCAGCGCGGTGGCCGGACTGGTGCCGGCGTTGCTGGCCTACCGGCGCACCTTGGCCGATGGCCTGTCGCCGGGAGGCTGAGCATGCGCTGGATGCTGTCATTGCCGATGGTGCTGGCGCTGGCGCTGGTGCTGGCGCTGGCAGCCTGCGAGCGGCCGGTGGATACCGGTGTGCAGGCGTTGCCACCTTCGCCGGTTGTCGACCACGCTGGCGCTGTGGATGCGGCGGAGCAGGAACTGGACTGGTTGCAGATGATGCCCAAGGACGAGCTGGCCGCGCTGGAGCGCGGAGAGGGCCCGGAGGTGGAGCACAACGGCAACCGGCGCATGCCGCAGTTCGGCACGTTCCGTACCGTGGATACGGTGCTGCAGCGTCCGGTGCGCCTGCCCGGCTACGTGGTGCCGCTGGCCACTGCGCAGGACGGGCGCCTGACCGAATTCCTGTTCGTGCCGTACTACGGCGCCTGCATCCACGTACCACCGCCGCCACCGAACCAGATCGTGCACGTGGTGCTGCCGCGCCCGATCGCCATGCCGGACATGTACTCGCCGTTCTTCCTGGCCGGCACCCTGCGTGCCGAGCGGCTGGATGATGATCTGGCCGGTTCCGCCTACACCATGCGCGATGCCCAGCTGAGGCCCTATGAACCGTAGCGCTGTGTTGCTGCTTGGATGCGTCTGGTTGGCAGGCTGCACGTCATCGGGCGGTGATGCCGTGGTGGCCACGCCGCACGACAAGCCGTTGCCCTCCGCCGCGCCCGAAACGCCCATCGACCGCTGGGACGCGCTGCGGCCGGACGAAGTGACCTATCAGCGCCCGCCCCCACAGATCGGCTTGTCACGCAATGGCATGGATGGGGTGGGCGGCCTGATCGACGACACCGGCTCGGGCACGCCGCCGGGGCAGGAAATCGACCATTCCAGCCCCGACCGTGCCAAGCAGTTCGGCTCCTCGCGCGTGGTCGACGCTGTCGACGGTCGCGCGGTGGATCTGGATGGCTACGTGGTACCGCTGGGCACCAATGATGCCGGCCTGGTCGATGAGCTGCTGTTCGTGCCGTTCTACGGTGCGTGCATCCACGTGCCGCCGCCGCCACCGAACCAGATCATCCATGTGACCCTGGCCACGCCGATCGCGCTGGGCGATCTGTGGGACCCGTACCGGCTTGCCGGCCGCCTGCAGGTGAAGCGCTTCGATGCGGACATTGCCAGTGCGTCCTACGATGCCGCAGCGGCCACGCTGACGGCGATCCGCAACTGATGCGCCGGCGATGGCTCATGGCTGCCGGGATGCTGCTGGTCGCGGTGGTGCTGCTGGTGCGGTGGCAGCGGCAGCGCGCACCCACCGCGCCGCCGGCGGTCGCGTTCCCGGCGCCGGCGTCCGACGCCAGCCAGCGCATCGAACAGCGCCTGCGCGACGATCACGCGTTCCGCAACGACGTGCTGTTCCTGCTTGCGGCAACCGTGCGCGACCGCTGCCAGCCCGCGCAGGCGGGGCTGCTGGCGCGCATGGCCAATCGTGCATCGCTGCCGGTGCTGGCGGCAGTCAGCGCGGTGACCCAGCAGGAGCCATCGCTGGACCGGCCGATCTACCAGTACATCCAGCACCGCGCCGATGCGACGCAGTGCGGCCAGCCGTTGCAGATGCCGTTGGCCGCTGGGCGCAGCATGGCGGTGGACATCGAACAGTACGCGCGCACCTTCCCGGACAGCTACTTCGACCCGCAGCGCAGCAGTGAACCCCGGGATTTCGGTGGACGGTCGTTGCAGCAGCGCGCTGGCAACGCCTGCAACAGCGTGGTGTATTCGGTGTTGCCACTGGGTGGCACCGACTGGCGGTGCAGCAGCCTGCGCGCGAATGCCCGCGCGCGGGTGCGCGGCCTGTGCGAGGACGAGCTGCGGCGCCAGCACGGGGCAACGGGCGGGGAGCTGGACATGGCCGTGGGGCAGGGCATGCAGGCGGCGGTGGTAGCGGCGATTGCTGCGCTGCCGGAAGACTGCCGGTGATGATTCCGGACACCAGCCACGACCCGGCATGAGGGGCACGGCAACATGAACATTGGCCGGGCTCCAATCTGAACCGCTGTCGCTGTTTTCATAACTATACAGGACATCCTGTATAGTTATCGCCGTACTTCACGCCCGATCAGGTTCTCCCATGGCTTTGTCCCAGCCCTTGGCCGGTGCTCCGGCCCTGTCGCGTGCCCGTCGCTGGGCACTGTTGTTCACCGTCGCCGCCGGCCTGCTGCTGGTCACGCTCGACAACTCCGTGCTCTACACCGCCCTGCCCACGCTGACCGAAGAACTCTCGGCCAGTGCCGGCCAGGCGCTGTGGATCATCAACGCCTATCCGCTGGTGATGGCCGGCCTGCTGCTGGGTGCGGGTACGCTGGGCGACCGCATCGGGCACCGCCGCATGTTCCTGATCGGCCTGGTGGTGTTCGGCGTGGCATCGTTGGCAGCGGCGTTCGCCGACACCGCAGCGCAGCTGATTGCCGCGCGCGCCTTCCTGGCGGTCGGCGCGGCCGCGATGATGCCGGCCACGCTGGCGCTGATCGGCCTGAGCTTCCACGAAGCGCGCGAACGCAACATCGCCATCGCGATCTGGGGTTCGGTGGCCATCGTCGGCGCGGCACTCGGCCCGATCATTGGCGGCTGGCTGCTGCAGCATTTCTGGTGGGGCTCAGTGTTCCTGATCAACGTGCCGGTGGTCGTGGTCGCGTTCGTGGCCACGCTGCTGCTGGCGCCTGAAGGCCAGCGCGACACCTCGCGACCGTGGGACCTGGTTTCGTCGCTGCTGGCTCTGGCTGCACTGTCCGGCCTGGTGCTGGCGATCAAGTCACTGATCGCTACGCCGCCGTCGTATGCGCTGGGTGCAGGCGCGCTGCTGCTGGCCGCCATCAGTGGTGCGGCGTTCTCGCGCCGCCAGCAGCAGCTGCCGTACCCGCTGCTGGACTTCGCGATCTTCCGCAATCCGGCGTTCCTGGCCGGCACGTTGTCGGCGGTGTTCACCCTGTTTGCGATGGCCGGCCTGCAGCTGGTCACAACCCAGCGCTTCCAGCTGGTAGCGGGCTTTTCGCCGCTGCAGGCGGGCCTGCTGGTGTCGGTGGCCGCGCTGGGCAGCCTGCCCAGTGCGCTGCTGGGCGGCAGCATCCTGCACCGGGTGGGCCTGCGCCCGCTGATCTGTGGCGGCCTGGCCGCAGGTGCGCTGGGTGTCGGCGTGGTGGCATTCGGCTTCCCGCACGGCCTCGGCTGGGTGGTCGCCGGCATGGCGATCACCGGCTTCGGCATGGGTTCGGCCATCTCGGTGGCGTCCACCGCCATCCTCAACAACGTACCGGCGCACCGTGCGGGCATGGCCTCGTCGGTGGAAGAGGTGTCCTACGAGTTCGGTGGCCTGCTGGCGGTGGCGATGCTGGGCAGCTTGAGCGCGGCGGTGTATGGCGCATTCCTGCCGGTCTCGGCCGACATGCCCGCGCTTGCACGGGAAGGCTTCACCCAGGCGCTGCACGTGGCACGTGAAAGCGGGCAGGGCGAGTGGTTCGCACTGGCCACGGCCGCGTATGACCGCGGCTACCAGATCGTGCTGCTGGTGATCACGGTGGTGCTGGCGCTGGGCGCGTCGATCATCGCGGGCCTGCTGCGCGGGCGCGTCGGCAGCCGCGAGGGTGCGGCCGATCGCGTAAAATGACGTGATGAGAACCAGCAAGCGCGACCGCATCCTCGACGCCGCCGTCAACGTGATCAATCGTGATGGCGTGCGCGCAGTGACCTTCGAGTCGGTGGCGGCCGAGGCCAAGCTGACCCGCGGCGGCCTGCTGTACCACTTCCCCTCGCGCGAGGCGCTGCTGCGCGGCATCGACGAGCACCTGGTGCAGGCCTGGGAGACGTCGATGGAAACGCTGCTGGGCAAGCGTGCAGACGAAGCCTCGGCGCTGGAGCGTTACCAGACCTTCGTGCGCGTCTCGGCGCAGAGCGCTACCCGTGCCGAGCTGATGTTCATGCTCGAATCGGCCGACCCGGACCCCGATGAGCGCCCGTGGGGGCCGGCGGTACGGCGTTGGGCGCCGTTGCCACCGTCGGCCGGGCAGAGCGACCCGGCCGCGCTCGACAATTTCGTGGCACGGCTGGCCGCCGACGGCCTGTGGATCTACGAGGCGATGTACGAAGGGCAGCTGGATGAAAGCGTGCGCGCCCAGGTGGCCGAACGGATCGCCGGGCTGCTGGCGAAGCCCGATGGAACGTCCAGTTGAGCGGCCAGCCGGTGCGCCGACATCGCCCGTGGCAGAGCCGACCGCTGGTCGGCTGCCCTTCGGTCAGGCCACGGAAATGCCGCATCGACCGCCCGTGGTAGAGCCGACCGCTGGTCGGCTGCCCTTCGGTCAGGCCACGGAAATGCCGCTTCGATCGTCCGTGGTGGAGCCGACCGCTGGTCGGCTGCCCTTCGGTCAGATCACGAAAATGCCGCTTCGATCGCCCGTGGTAGAGCCGACCGCTGGTCGGCTGCTCTTCGGTCAGATCACGAAAATGCCGCATCGGTAGAGTCGATCGATAGTCGACTGCCCTTCGGTCGGGCAACGAACCTCCCGCGCGTCGCGCGATAGTCGACCAGCGGTCGACTCTACCCCCTCACCTTTACCCAGCCTGCGCGGCGCCCGCGGCCAGCCACGCCCTCGGCGAAGCCCCCAACCGCTTGCGGAACGCCTTCGACAACGATGCGGTATCGGCAAACCCCACCTCGATCGCCACCTGCTTGACCGCCACGCCGGCCCGCAGCTGCGCGCAGGCCAGGCTCAGCCGCCAGTCCAGCAGGTAGCTGGCTGGCGTGGCCTGCATCACGTCCTTGAACACGGCCGCGAACGCGCTGCGCGACATGCCGGCGGTCGCGGCCATGCGCGGCAGCGTCCATTCGTCCTGCGGTGCCTGGTGCATCGCCACCAGCGTGCGTGCCAGCCGCGCATCGGACAGCCCCCGCATCAACCCGTGGCTGACGCCGGCTGCATCCGGGTGGTCAACCACCCAGCGCAGGATCTGGATCAGCGCCACCTCGAACAGGCGGTTGGTCAGCAGCCGTGACCCGCAGCGCTGGCGATCGGCTTCGGCGAACAGCAGCTGCAGGGTGTCATCCAGTTCGGTGATCGCGGCCAGCGGCACCACCATCACCGGTGGCAGCGACTGCACGATCGGATTGCGCGCGCCACCATCGAAATCCAGCGTGGCACAGGTGAAATCCGGGCCGTCCAGCGGAGCGTTGAAGAACACATGGTGCAGCGGCTGCGGATACAGCAGGAGGCTGGGTGTATCGATCTTCAAGCGGGGCAGCGCGCTATCGCCCCCAGGATGACGGACTTCCATCTCACCCTGGCGCAGGATGTGCAGGAACGCACGACCGGGCTGCGGCTCGAAGACATGCTGCCCGCACAGCGGGCCACTGTGGAACAGCGCCGCCTGCACCCGGAAGCGTTCCAGCAGCGAGGAGAGTCGATCTGGCGCAGGGGTGGCGGCGCGCATGCTCATGGACGTATGGACAACATATGTGGCGAATTGAGGATGTTGCGTCCAGGGAGTCTACCTAGGATGAGCGGGTCGTCCAATCCCGGGCGCTTTCCCAAGGAGATCCACCATGTCCCGTGTCCCCCTGATCGATGCCGCCAACACCACCGCCGACCGCCAGGCCCTGCTGGGCCAGGTCCACGCTGCCTTCGGCGCCACCCCGGCCATGTTCCGCGCCGTGGCCAACTCGCCGGCTGCCCTGCAGAGCATGTGGGGTTCGTTCGGCGCGCTGGGCGGCGGTCGCCTGTCGCCGCTGCTGGGCGAGCAGATCGCCGTGGCCATCGCCAACCGCAACGCCTGCGAGTACTGCCTGGCCGCGCACACGGCATTGGGCCGCAAGGCCGGCGCCAGCGGTGAGCAGATGGCTGCCGCGCAGATCGGCCAGTCCAGCGACCCGGCCACTGCGGCGGCGCTCGACTTCGCGTTGAAGGTGGTCGAGCAGCGTGCGCAGATCGCCGACGGCGACGTGCAGGCGCTGCGCGCGGCCGGCTTCGATGATGAGCAGGTCGTCGAGATCCTCGCGCATGTGGCGCTCAACCTGTTCACCAACTACGTCAACGTGGCGTTCGACGTGCCGGTGGACTTCCCGAAGGTCGCGCTGCGCTGAGGCGTACCGGGCCGGGGGACGCAGTGCTCCCGGCCATCCTCAGCGGGCGTGGCCGTCGTGCGCCTGCAGCCGCTCCGGATGCGTATACACATTGAACCCGCTTTCCCGCGCGAACCCGACCAGGCACAGGCCGGCGCTGCGGGCCAGATCGATCGCCAGCGCGGTCGGCGCGGACACTGCCGCCAGCACGCTGGCGCCGGCGCGCACTGCCTTGCTCACCATCTCGTAGCTGGCCCGGCTGGAAATCACCAGCAGGCCGCCTTCGATGGCGTGTTCGTTGTGGTGCAGGGCGCCGATCAGCTTGTCCAGTGCATTGTGGCGGCCGACGTCCTCGCGTACCCAGCCGATGCGCCCACTGGCGTCGGCCCAGGCCGCGGCATGGATCGAGCCGCTTGCCGCATTCATCGGCTGGTGCTGCGCCAGGCTGGCCAACGCCCGCTGCAGGGCGGTGGCGGAATAGCTGCGGCGTTCGCGGATCTGCGGCAGTGGGCGCAGCACTTCTTCCAGCTGGCGCGTGCCGCACAGGCCACAGCCACCACGGCCGGGCAGCAGGCGTCCCTTGTCGGGGTCGAGGTTTGCGCCGGGCGCAGCCTCGTCCACGGTCATCTGCAGCTCGATGCCTTCCAGCTGTGGGTGGATATCGATCGACAGCAGCTGCGAGGGCGCGCTGATCAGGCCTTCGCTGAGCGAAAATCCGAGTGCGAAGTCCTCCAGATCACAGGGTGTGGCCATCATCACGGCAAAGGCGGCATCGTTGTAGCGCAGCGCCACCGGCACTTCCTCGGCCACCACGTCGACCTGCTGCTGTTGCGTGCCGCCGCGCCAGCGCTGCAACGGGCGTTGGGCGGTGCCGGCAGGCGGGGTGTGCGGCGGGGTCGAATCAGGCATGCAGCGCGTCCGGACAAGGGAGAAACGCGGGCGGGCCACCGCCTGCGGTTTCGAGGATAGCGCAGTGGTCGCGCGCAGACGCGGCTGTAACCGTTGCCATGGCAGGTTGTGCTGAAATCAGCCTGTGCCCTCTGGCGAAGCGCCGTGGGCCGTGCTTGACTGTGCGGCTGGTCGTGCCACTGAATGCACCGCCGGACCGCGTTGTGCCGTTCGTTGTTGCGTTCCTACTGCCAGGTTCCCGAACATGTCCGAGCAGAAACCGCCGCGTTACAAGCCCTACAACCAGCCCGCCGGAGGCTGGGGTGCCGCCGGCGCCACGGCCAAGGTGCTGCTGCAGCAGAGTGTGATCGGCAAGGGATCGAAGGCATTGCTGGCGATGAACCAGCCCGGTGGCTTCAAGTGCCCCAGCTGCGCGTTCCCCGATGCCGACGAACGCAAGAAGCTGGAATTCTGCGAGAACGGCGCGAAGGCACTGGCCTGGGAAGCCACCCAGTTCCGCGCCGGCCGCGAACTGTTCGCCCGGTACACCGTGACCGAACTGATGGCGCAGACCGACTACTGGCTGGAGATGCAGGGCCGGCTGACCGAGCCGATGCGCTACGACGCAGCCACCGACCACTACGTGCCGTGCAGCTGGGACGATGCCTTCGCGCTGATCGGCCGCCACCTGCAGGCGCTGGACAGCCCGCACCAGGCCGAGTTCTACACCTCCGGCCGCACGCCCAATGAAGCCGCGTTCCTGTATTCGATCTTCGTGCGCGAGTTCGGCACCAATAATTTCCCGGACTGCTCGAACATGTGCCACGAGCCGACCAGCCGTGGCCTGCCGCCGGCCATCGGGGTGGGCAAGGGCACCATCGTGCTGCAGGATTTCGAGCATGCCGAGGCGATCTTCGTGATCGGCCAGAACACCGGCACCAATTCACCGCGGATGATGAGCAACCTGGTCGAGGCGCGTAAACGCGGCATCCCGATCGTGGCGGTCAATCCGATGCCCGAGCGTGCGCTGATCCGCTTCGCCGAGCCGCAGGACGTGGTGCAGATGGCCACGTTCGGTTCGACCGAGATCACCAGCGAGTTCGTGCATATCCGCATCGGCGGCGACCTGGCCCTGATCAAGGGCATGATGAAGGTGATGTTCGAGCGTGAGGCACAGGGCGAGCGCGTGCTCGACCATGATTTCCTGTCGGAACACACGGTGGGCCTGGAGGCGCTGCGCGAAGACGTGATGGCGCAGGACTGGGACCAGATCGTGCAGGTGTCCGGCATTTCGCAGGCGCAGATCCGCCGCTGTGCGGAGATCTACATCCGTTCCAAGGCCACCGTGATCTGCTACGGCATGGGGCTGACCCAGCACCAGTACGGCTCGCGCCTGCTGCAGCAGGTCGCCAACCTGCTGTTGCTGCGTGGCAACTTCGGCAAGCCCGGCGCCGGCATCGGACCGATCCGTGGGCATTCCAATGTGCAGGGCGACCGCACCGTCGGCATCGACGAGAAGCCCAAGCCGGCCTATCTGGACCGCGTGCAGCAGGTGTTCGGTTTCGACCCGCCGCGTGAGCACGGCCATCACGTGGTCGAATCCATCGAGGCGATGCTGGACGGCAGCGCCAAGGTGTTCATCGGCCTGGGTGGCAACTTCATCCATGCCGTGCCCGATACGCCGCGTGCGTATGAGGCGATGCGCGGCCTGGAGCTCACCGTGGGCATCGCCACCAAGCTCAACCGCGGGCACCTGGTCCATGGCCGCGATGCACTGATCCTGCCGGTGGTGGCGCGCTCGGAACGCATCGTTACGCCGGCCGGCGAGCAGTTCGTCACCATCGAAGACGCGATGTCGAATGTAACCGCGTCGCGCGGGGTACTGGAGCCGGTCAGTGCCGAGGTGTTGCCCGAGGTCGAGATCGTCTGCCGGATGGCACTGGCCACGCTGCCGGACAGCAGGGTTGACTGGGCCGGCTGCATGCACGACTACGCGCCCATCCGCGAGCTGATTGCCGCGGTGTATCCGGAGATCTACACCGGCTTCAACGAGCGCATCCAGCAGCCACACGGTTTCCATCTGGACATTCCGCCGCGCCGCCGGGTGTGGCCCACGCCCAATGGCAAGGCCAACATCCTGGTGATGCCCGGCCTGGACGTGGACGATCCGGTGCACGATCCAGACATGTTGCGGTTGGCCACCGTGCGCTCGCATGATCAGTACAACACCACCATCTACAGCTACAACGATCGCTATCGCGGCGTGTACAACGATCGCATGGTGCTGTTCATGAATATCGAGGACCGGCTGGCGCGCGGGCTGGAGAAGGAGGCGCTGGTCAGCCTGGAGACGATCAGCGGCGATGGCGTGGAGCGCCGCATCGAGGGCCTGACGGTGCTGGACTACCCGATGCCGCGCGGCGCGCTGGCCGGTTACTACCCGGAACTGAACCCGTTGCTGCCGCTGGACTACTACGACCGGATCAGCGGCACACCCGCAGCGAAGTCGATCCCGGTGCGGATGCGGGCGATGGCGGCGGCGATTGCGTGACGCGCATCGGCTATCATCGGCGGGTGAACCTGCCTGGCCTGCTGCTGCGATGGATGCTGCTCGTTGCCCTGGTGCTGAATGCACCGGCGCTGGCGCTTGGCTCGTCTTCGTACGGCGGGTCGGCCAACCAGAATCACTGCGCTGCACCGCACGCGGCTGCGCTGGCCGCAGCCGGCTGCTGCGATGATGCGGCTCCGTCGGCCTGCCAGAGTGGTGAATGCGAATGCCCGCCGGCCTGCCTTGGCATGCTGGCCACGTTGAGTGGAACGCCCGCCTCGCCGTGGCGTGAGGCGCCTGTAGCTGCCCGTTCCCAGCAACGCGCATCGCCGCCGATGCCGGACCCGTTGCGTCCCCCCATCGTGTGATGTCCTGCAGGCGCTCAAGCGCCTGCCATGACTGTTCGGCTCTTTCTCGCCTCTGCCTGCGCCTTCGATGCGCGGGCGGCGGGCCGCGTTGCCCGCCTCAGCAAAGGAATCACTCAATGAACCGTTCTCTCTCCCTCGGCCTGCTGCTGGGCACCGTGCTGGCCACCACCGCCTGTGCACGTGCCGCCGAAGAATCCGCCGCCGCACCGGTCGCCAGCAAGGCACCGGTGGCACCGATCCAGGCCAGCCCGGCCAAGGTTGATCCGGCCCTGCCGGTGGCCATCGTGCACAAGACCGCCAGCTGTGGCTGCTGCGGTATCTGGGTCGACCACCTGAAGGCCGCGGGCTTCCAGGTGGACGTGCGCGATACCGATGACATGAATCCGATCAAGGTCCGCCTGGGCGTGCCGGTCGGCAAGGCCTCCTGCCATACCGCCGAGATCGGCGGTTATGTGGTCGAAGGCCACATCCCGGCCGAGGACATCAAGCGCCTGCTGGCCGAACGCCCGGCCGCACGCGGGCTGGTGCTGCCCGGCATGCCGGCCGGTTCGCCGGGCATGGAAATGCCGGATGGTTACGTGCAGTCGTACACCGTCGAGCTGGTGCGGACCGACGGCAGCACCGAGCCGTTTGCCCAGCACGGGCAGGGTGGCTGATGGAAGGCGGGTGCCGGTCGTCCTGACCGGCACCCTTCGACGCGTCCTGTGTAGGGCTGAGCCTATGCTCGGCTGTGTTTGGCCGGCAAGCCGAGCATGGGCTCGGCTCTACAGGATCAGCGTGCCGTGGCTGTTTCCTTGGCCAGCTGTGCGTCGAACTTCTTTTCGGCCGCATCCGCGTAGGCCTTGCAGGTCAGGGCGTTGGCTCCGGCCTCTGCACCCGCGGCATAGTTCCAGTTGCTGGCGCCCGGATGCGGCGTCAGCAGCAGGTCGCAGGGCAGGGCGCGCACCGTAGCGAAGCTGCGCCGGTAGTCCTCGACCAGGCGTGGATAACGAGCGTTGCCCTGCAGCTGGTAGCCCGGCGCACTCAGGCTGTCGGCGTAGGCGATGCGCACCGGCTGGCCATCGCGGGTATCGGTCCAGGTCCAGGCGGTGCTGCCCGGGGTGTGCCCCGGCATGAAGTGCGCGGTGAACGCGATGCCGCCTACGGTGACCCCTTCGCCATCCATGATGATGCGGTCGGCGCTGGCCGGCGGAAAGGTGATGCTGTCGCCAAAGTGCAGGTCGTTGCTGCCGCCGCGCGCCAGCAGCACCGCCGATTCGGCGTTGGCCGCTACGCTGGCGCCGGTACGGCGCTTCAGCTCCGCCACTGGCCCGGCATGGTCGGCGTGTGCGTGGCTGAGCAGGATCAGCCGTAGATCCTGTGCTGCCACCCCGCGTGCCTTCATGTTGTCCAGCAGGTGACCGGCCATCTGCGGCATGCCGCCGTCGAGCAGTACCGCACCGTCGGCGGTCTGCACCAGCAGCGCGGTCAGGTCCTCGGTGCCGATCTGCCAGGTGTGGTCGGCAATCTGCAGCGGTGCCATCGGCTGCAGCCACGAGGCGTCCACGGTGTAGGCCTGCAGCTGCGGCAGCGGTGCGTCGGCGGCAGTCACATCAAAGGCAAGTGTGGCAGTCAGGGCAAGGGTCGTCAGGCAAAGGCGCATGGCGGAGAGGTGTCTGGGCAGGGTCGGATGAAACTAGCACGCGGGCGGGGCGGACCGTTTCGCGAATAATTCATGGCTGCAATAAGGTGCGCCGCAGCCTGCCCAGGGATTGTTCGCTGGCCATGGATTGTGAATCCACCTCCACGGGCTGGAGCGCAGAATCGGCCGGGGCTAGCCTGCTACCAGGCTCAAGGAGGTGGACCATGCACGTGCTCATGGTGATGCTGGGTGGCGTACTGCTGCTGGGGGTATTCGTGCTGTTTGGCCATCTCTGGAGCACGGGCACCTCGCAGCTGCCCACGGCACTGATCGCCTTCATCGCCACCTGGCTGCTGGTGGCCGTGGCCAACATGTGGGTAGGGGTCAGCAAGGCCGGCTACGCGGTACGCGAGGAGCTGCCGATCCTGTTGCTGGTATTCGCCGTGCCGGCGCTACTTGCCGGTTTCCTGTACTGGCGCCTGGCGCGCTGAAGGAGTTCCATGAGTACCCGACTGCGCCCGCCCGCGCTGCGCCACCGCGATGGCCATCATGCCCGCGTGACCTACGAAGAACTGTTCTTCGACCTGGTCTACGTGTTTGCGGTCACCCAGCTCAGCCACCATCTGCTGCACCACCTGGACCTGGCCGGCGTGCTGCAGACCCTGGTGCTGTGGTTCGCGGTCTGGCTCGGCTGGCAGTACGCGTGCTGGGTCAGCAACTGGTTCGACCCGGAGGCGCCGCGCGTCCGGGGCGTGATGTTCGCCACCATGCTGCTGGCGTTGTTGATGTCCTCGTCCATTCCCGAGGCGTTCGCCGATCGTGCGTGGATCTTCGCCGGGGCGTACGCCACGATGCAGGTCGGACGCACCGCGTTCGTGCTGCTGGAAGTCGGCCGCAACCATACGTTGGCGCCGAACTTCCGCCGCATGCTGGCCTGGGTCAGCGTGTCGGCCTACTTCTGGCTGGCCGGCGCGGCGGCCGAGGGCCACCTGCGGCTGGCACTGTGGGCGATGGCGGCGGCCTGCGAATACATCTCGCCGATGTTCGGCTTCGCGTTCCCGGGCATGGGCCGGTCGCACACCCGCGACTGGACCATCGAGGGCGGTCACCTGGCCGAACGCTGCCAGCTGTTCGTCATCGTCGCACTGGGCGAGACGTTGCTGGCCACCGGGGGCGTGCTAAGCGACGTCGAGCACTGGAGCCTGCAGGTGATCTCGGCGGTGCTGGCCACCTTCGCTGGCACGATTGCCATGTGGTGGCTGTACTTCGGCATCTCCAGCCGCGATGCCACAGAGGCCATCACCCACGCCGAAGACCCGGGCCGGATGGGCGCCAATTTCCATTACGTGCATGCCCTGCTGATCGCCGGCATCATCGCCACCGCGGTGGGCAACGATCTGGTCATGGACCATCCGGCGGCGGCCGTCACCACGGTGTACGCCACGGTGATGGTGGCGGGCCCGCTGATCTATCTGCTGGGCAGTGCCCTGTACAAGCACGTGGTCTACGGGCGCGCGCCGCGCTCGCACCTGCTGGGCGCCGCCGCACTACTGATGCTGGGCCTGGTGTTGCCCTGGATGCACCTGCTGGCCGCCGGATGGCTGACCAGCCTGGTGCTGCTGGGCGTGGGGTTGCTGGATGCGCGGCTGAAGCGGCGCACCCGGCCGTTGCCGGGCTAGAACCCGCCGCCGGTCTTGAAGTCACCGCCGCCGCTGATACCACCGCCGCTGTGGAAGCTGCTGCCGCTGGAACTGGAGCTGGAACTCGAACTCGAACTCGAGCTCGAACCCGAGCCGGAACTGCTGGAACCGCCCGAAAGCAGGTCGAACAGGCCGCCAGAGGAGCGGGTGGTGCTTCGGCTGCTGGTGGTGCTGAAGAAGGATGCGGCGACGGTGGCCGGCGCGGCGGCCCGGTAGCTCGGCGCCTCGTACGCCTGGCGCTCGATGTCTGCTGCCGCCTGGTAGCTCCTCCGCGCCGCCTGCAGGCTGTCCAGGCGCTTTTTCAGCACGGCCATTTCGCGGGTGTGCTCGCCTACCATCCCATCGATCTCGCCCAGGCGCAGGCGACTGCGATGGATGCGCTCGAGCACGGCATCGTCCTCGCCGGAGGCGGTGGCGGCCACGCGCCGGTACAGGTCGTCCATGCTCTTGGCCGACAGCGTGCGCGCCAGCGCGGTGAGCAGGGCGCTGCCTTCGGCATCGGTCCAACTGCGGAAGCCGTCGATCTGTGCCTGCTTGGCATCCACGGTCTGCCGATGCAGCTGCTCGGCCAGCAGCGCCTGCGCTACTGCGCCCTGTGCCGTCTGCAGCTGCTGGCGCAGCGGGTCGCCACCGGCGCGGGCGAGGGCGGCATCGCGGGCCTGCTGTACCGGTTGGCGGGCCGCCTCCACGTCGTCGCGGGCGCGTCGGGCATGTTCCTGCAGATAGGGCGGAAGCTCGACCAGCGTGGCGTACTCGCGACGGGCACGGTCAAAGCCGCACAGTTCGGCCAGCCAGCCGTCGACGGTGCGCACCAGTGGCCAGCCGCGGTAGGCCGTGCTGCCGTAGCTGCGCCGGTGCAGGTACATGAAGATCGGGTCGGCCTGATAGGCGCCGGCCTTGGCGTCATGCTCCGATTGGGCAGAGGAAGCCATGCGCTCGACCGTGTCGGCGCGTGCCACGGCCAGCTGCAGGTCGTCCTGCAGCACCCTGTAGGTGGGTTCCGCTTCCAGCGTGGTGTCCACCTGGTCCTGCAGGGCCTGCCAGCGTTCGCCGGCGGCGTCGCGTGCGGCAACGGCCTCCTGCGACCGCTGCTGCAAGGACTGCTCGATGTCCAGCAGCGCCTGCAGTTCGTCGTCCAGCACCGCCGCTTTGCGGTCACGGCGCTGCAGATCGGCGCTGGACTGCTGCAGCAGGTCCCGGGCCAGCATCGGCGGCGCATCGTTTGCGGCCTCGGCCTGCAGGCGCGCCAGGGCGTTGAAGTCGTCGCGGACCCGCCCGTGCAGCGCTTCCTGTTCCTTGATCAGCTCCCGGCACTGGTCGCCACGCGCGGCCAGTTGTGCCTGCACCTGGCCGATATCGGTTTCGACATCGGCAATCGCGTCGTTCAGGTCTCTCATGTCAGTTCCTTACCCATCACCATTGGGTGATGTAGCCACCGGTGGCGGGCATGCGGAACCGCGGCGACAGGCTGCCGCGCGGCTTGCTGCCGATCTGGTCGTCTTCGATGATGCCGTTGTCCTGCTTGTCGGCGGCAACGCGGTTGTAGGTGGCCTCGGGCACGCGCACGGCAAACATCGAGACCCGTTCCTCCTTGCCGGTTTCCTCGTTACGGATCGGCAGTTCGGCAGCATTGCCGGCCTCGTCCAGCGCTTCGGTCACCAGATAGTAGTTGCGGCCACCATTGGCCTTCTCGTTGTAGCGCCAGACGCCGGTGCGTTCATCGTCACGGTTGACGATGCGGTAGACCAGGGTCTGCGAAAGCAGCCCCACCAGCTGGCTGACCTCGTCCAGGGCCGGCCCGGCCTCGGCCAGCGTCTCGACCCGGATCAGGCGGGCGGCCTGCTCCAGCGCACGCTCGAAGCGCTTGCGGTCTTCGCCGGCGACACCGGTGGCGAGGCCGTCGGCCTTGAGCTGGGCCAACCGCTCGTTGAGCGCGGCCAGCGTGTCGGCGCTGCCGATCAGCTCCTTCAGGGTCGCTACCGCCTGGCCGGCCGCGGCGATGTCGCCCGCGCGCAGTGCCACGTCGCCGCCGGTGTAGGCGCGTGCGCGCGCCTGCTCTGCATCCGGCGCGAGGCGTGCCGCCTTTGCAGCGGCGTTGGTGGTATCCAGCAGCTCGCTGGCCTCGATCGCCTGGCCGAGAATGTTCACCCGCTCGGTCAGCGGCGGCAGGGTTTCCCTGGCATTCGCCAGCAGCTGCGCGGCGGCCTGCCGATGCTGCTCAACCTGCGCGGCGGCCTGCTCGCCGGTGGCACTGCCACCACTGCTGAGCCGGGTGAGCTTGTCCTTGCGCACAAGGGTCGGCTGTGCGGCCAGTGCGGCGGGAACCCCGGCGAAGCGCCGCTGTGCTTCGGCCAGCGCGGCCTGTGCGCCTTCGGCCAGTGGCTGCAGGCGCCCACCGCTGGCCGTGGCACGTGGCAGCAGCCCCTGCAGGGCCTGTTCCTGTGCGGCCAGCAGGGCGCGCGCTGCAGCAGCCTCCTGTTGCTGCGCGGCCACCTTGTCGTTCAGCACCTGCACGTTCTTCTGCACGTTGCTCTCGTGCACGAACGCTCCGAAGCTGCGCGCCATGACCAGCAGCATGCCGAGCACCAGCAGCAGGAAGGCCGCCAGCAGCGCCCACTTCAACAGGCGGGCCCGATCGATCCAGCGCCGCGCCAGCCACGCCTTCCAGCCACGCGGCGCGGTGTAGAGGTAGCGCTGCTCGCGCTGGGCCTGGATGCCGGCCTCGAGGATCTCGTCGGAGACCTCGATGCCCTGCGAGCGGTACAGCTCAAGCAGGCGCTGCTTCAGCGTCGCCTTGTCATGGCCGCTGTCGGCCAGCGCCTTCATTTCGGCGTTGCGGTAGCGCAGCTGGTCGACCACATCCATGGTCAGCAGCGCATCCTGCAGCTCGGCAGGGGCCATCGTGGCACTCACCTCAGCGCGACTCCGGGCTCGGCGGCGCCTGCAGCAGGGCGGCGAAGCGCTGCTTGCCCTGTTCGACATACTCGGCGATCTCGGCCGAGTCGCGGGTCGCCTGGCCGCGCAGCTGCTCGATCTCCTGCAGCGAGGTTTCCTGGAAGTGCACCACCGCATCGACCAGCTTGCGCACCGAATCGACGCCGATGGTGGCGCCGTAGCCGGCCTTCAGGCCCTCGTGCAGCACGTCATCGCCGATGTTGGCCACCGCTTCCAGGCCCTTGGAGGTGCCCTCGGTCATCGCATTGAGCGCCTGCGTGGACTCATGCAGGCCCATCTGCGTGGTGAAGGCCAGGTTCAAGGCGGTGAAGCTGGTTTCATTGGTGGAGAAGAACACCACCGAGCGCTCGTTGACGCGGCGCTTGATCTCGTGCGACTGGTGCACGCGCAGCATGATCGCCTCGGAGGTGGCGTAGTTCACCTGCAGGTTCTCGGCAAGGTCCTTGGCCAGCTGGTAGCGCGACTCCTCGGCCTGGTTGTTGCGCAGGGCCTCATCGCGGGCCATGACCAGGCGGCCGGTGTCGGCGGCATCGGCGGCCGGATCGGCCGACTCCACGCGCTGCTGCGCCTGCTTCAGCGCCTCGCGGGCATCGGCCAGCGCCTGCTCCTGCAGCTTCAACAGCTCATGGGCCTGGATCTCGGCATCCTTGATCGACAGGCGGAAGTCGCCGTACATCTCCAGCACGCGCGACTCGCGCTGCAGCTGCTCGGCCGAATCGCGGCTGACTTCCAGAAATGTGCGGCGGATCTTCTCGAACCGGCTCGGGATGTCGCCGCGGGTGACCTTCATCCACAGGTTCTGCAGGCGCTCGCCCATGTCGATCCTGCCGTCGCGCACCTGCTCGACCATGGTGCTGGCATCGTCACGGATGCTGTCGAAGGCGCGGATGATCTCGGTATAGCGGTCGGACACCTTGGCCGAGCTGATTTCATCACGCATCACGGCATTGAAATGCCCGGACTGCTGCAGCACGCGGGCAATGGCCACCACGCGGCCCTGGTCAAGGGTGGACAGCTGCGAGACCAGCGCGATGGCCGGAGCGTTGTTGTCCTGGGGAGCGGCCAGGCCCAGGCTGCGCAGCGTGGCCATGGCGCGGTCGAGGTACTTGATCGGCGCGGTAGCGGCCGGCGTGGCAAGGTGGGTGTTCTCGGACATTTCGACGGCTCCGGTCAGGGCAGGCAATGAGGAACCTGCCGCGCGGAACGGGCAGGTTGCTGCGAAACGAAGGGGAAGGGGAGCGGCAGCCGTGCGCTGCACGGCAGGCTGGCCCGGTCAAGGGCCAACGGCCCGGTATGGGCGAGGGTGGTGTCCTGTTCAAGCATGGCGCATTCCCTGCAGATCGCCCCCCTGGCGATTCCGTCCCCATTGTAGCGGCGGTGATGGGCAGGTGAAGCCCCACCGATGGCAGGGTGGAGTAGCGTTGGCGCACGCTCATCGGTTGCGGCAAGCGAGGGCTTCGTGCAGAACGTACCGCAATGGTTGCTCTGGGCGGGACTGTCCGCCGTGTTCGCAGCGCTGACCGCGCTGTTCGCCAAGGTCGGCGTCAAGGGTGTCGACCCGGACCTGGCCATGGCCATCCGTACCCTGGTGGTGGCGGCGGTGATCCTGCCGCTGGTGGTGGTCACCGGCAAATGGTCCAACCCGTTGCTGCTGCCGGGGCGCACCCAGCTGTTCCTGGTGCTGTCGGCGCTGGCCACCGGTGCGTCGTGGCTGTTCTACTTCCGCGCACTACAGAGCGGTGAGCTGGCCAAGGTGGCCGTGGTGGACAAGTTCAGCGTGGTGCTGGTGATCGTGCTGGCCTATCTTCTGCTGGGCGAGCGGCCCAGCCTGCGGGAGTGGAGCGGCATCGGCCTGGTGCTGGCCGGGGTGATCGTGCTGGCCACGAAGAAGTAGCAGCGTTCAACCGACCAGAGGAGAGAGCAGGATGCAGGGCGAAGCACACGGTACGTTTGAAGTGGATCTTCGGCCGATCGGTGGCAATGACGGCCCGATTGCGGTGATGTCGATCAACAAGACCTTCGCCGGCGACCTGCACGGCAGCAGCGTCGGCCAGATGCTGGCCTTCCGCACGCCGGTGCAGGGCTCGGCCGGCTACGTGGCGATGGAACGGGTAACGGCCACGCTGGCCGGGCGCCAGGGTGGGTTCACCCTGCAGCACAACGGGTTGATGACCCGTGGCACGCCGCAGCTGAGCGTGGTGGTGGTGCCCGACTCGGGCAGTGAAGGACTGCTCGGCCTGAGCGGCACGCTGGAGATCACCATCAGCGAGGGCCGCCATGACTACCGGCTGGTCTACAGCCTGCCGGAAGAACCCTAGCGGAGTTCCGCTGCCATCGCCGCTAGCCTAGCGACGGTGTTGAGGTTGCGCGCCGTGCCCTGTGCCGAGCCGGGAATGCGCAGGCGCGAGTCGGCCATGCCGGCGCCGTAGTGGATGAAGATCTCGCGCGTGCCGAGTGCAAGCTGTTCGTCGCGCCGGCCGGTCACGCCATCAAGCGGGTCGGCAGGCAGGCTGCCGTCGAGGAACAGGGCGACCACACGGTTGCCGGCGGCCTGCGGAAACGGATTGCGTGCCACCACGCCTGCGATCTCGCTGGCCGAACGCACCAGTACGCCCACCGGCTTGCCGGCATATTCCTGGAGCCGCTGGCCGAGGGCCTGGCGCACGCCTGCCTCGTCGAGCGAGCTGCGCAACACCACGTTGCCGCTGGCGATGTACGTGCGGACATCGGCGAAGCCTGCGTCCTCGCACATCGCCGCCAGTTCGCGCATCGGCAGCTTGCCGGTGCCGCCGACGTTGACCGCGCGCAGCAAGGCGACGTGGACGTTCATGGCGTCCCCGCCTGCAGGCGGTCGTACATGCGCACCAGATCGACCAGGGTGCGCGCGCCCATCTTGCGCATCACCTGCGCGCGGCGCACCTTCACCGTGATCTCGCTGACGCCGAGGTCGCCGGCAATCTGCTTGTTGAGGCGGCCACGCACCACGCCATCGACCACCTCGCGCTCACCCGCGTTGAGCGTGCTCCAGCGCTGCTGCAGGGCATCGAGCGCCTCGCCGTCGCGGCGGCGCTGGCGGTCGATCTCGATGCCCTTGTGGATCGCATCCAGCAGTTCCTGGTCGCGAAAGGGCTTGGTCAGGAATTCGATGGCACCGTCCTTGATCGCGTTGACGCCCATCGCAATATCGCCGTGGCCGGTGATGAACACCACGGGGAGCTGCAGGCCATGGCTGCCCATCGTGCGATGGAATTCAAGACCGCTCTGGCCGGGCATGCGCACGTCCAGCACCAGACACGCCGGCGCGTCTTCCAGGTCGTGTTCGAGGAAGGCCTGGGTGGAGGCGAAGGCCCGCACCTGCAGGCCCATCGAGGCCAGCAGGTCTTCCAGCGCCGCGCGCACCGACGGATCGTCGTCGACCACATAGACAATGGGCGCCGGATCGGCGAGGGGTGCAGTGGGCTTACGCATGGTGGACATCCGTGGCGGCGGGCAGGTCGAAGACGAAGCAGGCACCGCCGCCTGCCGGTCGTTCGGCGCGGATCTGGCCGTCGTTGGCCTCGATCATCGAGCGGCTCAGGCTGAGGCCCAGCCCCAACCCGTGCGACTTGGTGGTCCAGAACGCGTCGAACACGCGCTCGGGATGGTCGGCGGGCAGGCCGACGCCACGGTCACGGACGCTGAGGCTGACCCGTTGGCCCTCACGCCGGGTCAGCAGCGACAGACGCCGGTCGCCTGCGGGTACGGCTTCCATTGCATCCACCGCATTGAGGATCAGGTTGCCGATCACCTGCTGCACCTGTACGCGATCGGCCTGCACCGGCGGCAGGTCGGCGTCCAGCAGCAGGGCCACGGCCACGCCATGCTGGTCCAGTTCGCTGCGCGACAACGCCAGCATTTCCTCCACCGCCTGGTTCAGGTCGAAGGCGCGCCGTTCCGGTGCCGCGCCCTGGGTCAGGCCGCGGATGCGGGCGATCACATCGCCTGCGCGGTGCGCGTCCGCCAGGATGCGGGCTACGGTCTGCCGGGCCTTGTCCACGTTGGGCGGGTCCTGGGCCAGCCAGCGTTGGCAGGCTTCGGCGCTGCTGGCGATGGCCGCCAGCGGCTGGTTCACTTCATGGGCGATGGAGGTGGTGAGTTCGCCCACGGTGGAGGCGCGGGCGACCCGCAGCAGGCGACCCTGCGCTTCCTGCACGGCGGCCTTGGCCGCTTCCATGTTCAGGGCGAGGTAGGTGGTGATGCCGATCACCAGCATGCCGATCACCGAATTGACCAGGCCGATGCGGTAGGTGCCGAAGCGGGTCAGGAAGAAACTCAGCCCGGTCAGCGCGATGCAGGCGATGGCCAGCGTGATCAGGCCGCGGGCGGCCAGCACGCGCGATGCCGCGAGAATGACCGCTGCGTAGAAGCAGGCAGCAGCAACCGCGTAATCGGTGACGGTGTCGATCAGGAAGATCGCGGCCATCACGACGATCAGGGCCAGCAGCACCAGCGGGCGGCGGGGCGACAGCGATGGCATCGGGACGGCTCCCTGGCGTGGGGTGAAAGGATAGCAAAGCCGCCATCGGCAGATGCCGATCTTGGTCGGCAGGCTCTTTTGCTGTGGGTGCCGACCGTTGGTCGGCACAAGCCAGAACGATGCCTGGTAGTGCCCGCCGCGGGGCCGCCACTGCACGGTGTTGGCGGTGGGCATGAGGTTTCCCGCCAGCGGGCGGCCCTACCGCCCGGATGGCCACGGTGTCTGA
>NZ_JCACKF010000037.1:74105-316909 GCF_059505245.1 Stenotrophomonas sp.
GGGGGCGCCCGTTGGGGCGCCAAATCCCTTCTGGGTGCTGGGTTGGGGGGGCGGGGGGCGGCAAATGGCGGGGGGTGGGGGGCCCTTTGGGGGGGGCCGCCCCGGGGCCGGCACTACCGCAGGGATGGACACGGTCTCTGAAGGTTCTCTGCCGACCAAGGTCGGCACCTACCAAAGCGGTGCACGGTGTTGCTGGCCAGCGGCCGGCACTACTCCTCCAGGCTGGCGTTCCAGAATCCCTGCAGCACACCGGGCGTGGTCGCCAGCGTCGCAAGTACAGCGTCCAGTTCGCCGGCATCCACCGTGGTGGCATACAGCACCGCCTCGATCTCCACATCGCTCTCGCCGAACGGGCGCTGGTCCACCGCGCGCACCGGGTACTGCGCCTGCTCAAGCAGCAGCAACAGCTGGTCCAGCACCTCGGCCTGCTGCTCGCGCTGGCAGACCACGTTGATCGCATAGGTCGCCTCGCTGAACGCTTCCGGCAGCGGCTGCCGCTGGATGCGGTTCACCACCGGCCGCAGCAGGGTATTGGCGGCCAGCACGAAGACGGCGGCCAGCACCGCTTCCGGCAGCAGCTTGATACCCGCGCAGGCTCCCACCGCTGCCGATCCCCACAGGGTGGCGGCGGTGTTCAGGCCGGACACCTGCGCGCCGTCCTTCATGATCGCGCCGGCGCCGAGGAAGCCGACGCCGGAGATCACATAGGCCACCACATGCAGCGGCGAGGGTGGTCCGCCGTACAGGTCATGGAAGCGCACCGCCAGATCGACGAACACTGCCGCACCCACCGCCACCAGCGTATTGGTACGCAGGCCGGCGGTGCGTTGCCGCAGCTGCCGCTCCAGGCCGATGACCGTGCCCAGCACGAATGCCACCGACAGGCTGGTCAGCGAGCTGAGCGTGGCGCCGGCGTTGAACGCCGGCAGGTTCGGATTGATGTCCATTGTGTTTCTCCCTGGACAAGCGGCGGGCGCTTACTGCCAGCCGTAACGACGGATGTAGAACTTCTTCAGCGCGGTGGTCAGCACCGCATAGCCGAACAGGATCGCCACCAGGAACGGCCAGTAGCCGGCCGGCAGCGCCTGCAGCTTGAAGTAGCCGGCCAGCGGGCTCATCGGCAGGGCCACGCCGATGGCCATGATCAGGCCGGTCATCAGCAGCAGTGGCGGCGCGGCGATGCTCTGCAGGAACGGCACCTTTGGCGTGCGGATCATGTGCACGATCAGGGTCTGGGTCAGCAGGCCGACCACGAACCAGCCGGACTGGAACAGGCCCTGGTTGGCCGGCGTGCGTGCATCGAACACGTACCACATCAGCGCGAAACAGCTCAGGTCGAAGAGCGAGCTGATCGGCCCGAAGAACACCATGAAGCGGCCGATGTCCGCCGGGTTCCACTTCAGCGGCTTGCGTACCAGTTCCTCATCCACGTTGTCGAACGGAATGGCGATCTGCGAGATGTCATACAGCAGGTTCTGCACCAGCAGCTGCAGCGGCAGCATCGGCAGGAACGGCAGGAAGGCCGACGCCACCAGCACCGAGAACACATTGCCGAAGTTGGAGCTGGCGGTCATGCGGATGTACTTCAGCATGTTGTTGAACGTGCGCCGGCCCTGGATGACGCCTTCCTCCAGCACCATCAGGTTCTTTTCCAGCAGGATGATGTCGGCCGCCTCCTTGGCAATGTCCACCGCGCTGTCCACGCTGATGCCGATATCGGCTGCGCGCAGCGCCGGCGCATCGTTGATGCCGTCACCGAGGAAGCCGACCACCTTGCCCTGCGCCCGCAGCTCGCGTACCAGCCGCTCCTTGTGCAGCGGCGTCAGCCGGGCAAACACGCGATGGTGGTGCAGCGCCCGCGACAGCGCGCCGTCGTCCATGCGCTCGATCTGCGGGCCGGTCAGGATGGTGTCCGCGTCCAGCCCCACCTGTGCGCAGACACGGGCGGTCACCAGTTCGTTGTCGCCAGTGAAGACCTTGACCTCGACACCGTGTGCGGCCAGCGCCTGCAGCGCCTGCGCAGCCGACTCCTTCGGCGGGTCCAGGAAGGCCACGTAGCCGACCAGCGTCAAACCGCACTCGTCCGCTTGCGAGTAGGCGCTCTGACTGGCCGCGGTCTCCTTCATCGCCACCGCCACCACGCGCAGGCCCTGTTCGTTCAGTTCCTCGGTGGTCTGCCGCACCCGCGCCAGGCGGCGCTCGTCCAGTGGCATGTCCTGGCCGTTCTCGCGCACGGTGCTGCACACCGCCAGCATCTCTTCCACCGCGCCCTTGCAGATCAGCTCATGGTGGTCCTCGCGCTCGGAAACCACCACCGACATGCGGCGGCGCTCGAAGTCGAACGGGATCTCATCCACCTTGTGGTAGTCCTGCGACAGCCGCAGCGAGCTCTGCAGCTCCACGTGTTCCAGCACCGCGCGGTCCAGCAGGTTGATCAGCCCGGTCTGGAAGTGGCTGTTGAGGTAAGCGAACTTCAGCACGTCTTCCGAATCGTGACCGAACACATCGGTGTGGCGCTCCAGCGCGATCCTGTCCTGGGTGAGCGTGCCGGTCTTGTCGGTGCACAGCACTTCCATGGCGCCGAAGTTCTGGATCGCATCGAGGCGCTTGACGATCACCTTGCGCCGCGACAGCAGCACCGCGCCCTTGGCCAGGGTGGAGGTGACGATCATCGGCAGCATTTCCGGCGTCAAGCCCACCGCCACCGACAGCGCGAACAGGAACGCCTCGGTCCAGTCGCCCTTGGTCCAGCCGTTGATCAGCAGCACGAACGGCACCATCACCAGCGCGAAGCGGATCAGCAGCCAGCTGACACTGTTGACGCCGGCCTGGAACGCGGTGGGCGCACGGTCGGTGGCGGTGCTACGCTGGGCCAGCGTGCCGAAGTAGGTGCGGTTGCCGGTGGCCAGCACAATGGCGGTGGCGGTACCGGAGACCACATTGGTGCCCATGAACAGCAGGTTGTGCTGCTCCAGCAAGCCAGCCAGGCCGTCGCCGGGGTGCGCGAACTTTTCCACCGGCAGCGACTCGCCGGTCATTGCGGCCTGTGCCACGAACAGGTCCTTGGCGGTCAGTACGCGGCAATCGGCCGGAATCATGTCGCCGGCTGAAAGCACGATGTGGTCACCGGGCACCAGCTCACGGATCGGCAGGTCCAGCAGGCGAGCCGGGCGACGGCTGTGCAGGTGCACGCCGAAGTACTGGTCGGCCACATCGGCGGCCTCGGTGCCCGGATTGCGGCGCAGCACGCGCGCGGTGTTGCCGACCAGCGCCTTCAGCCGCTCGGCGGCACGGTTGGAGCGGCCTTCCTGCACGAAGCGGATCAGCGTGGACAGCAGCACCATCGCACCGATCACCACGGTGGCCTTGATGTCCTCGGTCAGCCAGGACACCGCCGCCAGCACGGTCAGCAGCAGGTTGAACGGATTGCGGTAGCACTGCCACAGGTGCCGCCACCACGGCAGCGGCTTTTCGTGATCCACCTCGTTGGGGCCGAGCGTGGCCAGTCGTTCCTCGGCCTCATGCGGGCTGAGGCCATCGGCATGCGAGCCCAGCGTGGCCAGCAGTTCGGCTTCCTCCTGCTGGGCAAGGGTGACCAGGCCGGTGGTGAGCGCGAACGGCGCCGCCTCGGCGCTACCCGGGCCAAAGCCGGCTTCGGGCATCGCGCGACGGCGGAATAGATTGCCTGCGCGGCGGCTGCGCAGGAAGGCGTTGAACCAGGCGTTGAGCAGGCTCATGGGACGCTCCTCGAATGTCAGAGCCGGCCGCAGCCGGAACACGAACGGAATGGGTGAGACAGATCAGGCGTGGCGCATGGCCAGAACCGCCGGCGACCACGGCTGCATGTGCAGGCGCTGGCTGCCACCGATGCACAGCGGCTTCATCGCATCGCGCAGGGGATAGGGCAGATGACGCAGCACGGTGATGCGCTCGCTGATCGGCAGCAGCGACAGCGCATCGGCCACCACGCGCGGCGAACCGAGCGACAGCGAACGGGCGAACATGACCGGGCCGTGCTGCAGCAGCTGGCTGCGCAGGGCGGCAACATCGCGCTCGCCAATCAGGCGGCGCAGGGTGATGTAGAGGATCTTGTAGGACATGGGGGTGATCTCCAGGCAGGCGGCGCCTGGCGATCCCCCGTCACTCAGGCAGGCAGGGACCGGCGGGCAGGCGCCAGGAACAGGCAACAAGCGGTCATCCGGGGCGCGGTGCGCCCGGCAGGGTCGGGGTCCATCTGCGTCTCCATGAGGGGAGGGTGCCAGCCAGGGTTGCCCTGGCCAGTGGCGCTATTGTCCGCCCCTGAATGGGGCAGGCCTAGAGGCCCGTGGGTTAGCCCGGCTATACCTTGGTATAGCCGGGCACCCGTAGCGCCAATCGAGGGTTCAGTGATGGATCAATGCGAAGCGCTGGTCTGCTTGCACACGTCGTACTCGCCACGGGTCAACGTCTTGTCACGGTCGGTATCGCAGGCGTGCAGTCTTTCGGCCCAGTCCGGCGCCACTGCATCGACTTCCGCCAGGGTGACAATGCCGTCCTTGTCCTTGTCCAGCGACTCATACGGCGGTATCAGCTTCACTTCGGTGACGTCCTCGGCGGCGGTGGCCTTGCTCGCCTCCTGGGTCTTGGAACAGGCGCCCAGCAGCAGGCCGGCACAAAGCGAGAGTGCAATGGGGAGGTAGCGATAACCGATCATGGCGTGCTCCTGAAAAAAGGGCTGACCACCTGTGCGATGGTCACGGCCGGATCTTCCGCGCGGGGCTGTAAGTGGGCTGCGAAGAATGGGGCCCATGGACAGCTGCCAGTGGGCCGCCATTTGCCGGGCTGCGCAACGGGGATTGCGCGCGGACGCCTTGGGGAGTCGGCTCGACGGATGTGGCACGGTAGAGTCGACCGTTCGTCGACTTTCGCGCGCAGCGCGGGGTTTTCAGCTTCCTGCAAAGAGCAGTCGACTGACAGTCGACTCTACCTTCCTACGGTGGAATGCCGGCCAGCGGCCGGCACTACCGTCCCTTCAGAACCGGTCGGCAAAGGCATCCGTCGCCCGCACCAGCGCATCGACCGTGGCCGGCTCGTTGGCGCTGTGGCCGGAGGTCACCATCTCCAGGCGCGCTTCCGGCCAGGCCTTCGCCAGGTCCCACGCGCTGCGCGGCGGGCAGATGATGTCGTAGCGCCCCTGCACGATCACGCCGGGCAGGTGGCGGATGCGATCGATGTTGCGCAGCAGCTGGTCCGGTTCCAGGAAGACGCCGTTGCGGAAGTAGTGGGCTTCAATACGGGCCTTGGCCAGGGTATCCAGCGGATCATCGGTGGATTCGGCATCCACGTCGTGCTGCAGGGTGGCCGCATTGTCTTCCCAGCCCAACCAGGCCTGCGCGGCTTCGATGCGGGTTGATTGATCCGGGCCATCCATGCGCGCCCAGTAGGCCGCGATCATGTCGCCACGCTCGGCTTCCGGGATATAAGCCTCGTAGCGGTCCCAGCGCTCCGGGAAGATCCAGCGCGCACCGCCATCGGCCTCGGCGAACCAGCGGTTCTCGATCTCACGACCGAGGAACACGCCACGCAGGATCAGGCCGGTGGCGCGTTCGGGATGTGCCTGCGCGTAGGCCAGCGACAGCGTGGAGCCCCACGAGCCGCCATAGACCAGCCAGCGCTCGATGCCCAGGTGCTCACGCACCTTTTCGATGTCCGCCACCAGGTCCTGCGTAGTGTTGTCGCGCAGCTCGCCGAACGGCGTGGAGCGGCCGCTGCCGCGCTGGTCGATCAACACGATGCGGTAGCGCGCCGGGTCGAAGAAGCGCCGATGGGTCGGCGAGATACCGGCGCCCGGGCCACCGTGCAGGTACACCACCGGAATGCCCTCCGGCGTGCCGCACTCTTCGATATGCAGCGTGTGCAGATCGCTCACCGGCAGGGTGAATTCGCGGTAGGGATCGATGGCCGGGTACACGGTGCGCATGACGGGTGTCTCACAAGCAGGGGCGGCCAGCATAGCGCCGCCACCGGCGGCTTGCAGCAGCGGGCTCCTGCGCGGCGCTGGAAATGCGCTGGCCGATGCGCATAAGCTTCCGCGATGCAAGCGACCACGACCGGGACGTCCACGTTCAACCTCACCCTCGGCAGCGGCGCGCGGGAGCTGCTGAAGTGGATCGCGCTGTTGGCCATGACCGGCGACCACATGGCCAAGGTGGTGTTCGGGGGCTACGTGCCGGTGGTCAGCGAACTGGGGCGTATCGCCTTCCCGCTGTTCGCGCTGGTGATGGCCTGCAACCTGGCCCAGGCGGGCGCCGACCTGCGCAAATCGATCCGCCGGCTCGCGCTATGGGGGCTGATCGCGCAGCCGTTGCACGCCTTTGCGTTCGGTTCCTGGCTGCCGCTCAACATCCTGCTCACCTTCACTTTGGCGGCGGTGGCCGTGCATGCGCTTGCGAACAATCGGCCTGTGCTGCTGTTGCTGGCTGCCGGTGTGCTGCCGATGTTCGTGGACTACCAGTGGGCCGGCGTTGGCGCCGTGCTGCTGGCCTGGATCGCGTTCCGGCATCGGGCGTGGTGGCCGCTGCTGGTCGCGCTTGCGGCGGTGTGCTGGGCCAACCACAACGGCTGGGCGGTGCTGGCCGTTCCGGTGGTGCTGCTGGCCGCGCGGGTGCCGTGGCAGCTGCCGCGCTGGCGCTGGCTGTTCTACGGCTACTACGTGGGGCATCTGGCGGTGCTGGCGTTGATTGCCCATCTGCTTGTGTAATGTCGGAACTGGCGTGTCGCGCGTCTTGAAAGCCGGATGCGGTCAAGGAACGCGTGGTGCCGATGCGGGTGGGGAACGCCGCCGTTGGCGTGGCGCAAGTTGTTGAATCTTCGGCTCGATTGTCGATATGCGACAATGCGGCCACTGCGTGAACGTTGCTGTCTTTGCACTTGGGTTGTTGGCGCCTGCCACCCCGTTGTGCACATGATGGGGTGCCACCGAAAAAGGGTGGCCGGGGCCTGGAAACCCCGTTGAGTAAGTGCTGTTTACGCTTGCCAGCCGGCGTCGCCTTGCGCGGCGTCGGCTGGCATTCCGTTCGCGTTCCATGGCGGGCGGTGCGTGGAGGTGGGCGCAAGCCCACCGCCCGGGTATAGCACTGACTCACGGGATTTCCAGCCACGCACCGTCCGCCGCCTTGATTGTTAAGGGTGGTGGTCCCGCATGCCTTGCACGGAGACCTGCCATGAACGCATCGGAGTTTCCCCATCAGCGCGCCCCGGCCAATGCCGATGAGGGGCACGACATCCCGCCCGATCCCAACAACCTGACGGCCCTGCTGCATCGCATCGGGTTGGGCGCGGCTGCCGACGGCCAGCCCTGGCCCGAGCGCCATCAGCTGCCGGGCCGGTGCCTGGCGTTGGCCGACGCCGACGGTGCACTGGCCGGGCTGCGTATCGTGTAGGAGATCCTGCTGGCGGCCGAACGCGCCCGCCAGAATGGCGGCCCGGAACAGTACGTGGGCGATCGCGTAATGGAAGGGCTGAAGCTGGCGGCATTGGCGTTGACCAGCCACGCCATCTATCGCCTGCATCCGGAATGACACGTAGATCCACGCCATGCGTGGATGCCGTTCGCGGATTGCCCGACGTCCTGTAGAGCCGAGCCTATGCTCGGCTCAGCGGACGAAACGGAGCCGAGCATAGGCTCGGCTCTACAGGAGATCCATGCCGGCTCAGAAATCCATGGTTGCCGACACCAGCACTGTCCTCGGTGCACCCAGCGCCAGGCTCGACAACAACGGCATGCCCCAGTAAGCCTTGTTGGTCACGTTGTTTACCGTGGCCCGCAGTGCAAGGGGCCGTCCTGCGATCGTCGTGCTGTAGCGCGCGCCCACGTCGAACAACGTCCGCCCCGGCACGGACAGGTTGTTGTCGGCACTGATGTACTGCTTCGACATCGCCGTGGCATTGCCGGTCAAGGTGAGGCCCTGCAAGGTCGGCACATCCCATTCCACGCCCAGCTTGGCCTGCCGCTGCGCCACGGCGGTGGCGATGCGTCCTTCATTCACGCCGCCGGCCGTGCGGGTCAGCTTCGGCTGCACATAGGCCACGCCACCGAGCAGGCGCACGCCGTCCATCGGTGCGCCGAAGAAGCCCCATTCCACGCCGCGATTACGTTGCTCGCCGCCAAACGAGAAGATATTCGTGACCGGGTCGGTGTAGCTGCTCGGTCGCTTGATCTCGTACACGCTGAAGGTGTGCGCGGAGCTGCCCAGGTCCAGCTTCAGGCCCAGCTCCTTCTGCCTGGTGCGGAACGGTGCGAACACATCGCCGGCATTGGCGGCGGTCATCGGCGCGGTGGCGCCCTGGCTGAGGCCTTCGATGTAGTTGGTGTAGAGGGCGATCGTGTCGGTGGCTTTCACCAGCAGGGCCGCTGCCGGCGTGGTGGCGCTCTCGTCGTAGCGCGAGGTGCGTGCACCCGTGGACACGTTGAAGGTCTCGCTGACCACCTGCTGGCGGCGCACGCCCAGCGTCAGCTGCACGCGGTCATCGGCGAAGGCGAGGGTGTCGGCGAAGCCGAGGCTGTCCAGCTTCAGCTCGGTATGCGAGATGTGCGGCGCGATGAACGGCGCCGCCGGGCCCCACACTGGGTTGTACACATTGGTGGTCCAGTCCCAGCCGGGTACGCTGCGGCGACCGTAGTCGTTCTGGGTGTGCTGGTAGTGGGTCACGTTGGCGGCCCACTGGTGGCCGACGCTGCCGGTGTGGAACGAACCGCGCAGGCCGGCATCTGCGGACTGCTTCTTGATATCGAAGGCGAGCTGGCCGATCACCGTGGTGAAGTCGCCGGCTGGATTGAGGATCTGCGCGCTGATCGAACCGTTGTAGCGGTAGTCGGTCCTGCTGGTGCCGTACGCGAGGTAGGCCATCAGGCTATCGTTGACATCCAGCTCGCCGCGCACCATCGCGCCCTTGTCCTGGCTGTCCACGTAGGCCCAATCCGGGTTGATCAGCGTATCCCCGCGTGGCGGGCGTGGAATGGCCACACCCGGTGCCAGGCCGACGCCACGCGCCGGGCCGTCAACGCGGTCGTCGGCGCTGTAAAGATCGGCCGACAGCCGCATACGTTCGCCGCGCCAGTCCAGTGCCAGCGAACCGAGCTGTACCTTCTTGCGCTGCTTGCCGACGGCGCCGTCACGATCACGGTAGGCACCGTTGAAGCGGATGCCGAACTGCCTGTCGGCGCCGAGGCGACGGCCCATATCCACGTGAGTGCCGAACTGCGCATCGGAGGCGAAGTTGGCACTGACCCGCAGCAGCGGTTGCTCGCTTGCGCGCTTGGGCACCAGGTTGACGCTGCCACCGACCGAGCCGCCCGGCGGCATGCCGTTGAGCAGCGCAGACGGTCCCTTCAGCACCTCGATGCGCTCGAACATTTCCGGCGAGGTGCGGTAGTAGGGCGCCATGCCGCTGAGGCCATTGAACGTGGTGTCGCTGGTGTTGGACGCAAAGCCGCGGATCGCGTAGTTCTCACTCCAGGCACCGGTGACGCCGTTGCTGAACACCGTGGGGTCGGTGGCGGCAATGACGTCGGTCAGGTCCTTGGCCTGGCGATCGCGGATGAAGGACTCGGTGTAGCTGACCGTACTGAACGGCGTGTCCATGAAGTCCTTGTCACCGAGCAGGCCGACGCGGCTGCCGGCGGCCACCTGGCCGCCCGCATAGTCTGCAGTGACCCGGCGCTGTTCCTGCACCTGCACCGAGGGCAGCGTGGACGGTGCGGTGTCGGCCTGCGCGGCAAACGAGGCCAGCAGCCCCAGCGCGAGGGCTGACATCCGGTAGCGCATGGGCATGCCCGGCGGATGCATCAGGCCGGAGGATGCGGCCGCAGCGCGAAGCTGCGCAGAAGTGAAGTTGTAAACGGTCATGCCAGAGTCCTGTGAATCGCAGGCGCGAGCGCGCCTGGCGCGCTGCCGACGGCAAGCACGGGGAGAGGGCGCAGCGCAGGGTTGTTGGCTGGGTGGGGACCTGGCGGGAGGTGAGCCATGGGCTCGGTTACGGGTGCGCGGCGGACGCATTCCGAATTAGTTGAGTAAAGTAAACTAAATCAATCGAAGCGGACAAGAGGGTCCCTTTGCTGGCACCCTCAGCAGGGTATGAGCACCCACCCCGATCCAACGGCGCCGACCCGTGGCCGCCCACCCACCATCACCCCGGAGCGCCTGGCCGACATCGGCATCCGCCTGGGCCTGCCCAACCTGACCATGGCCAACGTAGCCGCCGAACTGGCGGTAACCCAGGCAGCGCTGTACAAGCGCGTGGCGAACCTGGAGGCGTTGAAGCGCCTGGTGGCGGAGGCGGTGTTCCAGCGCTGGCAGATTCCGCGCGCGTCGGTCGACGCACCGGGTGGGCTGGAGGCCTATCTGATGGGGTTCGTGGAGTCGCTGTGCGAAGTGGTGAAGGCGCATCCCGGGCTACCGCCCTACCTGCTGCGGCGCACGGTGGCGACCGCGCCGATGCTGGAAAAGATCGCCTCGCACCAGGCGCACGTGGCCGAGGTGTTCGGCCTGCCGGTGGACAAGGCGCGCTGGCTGCTGGCCACGATCGCGTTCTACTGCATCGCCGGTGCCGACACCATCTACGCGATTGCGGATGACGAGGAGGGGCAGGTGATCACCGAGTTCAAGCAGGGCATGCGGGCGTTGGTGATCGGTTCGCTGGAGGTATCGCGGCTTCGGTAGATCCACGCCTTGCGTGGGTGCCGTTGCACGGTTCGCCACGGCCCCATCTACGGATGGCGTGGATCTACAATGCGGCCATGCCTGCCACGCCTACTCTCGATGATCTTCGCCGCTACGCGGTCGCGCGCACCCTGTTCAAGCCGACCACGCTGCTGACCGCGATCCGGCGGCTGGGCTTCGTGCAGGCCGACCCGATCCGCGCACCGGCACGCGCACAGGACCTGACCTTGCGCCACCGGGTGAAGGACTACCGCGCGGGCGATCTTGAGCGCCGCTACACGCGTCTGCCGGTGGAAGAGGATTGCTTGGTGAACTACGGCTTCCTGCCGCGCGAGCATCTGGCGCTGATGCACCCACGGGTATCCAAGCGCGAGTGGGATGCCGAGACCCATCGCCGTGCGGCCGACGTGCTGGCCTTTGTGCGCGAGCGTGGCAGCGTGCACCCGCGCGAGGTCGACCAGGCGTTCGCGCATGGGCGAGTGACCAACTACTGGGGCGGCACCAGCAACGCCAGTACGCATCTGCTGGATGGCATGCACTACCGTGGCCTGCTGCGCGTGCAGCGGCGCGACAGCGGTACGCGCATCTACGCGGTGGCCGATCATGCCGAGCCCGATTCCAGCGAACAGGCGCAGATCGAACGTGCCGCCGCCCTGATTGATCTGGTAGTGCGCAAGTACGCGCCGCTGCCTTCGGCCAGCCTGACCTATCTGGTGCGCCTGCTGGGCTATGGCGCGCCGCACCTGGCCGAGCAGACCCGCAAGGCATTGGCGCTGGCCAAGCAGCAGCTGGCCAGCTGCACGTTGGAGGGCACCACCTGGTACTGGCCGGCAGACGAAAATCCGCGCTCGCGCCGCCATGCGCCGGACGAACAGGTGCGCCTGCTGGCGCCGTTCGACCCGGTGGTGTGGGACCGCCGCCGCTTCGAGCTGTTGTGGGATTGGGTGTACAAGTTCGAGGCCTACACGCCTGCACCGAAACGCCAGTACGGCTACTACGCACTGCCGGTGTTGTGGCATGAGCAGGTGGTGGGCTGGGCCAACTTGAGCGTGCGCGAGGGTGAGTTGGTGTCGAGCGTGGGCTATGCCGGCAAGTCGCTGGCCCGCGACAAGGTATTTCGTGGCGCGCTGGACGACGAGCTGCAGCGCATGGCGGAGTTCCTGTAGCGCCAAGCGGCGCATGGGTATCTATCGATCCCGGTAGCCGCCAACCGTGGTTGGCGCTGGCTTCCGTCGGTGCCCACCAGGGTGGGCAGCTACCAGGGCAACACTGCTCAGGCCTGGTAGCCGCCAACCTGGGTTGGCGCTGGCTTCCGTCGGTGCCCACCAGGGTGGGCAGCGACCGGTCAAGCGGCGCCCTTGTGGTCCGCATCGTCCATGCCGGGGCTGACGCGGCGGCCGATATCCTTCAGCCGCGCAAGCTGATCCACCATTGACGGTGCATCGTCCAGGCTGCCGACGAAGGTCCACAGGTAGGTCATCACCGCGTAGACGTGGCCCGGTGTAACGCCTTCACTGGTGGCAAGGCGACCGATGGTCAGCGCGAACAATGCCGCGGCAGCCAGGCCGATCACCACATAGGCGCCGGCCTCGCGGTCGGACAGCAGGATGCGCAGGCGCGACAGCGTGGTGTAGTGGCGGCGCAGCACCCAGGGGCTGACCCGGTCGACCAGCCGGATTTCGTGTTCCAGGCGGTTGTTCAGTCGGCCGTGCAACTGCTCGTTGCGGCGTGCGAACGAGGGCAGCACCAGCAGGGCGCCGAGCAGGGTGGCCAGGCCAGCGGCACCGACCATCGGCTCGATCGCCAGCAGCATGGCCACTGCACCGAACATCGATGCCAGCGCGGTGGCGATGATCGGCACGTGCTTTTCAAAGAAGTCGACGAACTCGCGGGCCAGCACCACGCGTGCCGCCGAAGTGGACGTCGCCTGGCCCAACCGGCGCTGCGCCTGCACCACGCTCACTGCCAGATCGGCATAGATGCGGGTGAAGGTGCGCGTATCCACCGCCCGACGGGCGGCACCCACCAGCCAGAACAGCAATACCACGCCGGCATAGGAGATGGCATGGCCGATGTTGCCGCTGATGATCGCGTCTACCGCGAAGCCTGCGAACAACGGATAGGCCAGCAGCAGGGTGTTCTCCAGCGCCACCAGCGAGAACGTGCCGGTCAGCTGCCAGGGGTAGGTGCGCAGGATCGCCTTGAGCGTGGCGGCCGCATTCTGCTGGCCGATGCTGCCGGCGGCGGCCGTTGGATCGTGGGGGTGTTTCATGGGATGCCTGGGGGGTTCGGGGACAGGGCAGGGGACGGATGCCTGCCATCTGCCGGGTCGCGCCCAGTATCTGCAGCCCTTTGGAGCGGGCATGGAGGGATGATGGAGATTGCGTGGAGAAATCGGCGGCGTTCAGCCACGCGCGTGGTGCCCACCAAGGTGGGCCGCTACCAGGGCAGCGTCTACCGCCTCAACGGCGCACGTGCACCGGCCAGCGGATCTCGAACGAACTGCCGCCACGCTCGGTAGCTCGGCACTGCGCCGTTCCGTGATGTGCCACGGCAATCGCACGCACGACCGCCAGGCCGAGACCTGAGCCCCCACTCTGCCGTGAGCGCGACACATCGGTGCGCTGGAAGGCTTCGAAAATGCTGTCGCGCAGGTCGTCCGGCACGCCGGGGCCACCATCTTCCACGGCCACCGCGCAGTGCCCCTCAGCGAGGGTGACGCGCACCCGCAGCGGGCAGGGGATGGCATGGCGACGGGCGTTCTCCAGCAATGCCAGCACCGCCTGGCGGATGCGGGCCGGATCGCAGTCCGCCAGCGACGGCCGCGCGTCCAGGCTCACCGAGAAGCCACTTTCGGTCAGCGCCTCGGACATCGCCTCCACCACCGCCGCCACCTGCACGCTGACGTCGCTGCGTTGCAGGCGCAGATCCAGGTGGCCACTCTCGGCCAGGCTGACCACGCGCAGGTCCTCGATGATGCGGGTCAGGCCCTCCAGCTGGGTGAGCATGCTGTTGAACTGCTCGGGGCCCGGCTCGAATACACCTTCGGCGATGCCTTGCAGGCGGCCACGCAGGATGGTCATCGGCGTGCGCAGTTCGTGTGCGATGGCCGCGTTCCAGAACACGCGGTTCTCGGACATCCGGCTGAGCCGCTCGGCCATGGAATTGAAGTCGTTGACCAGCGTGGCGGCCTCGGCCATCGAGGTGTCGCCGCCGCGTGCGCGCGCCTCCAGGTCACCGCTGGCCACGCGACGCAGGCTTGCGGCCACCGAATTCAACGGGGTGATGATGCGCCGGGTCAGGCGAGACGCGATCAGGGTGGCCAACGCCACCACCACGGTGGCGGTCAGGCCGATCCACAGCCACTCCAGCCCGGAGGGCATCATGGACTTCGGCTCGTCATACCAGCGCGGATAGAACACCTCCAGCAGGTAGTAGAACAGGTAGAAGCCGCTGATCGACAGCACCGTCGAACACAGCGAGGCCACGGTGATCGACAGGCTGATCTGGCGGCCGATGCTCTTGCCTTTGGGGTTCATCATTCAGTCCAGGAAGCGGTAGCCGACGCCACGGATGGTGGCGGGAATGCCGATCACGCCGACATCCTCGAGCTTGCGCCGCAGCTTGCTGACATGGCTGTCGACGGTGCGCTCCTGCGCATCGCCCTCGGGCAGGCAGGCGTGCAGCAGGTCCACCCGCGCATGCACCTGGCGCGGCGCGCGCGCCATGTGCACCAACAGCCGGAATTCGGTGAGGGTGAAGTTCAGTGCGTGCACCTGCTCGCCGTTGCGGACCGTCACTTCGTGGCTGCGCAGGTCGATCTCGAATGGGCCCTGGCGGATCAGCCCGGTGGGTTCTTCGGCCACGCTGCGGGCACTGCGGCGCAGCACGGCCTGGATGCGCGCAACGATCTCAGCGGGATTGAATGGTTTGGCCACGTAGTCGTCAGCGCCCACGCGCAGGCCGGTCAGCTTGTCCACGTCCTGGTCGAGCGCGGTGAGCATGATCACCGGCGTGTTGCCGCGACGCCGCAGTTCGCTCAGCACCTGCCAGCCATCCAGCTTGGGCATCTGCACATCCAGCAGCACCAGGTCCGGGCGCAGCTGGCGGTGGCTGGCAAGCGCCGCCTCACCGTCGGCGGCGCGTGCGCTGCGCAGGCCCGAACGGGCCAGGTAGGCACCGAGGATGTCGGCGATCTCGCCCTCATCTTCGGCAATCAGCACCAAGGGCGGCTGTCGGTTACGGAGTTGGTGTTTCATTGCGAGCGGCAGGTTCGAGGCCAAGGGCGGGCAGGGCGGGACAGGGACGGGGTCATCGTCGGCGTTCCCTGGCCTGCGCCTCTTCGTTGGCCGCCCAGGCCAGCGTGGCCAGCACCAGCGAGCGCTGCAGGCTGGGGTCCACCGAACCCGCGCCGCGCAGCTGCTGCAGCGTCAGGGTAGACACCGCGGCAGGCAGCGCGTTCCAGCGCGAGGCCATGGGGGTGGCGTTCACCCGGGCCTGCAGCCGCGAGGCCATGCCCACGATGGCGCGCAGGCGCACTGCCAGCAGGGCGGCGACCACGGCGGTGGCGGGCGCAAGCAGCAGATGCAGGTTGACGTTGGCGGCCGGAGGTGTTGCCGACCAGAACGCCAGGCCGATCAAGGCCAGCGATGCGAGCGACCCGGAGCGGCGGGTGCGTCCGGGCCCGTCACTGCGGAACCCCAGCAGGGCGGCGGCCCCGAAGCCGGCCAGCAACGGCAGTAGCGGATACGGTGCGACCCACATCCATGTGCTGGTCGATGCCAGCACCAGTGCGATCAACCACGGCGATGGCGCACACCACGCCAAGTAGGCACGGCGCACATCGAGGGGTGGCAGGTCCGGGTAGGAAAGGGGCACGGCAGGCTGGCAGTCGGCGAGGCCGCCGAGGCTAGCGACCGTTGATGGAGACTTGGTCGAGATTGTGTCGAGATTGCGTGGAGCCGCGCCATGGATTCAGCCGCCGACGCGGTGCCTGAACGGCGGTCGCGTCTCCATCCAATCTCCACAGCCGCTCCAAGAAACATCCACCTGGGGCTTCCAGACTGCGGCCCTGGCGGTCGCACCGGGCGACTGCACGCACCCCCGGAAGTTTCGATGAACAACCGCAGGACCTGGATCATTGCCGCAACGCTGGCCGTTCTTGCCGGCGGCGGTTGCTGGTGGGCGTTTGCCGATGGCGAGGATGCCGCGTTGATCACCGCACCGGCAAGGGTCGCCCGTCTGGAAAAGACCGTGCAGGCGGTCGGTCGGGTCAATCCGAAAGAACTGGTGGCCGTGGGCGCGCAGGTCTCCGGGCAGGTCACGCGCCTGCATGTGGTGCTGGGCCAGCACGTGCAGGCCGGCGACCTGATTGCCGAAGTGGATTCACAACCGCAGCGCATTGCCCTGCGCAGTGCCGAAGCCGCCGCCAACGCGCTGCGTGCGCAACATGCGGCCAGCCAGGCGCGCTACCGCCAGGCCCTTCGCATGTACGATCGCCAGTCGCAGCTGGTGGCGTCGCGGCTGGTCTCGCAGGAAGGCTTCGAAGCGGCACGTGTGGCGCGCGATGCGGCGCGCGCGGATGCCGCTGCGTTGCAGGCGCAGATCGACCAGGCGGTGACCCAGGTGGAAACCGCCCGCATCAACCTGGGCTACACCCGTATCGTGTCGCCGTCCGAGGGCTACATCGTGGCCATCGTCACCAAGGCGGGGCAGACGCTGAACTCGATGCAGACCACGCCGACCATCGTGATGCTGGCACAGATGGACACGATGACGGTGCGCGCCGAGATCGCCGAGGCTGACGTGGAACTGATCGCACCCGGCCAACCGTTGTGGTTCTCGACGCTGGGACCGAGCGGGCGCCGCTATGAATCGCACCTGCAGCAGCTTGAGCCAGCGCCGTCGTCGATTGCCGACGCGGCCAGCGGCAACAGCGGCGGATCGGCGCAGACGCCGAAAGCGGTGTACTACGCGGGGCTGTTCGACGTGGCCAATCCGGGCTTGATGCTGAAGCCTTCGATGACGGTGAAAGTGACGATCCAGCTGGCACGCGTGGCCAATGCACTGCAGGTGCCGCTGACCGCCCTGGGCGAGTCCGACGACAAGAACGGCAACGGCGCAATCGTGCGGGTAGTCGATGCGAAAGGCCGCGCCCGCGAACGCGCTGTGACCACCGGCCTGCGCACCGCCACCGCCGTGCAGATCCTCTCTGGCCTGAAGGCGGGCGAGAACGTGGTGGTCGGCGAGGCGCCCAGCGGTGGCGATGCCGAACCCACCAGCCTGCTGGGGATGTGAGCATGGCCGACGCACTGCTGGAATTGAAGGGCGTATCGCGCGCCTATCGCTCGGCCGCCGGCGAGGTGGTGGTGCTGAAGGAGGTCTCGCTGCGCATCGATGCCGGCGAGTTCATCGCCATCATCGGCCCCTCGGGTTCGGGCAAGTCCACGCTGATGAACATCCTGGGCTGCCTGGATCGGCCGACCGAAGGCAGCTACCGCGTGGAGGGGGCTGCGACCGAGCAGATGTCGCCTGACCAGCTGGCGCGCCTGCGCCGCGAGCACTTCGGCTTCATCTTCCAGCGCTACAACCTGATGGAGAACCTCAGTGCCACCGAGAACGTGGCCTTGCCCGCCGTCTATGCCGGGGTGGAGGCCGATGCGCGCACCACGCGTGCCCGCCTGCTGCTGGAAACGCTCGGCCTGGGCGAGCGGACCGCGAACCGGCCCAGCCAGCTGTCCGGCGGCCAGCAGCAGCGCGTCTCCATCGCACGCTCGCTGATGAACGGCGGCGCGATCGTGCTGGCCGATGAGCCGACCGGCGCGCTGGATCATGCCAGTGGCAGGCAGGTGATGGCCGAGCTCAAGCGCCTGCATGCGCAGGGCCATACCGTGATCCTGGTCACCCATGATGCGGCGATTGCTGCCCACGCGTCACGGGTGATCGAGATCGCCGATGGACGTGTGGTGGCGGATCGCCAGGAGCGAGGCCCTTTGGTGCGGCAGCGTGCGGACGCACCGGGGCGCACTCCCACGGCGGCTACCGAGCGGCGCGCCCGTATCGATGCCGTGCGCGAGGCGACGCGCATGGCAGTGCGTTCGATGCTGGCCCATCGCCTGCGCACCCTGCTGACCATGCTCGGCATCATCATCGGCGTGGCCGCGGTCGTGACCGTGGTTGCGCTGGGCAAAGGCGCGCAGGCGCAGGTCGAGGCGCAGATAAACGAGCTGGGCGCCAGCACGCTGGAGATCTTCCCGGGCGCCGATTTCGGTGACCCGCGCTCGGCGGAGATCGAAACGCTGGTGGTAGGCGATGCCGATCACCTGGCCGCCCTGAGTTACGTGGACAGTGTCAGCCCCAACCTCAGCGGTTCGGTAGCAGCACTGCAGGGCGGCCGACGAGCCAATACGCAGGTACTGGGGGCCGGTGCCGATCTGCCGCGCGTGCGCGGGCTGCGCCTGAGGGCCGGCCGGTTCTTCACCGATGCCGAGGTGGAGGCGCATAGGGCAGTGGGCGTGGTCGACCAGAAGGCAGCGAAGGCACTGTTCACTGGCAACCCCATCGGCAGCACGGTGCTGCTGGGCGGCATGCCGGTCGAGGTGATCGGCGTGGTGGGTGCCAATGCATTCGCCGGTGGGGCCACGCCAACCGTCTACGTTCCCTATACGTCGGCTGCCTCCCGGCTGCTGGGCAGCCAGCGCCTGGAGAGCATCACCGTGCGCGTACGCGACAACGTACCCACCAATGCCGCCGAGGCCTCGCTGGGCGCCGAGCTGGAGCGCCTGCATGGTCGTCGCGATTTCTTCATCTACAACTCGGACCAGATCCGCAAGGCGGTGATGAAATCCAGCCAGACCATGGCGGCGCTGGTTTCGGCGATCGCGGCGGTGGCGCTGGTGGTTGGCGGCGTGGGCGTGATGAACATCATGCTGGTGTCGGTGAAGGAGCGCGTGCGCGAGATCGGCGTGCGGTTGGCAGTGGGGGCCCGGCAGGGCGACATCCTGCGCCAGTTCCTGATCGAGGCCGTGCTGATCTGCCTGTTCGGTGGGGTGCTGGGCGTGTTGTCCGCGTTGGGCGTGGGGGCCTTGTCCAGTCTGCTGTCACTGGGCGTGCCGTTCCTGTTCACGCCTGGGCCGGTGCTCGCCGCGCTGGCATGTTCGTCTGCAATCGGGCTGGGTTTCGGCTACTTCCCGGCCCGCAATGCCGCGCAGCTGGACCCGATCGAGGCATTGGCGGCGGAGTAGGCTCGCCTGCTATGGCACGTGTAAAGCCGAACCCACGCTCGGCTGCTCTCCGTTCAGACCGCGATGCGCCCTGCGCCGCGCGCAGCGAGCCGAGCATGGGCTCGGCGCTACAGCGACTCAGCGCGCCTTGCCTTTGATCGCCACGCTTCCTGGTAGCTGCGCATAGCCGCTGTCACCCCAGTGCCGGGTGATGCGCTGGAAGAACAACGAGTTGGGCACGCGCAGCAGGCAACCGCGCGCGCCTTCGCCACGGTCACTCAGCGTGGTGTAGATCAGGTTGATGTCCACCACCTGGCCGCACAGGCCCGGCTTGTCCACGCTTTCCAGCACTTCGATCGTGTCGTTGATGCGGAACGGGCGCGTAGCCACGATCAGGAACGAACAGAACAGGTTGGACAACACGCTCCACGCGGCAAAGAACGCCACCGCACCGACCGCCATGAACCCGGTCAGCGCGGTCCACAGCACCGAGCGCGAAACGCCCAGCCGCTCCAGTATCAGCAGCGCGGCCGCCAGATACAGCAGCAATGCACCGCCGCGGCGCAGGCCCACATGAAGCTCTGGAGCCAGCCTGCCGCGCTGCCGGGCCTGCACGAGCAGCCACGCCAGTGCACGCACCATCAGCCAGGCCACCCCGAGAATGACCAGCACCTCGGCCACCGGTACCACCACCAGCAGCCAATCCGCGATCCAGGCAGGCAGTCCGGCCATGGGCGGTCACAGCGTTGCCGCGCCGCCGGAGATGGTCAGCAAGGCACCGGAGGTATAACTGGCGCTGTCCGAAGCCAGCATCACGTAGGCCGAGGCCAGTTCCGCGGGCTGCCCGGGTCGGCCGAACGGCGTCTGCGAGCCGAATTGCTCGACCTCTTCGGCGGCCATGCCTGCCGGAATGAACGGTGTCCAGATCGGGCCGGGCAGCACGGCGTTGACGCGTATCTGGTGCTCGGCCAGCAGGCCCGCCAGCCCCAGCGTCAGGTTGGCGACGGCGCCCTTGGTCGCAGAGTACGGAAGGATGTTCGGGGTCGGTCGCTTCGAATTGACCGATGCGGTGTTGATGATCGCGCCGCCACCGCGCAGGTGTGGCACGCACAACCGCGTCAGATTGAACACGGCATGGACATTGGTATCGAACGTCCGCTTCCAGTCATCCAGGGTGATGTCGTCGAAGTGCTCGTAGTAGCGCTGGTAGGCCGCGTTGTTGACCAGGATGTCGAGACCGTCCAGCTCGCTGGCCACGCGGTCGACGAGCGAGCGCGCCTGCGCCGGGTCGCTGATGTCACAGGGTACCAGCACGGCCTTGCGCCCGGCCTGTTCGATCTGCTGCTGCACATGGCGGGCGTCGTCCTGCTCGCCATCAAGAAAGGCGATGGCGACGTCGGCACCCTCGCGCGCGAAAGCGATGGCCACCGCTGCGCCGATGCCGCTGTCACCGCCGGTGATCAGTGCCTTCTTGCCCCGCAGCAGGCCATGGCCGCGGTAGCTGTCCTCGCCGTGGTCGGGCCGCGGCTGCATCTGCGCGGTCTTGCCGGGGAAGGATTGCTGCTGCGCCGGGAAGGGCGGACGTGGGTAGTCGGGCAGGGCCATCGTCACTCTCCGAAAGGGAACCTGGCGGCAGTCTCGCTCGGCGCGGGTAAACGGCCGGAGGGCGCGGTGTCGTGGCAGCGTGGACGACTGCGCACGGTGCTTCACAACGGATGGGCGATCGTGGTCATGATGCTGTTGGCCGGCTGCCGTGAATCCAGCCGCGTGTGCTGCACGATGATCGGCTGGTCGGATTCGATGAGGGTGGCGAAGCCGGTGCCGCGTGGTACCGGCGCCGGATCCTGCAGGTCGTTGAAGCGCAGGTGGCAGGTGCGTCGTGCTGGCACGGTGATCCGGTAGGGACCGACAGGATCGCGGTCCTCGAAGTAGAGGGTCAGCGTGACATGCGCGTCCTCGTTGCCCGCATTGAGGACGCAGCAGGTTTCGTGACTCTGCATCTCCGGCGACGGGCCGTTGCTCCAGGCTGGAATGTAGCCTTCGGCGATAGCCCAGCGTCGATGCCCGATGCAGGAAGTGTTCGTTTCCATGACGCCGTTTTAGCTGGAGGGGTGTTGCCATCGTGTCCAGTCCCCGCACGGAATCCGTGATGACCATCGGCTACCACGCATCGCATGAGCAGTTCCCGCCCGCCACCTTGCTGGGCCTGGCGCTGCGCGCCGAACAGGCGGGATTCGAGGCTTTGATGTGCTCGGACCATTTCCACCCGTGGACGACCGCGCAAGGGCAGTCCGGCCACAGCTGGGTATGGGCCGGCGCGCTGGCGGTGCAGAGCGCATTGACCCTGGGCATGGTGACCTGCCCGATGCTGCGCCAGCACCCGGCATTGGTGGCACAGGCAGCGGCGACGCTGGAGCAGTTGGCGCCGGGCCGGATCTGGCTGGCGCTGGGTACCGGCGAGGCCCTGAACGAGCGCATCACCGGCCAGCCGTGGCCAGCCAAGCGCGAGCGGCAGAAGGCATTGCGCGATGCGGCCGAGGTGATGCGGCGGCTGTGGGGCGGCGAGCAGGTCGACCACGACGGTGGCTTCCGGGTGCGCCAGGCACGGCTCTACAGTCGCCCGGCGCTTCCCCTGCCGCTGCTGGGTGCGGCCGTCACCGAGGAAACCGCACGCTGGATGGGGGGCTGGGCCGATGGCCTGATCACCATCAGCCAGCCACTGGCGCAGTTGCGGCGTGTGGTGGCGGCGTTCGAGGGCGGCGGTGGCAGGGGCAAGCCGATGTACCTGCAGGCCAAGCTCTCCTACGCGCGCGCCGAACAGGCGGCGCTGGAAGGTGCGATGGAGCAGTGGAGCGCCAACGTGCTGCCGCCGGAACTGGCTGAAGGCCTGGACCAGCCCGAACAGTTCGAAGCACAGGCCCGATCGGTCAGCGCCGAGGTGGTGCGTGAGCACGTGCATGTCTCGGCAGACCTGGGCCAGCATCGGGCCTGGCTGCAGGAGCTGCAGTCCCTGGGGTTCGATCGCATCTACCTGCACAACGTAAACCGCGAGCAGGAACGCTTCATCGACGACTTCGCCGAACACGTACTGCCTGCGCTGCGCACTCAGGCACCCTCGGCAGCCAGCCATGCATAGCCATGGCCCTGCAGGTAACAGCGGCGACCCTGCAGTTTGGCGCCGTGGCCCACCAGCGTGTGCAGCGGGCCGTGCAGGGGTACGTCCACCTCAACCGGGTTGTCGCCGAAGTTGATCAGTGCCAGTGCCTGATGGGGTGCCTCACCGAAGCGGAGCATCAGCAGCGCGGGTGAGGGTGGGTCGAGCGTGTGTGGCCCCTGCTGCAGCACGGGATGGGCATTGCGTTGCTGCAGCAGCTCGCGCACCCGCAGCAGCAGTGAGTCCGGCATCGCGCGTTGCGCCTCGACATTCACCGTGCGGTAACCGTAGGGGCCGTCCGACGGTGGCGCGCGCCAGGCATGCCGCGGTTCGTCGGTGAACCCAGCCCCTGGGCCGTTATGCCAGTGCATCGGCATGCGCACGGCATTGCGTTCGGGCAGCTCCAGGCAATCACCGAGGCCGATCTCTTCGCCATAGCGGATCACCGGCACCTGGCCCAGCGACAGCAGCGCCGCCCAGGCCATGGCCTGCCATGCGATGTCGCCGTCCAGCATCGGTGCCAGCCGGCGGCGGATGCCACGGCCATAGATGCGCATGCCACGCTCAGGAGCGAAGCGTTCCATCACCGCTTCGCGCTCATCCGGCTCCAGCTGCTCCAGGTCCAGTTCATCATTGTTGCGCAGCCAGGCAATGCGTGTGTCCGGCGGCGCGTGCGGGCCGTACTCGGCCATGACCCGCGCCACTTCGCTGGCATCGCCGCGTGCCAGTGCCAGGAAGAAATGATTGTTGAGGTGGAAATCCAGCAGGTGCGAAAGCCGCCGCCCGTGGCACAGGAAGTCACCGTAGTGGGACGCGCGGACATCCGCTTCGCCGATCAACGGCAGCCCTGGCTGCTGTGCGTCTGCCGTCGCGCGCATCGCCTCCAGCAGCCACAGCCCGTCGTCGCGCGGGTCCGCGTGGCGCGCGCGCTCGACCATGTACGGGACCGCGTCGACGCGGAAGCCGGCCACGCCGCGCTGCAGCCAGAACGTCATTACCTGCAGCAGTTCCTCGCGTACCGGCGCATGGGCCAGGTCGAGGTCTGGCTCGTGCCGGTAGAACATGTGCCGGTTGAACGCGCCGGCCTCGGCATCCCAGGTCCAGACAGAGGCCTCGATCGGCGGGAACATCGGCTGCAGGCCGTCGTCAGGCATGTGGTCGCTCCACAGGTACCAGCGGCGCCAGGCCGGGTCACCGTGCTGCGCGGCGATGAACCACGGGTGCGCGGCGGCGGTGTGCTGCATCACCAGTTCGACGATGATGCCGATGCCACGTGCGTCGGCGGCATCGACCAGGCGCTGGAACGCGGCCTCGTCGCCCAGGCGTGGATCGATACGGTAGTGATCGGTGACATCGTAGCCACCATCGCGGCCGGCGTTGCAGTAGAACGGCAGCAGCCAGACATGGCTGATGCCAAGCCACTGCAGGTAGTCCAGCTTTTCCGTGATGCCATCCAGCGTGCCCCAGCCGCGGCCGTCGCTGTCGCGGAACAGGTAGGGGTCGATCTGGTAGATGGCGCGCAGTGGACGCACCGCCATGGGCTTCTCCGGCACTGTTCACGGGTGACCAGCCTGCTGTCGCGCGTGGCAGCGGTTCGTGAAACGAATGGCACCGCATCATGACGTGGCATCCACGGCTCGTGCATGCCCGGGCGCGCAGAGTGAATGCTCATTCCCGGCACCGAGGAGGCTTCCTGCATGGCCCGACGCAAGACGCTTCGTATTGCCACGTTCAACGTCAACGGCATCGGCACGCGCCTGCCACAGCTGCTGGACTGGCTGCACAGGGAATCGCCGGACGTGGTTGCCCTGCAGGAACTGAAGGCGACCGACGCGGCGTTTCCGGCTGCGTCATTGGAGGAGGCTGGGTACGGTGCGCTCTGGCAAGGTGAGGCGCGCTGGAACGGCGTGGCGCTGCTGGCCCGGGGGACCATGCCGGTCGAGAGCCGCCGCCGATTGCCGGGCGAACCCAAGGATACGCAGAGTCGCTACCTGGAGGCGGCGGTGCACGGCGTCATCGTGGGTGCCCTCTACCTGCCCAACGGCAACCCGCAGCCCGGACCCAGGTTCGACTACAAGCTGCGCTGGATGGAACGCCTGATCCGGCATGCACGCAGCCTGGTCGAGCTGCCGCACCCGGCGCTGCTGCTGGGTGATTTCAACGTGATTCCCACAGACGCCGATGTCTATGATCCCAAGGCCTGGCGGCGCGATGCGCTGTTCCAGCCCGAGGTTCGCGATGCCTTCGAGCGGCTGCTCGCGCAGGGCTGGACCGATGCGCTGCGGAAGGTGCACGGCGACGCCACGATCTACACCTTCTGGGACTATTTCCGCCAACATGCCGAGCGCGACCGTGGGCTGCGCATCGATCATCTTCTGCTGAATCCCGTACTGGCGGAGCGACTGAAGGACGCTGGCGTCGACCGTTGGGTGCGTCTGCAGGAGAAGGCCAGCGACCACGCGCCGACGTGGGTGACGGTGCGGGCGGCGTGATCAACGCGCGGCAGGGCCTTCGCGCCGCTCGCGGCGCACGCGCGCGCGGGTCCGGTAGAGGCGGCTGTCCGCCTTCTGGATGGTGTCGGCCACGGGCTCACCGGCCGTGTTGATGGCTGCACCCATCGAGAAAGCGCTGGGCGACAGCGCAGCGTGGTCCCGGTACCAGTGCTCCAGTTCGCTCAACCGGCCATCCGCGGGCGCGACCAGTACCACCATGAATTCGTCGCCGCCCAGCCGCACCACCGTCTCCTCCTTGCCCAGCGGCGAGCGCAGGAAGGTGGCGAACTCGACCAGGACGGCGTCGCCGCGGCGGTGGCCCTGGGTGTCGTTGATGTGCTTGAAGTGGTCCAGATCGAACATCACGCAGGCCCAGCGCTCATCAATCAGTTCATCCAGCCGGTGCAGGTAACGCCGGTTGTAGCACTGCGTGAGCGGATCCTTGAAGGACATTTCGCGCAGCTGCTGCTCCTGCATCCTCAGCGCGGTGACGTCCTGTGCATGCCCCAGCACGTAGGGCGGGCTGGCCTCGCTGTCGAGCACGTTGTGGTACGCCCAGTAGTGGCGCGTACCGTCGGCGGCGATCAGCTCGATCACGCCAGCGTCGGTGTGGTTTGCCTGGATCCGAGCGAGGTAGGCCTTGAAGCCCTCGCGTTTTTCCGGTGGCATCAGGTCGCACAGGCTGCGCCCGACCATCTGGCTTTCCTCAAAGCCCAGCGACTGCACCGCCGCGGGATTCACCGAGGTCAATGTCCCGTCCAGCGTGTGGGTGCAGATCAGGCCCAGGCTGTAGTGGAACAGTCGCCGGTAGCGGGTCTCGCTCGCTTCCAGCGCGTCGAGCGCGGCTCGCTCGTCCGTGATGTCCTGGATCGCCCCGACCAGGCGCGGATGGCCGTCGACCTGTTGCCGGCTGCCGACCACCCGGGTCCAGATCGCGCGCCCGTCGGCGGTGGTCATTGGCAGCTGCACCTCCCAGGACGTGCCTTCGTCGATGCAACGCTGCACTGCCGCGCGGATGATGTTGCGGCTGTCTTCGCGATAGAAGGACAGCGCGGTGTCGAGCGTCGGTTCAAAGTTGCTGCGCACGCCGTGCAGCTGCTTGGTCTCGCGGGTCCAGCGCACTTCGTTGGTGACCAGGTCCATCTCCCAGCCGCCCACCCGGGCGGCGCGGTTGGTCCGCTCCAGGAAGTCTTCGCTGCGTTTCAGCTCGCGATGCAGCGCTTTCGCCTGGCCAACCTGCGCCATCAGGGTACTGCGCTGTTCCAGCACCTGGGTGGTGACCCGTGCCAGATGCACCATCAGTTCGCGCTGGGAGGGGGACAGCACGCCGGGCATCGGGTCGAGCAGGCACAGCGTGCCAATGCGTGCACCATGGGCCGAGCCCAGCGGGATGCCGGCGTAGTGCCGGATGCGCGGCCCGGCGGTCACCAGGGGATTGGTCGAGAAGCGAGGGTCCTGGCGCGCGTCGGGTATCTCGAACAGCTCGTCGTGGCGGATCGCATGCGTGCAGAAGGAGATCTCGCGGGCCGTTCCGGTGACGCCCTCCAGCCCGATATTGGCCTTGAACCACTGCCGGTCTTCGGCCACCACGGTGATCAGTCCCATGGTCATGCCGGTCGCGGCACGGGCGGCGGCGACGATCGCATCGAACACCGGCTCGGGGGGCGTATCCAGCAGGTGCAGTCGGTCGATTTCGAGCAGACGTTCGGCTTCGTCCATGGCGCTTTTCAGGGCTGGGTGGCGAGGGCGGTTGCGGCGGCTGGCTGGCGCTACGCTAGTGCGCACGGCGTTATGTATCGCCATGGCGGAGTGATGCCGATGTGAGGTGGCCGCGCCCGCTCAGTGTTGCTGGAGCGATGCCTGCAGGGCGGTGGCCAGTGCGGCATCGCCGGATACCAGGTCCTGCCAGCGTAGCGTGATGCCCTTGCGTCGCCCCTTTTCGACCAGCTTGAGGCCTTCGGGGTCCACAGTGAGGGTATGGGGCCGGCCATCGATGTCCAGTTCGCGTCGCAGTGGTTTGTCGAGCGGGGTCATCATCGTTTCCTCGCAGGGGCGGGAGTACGCCGTGGCTGAATCGATACGTGACGATTGTCACGGATGTGCCAGCGCCAAGGGAAATCGACAGCGCGGGTGATGCCGATGCGTGGACCAATTACCGGGTCGGACGGAGGCGGGGTCCCATCGCTTGCGATCGCGATGCCATGACTGCCAGTCACCAGGTCGGCGCCGTCGAAACTGCGGTCCAGCCCGAATGCCTGCGAGAGCTTGCCGGGGCCGCTGGCCAGATCGTGGTCCCGGCGCGCGGCGGGGCGCAACTCGTGCATGCGCTCAAGGCCCGCCAGCGGCTCGACGGCCCGCAGCAGCACCGCCACGCCTTCACCGACCTCTCCGCAGACCACGTTGCTGCCCCAGTGCATGCCGTAGGTGAAGTAGACATACAGGTGGCCGGCCTCACCGAACATGCTGGCCGTGCGCGGCGTCTGCCCGCGATAGGAGTGCGCCGCCGGATCGACGCTGCCCGCGTACGCTTCGACTTCAACGATGCGACCCGTTCGGCCATCGTCACGGACCAGAAGTTTGTTGAGCAGCTCGGGCGCAACCTCGACGGGCGGGCGCCGGTAGAAGCTGCGCGGGAGGATCTGAAGAGAGGCGGGCAACCAATCCGGCACGGTAGAGGCAGGCTCGGGCAGATGTTGGTGGCACTGTGGCATTGGACTGGTGAAACGGGCGCAGACGCAGCGTCATTCCGGCGCGGACGGTGCCGCCAGCGTGGCGCGCCGGGCGGCGTAGACCTCGGGCGTCTGCGGCTTGATGAACAGTGCCACCAGCTCCGGATACTCGCGCTTTACCGCCGTTTCGATGCGGGTGATGCAGGCTTCAATCTGTGGGGTCTGCCGATCGTCCTCGAACTCGGCGCTGAGCATGGCCACGACCTGTTCCGGTCCCATCTGCATGGTGGTCACGCCGTTCGCGCGACGCAGGTCCGGATCGGTTTCGGCCACCGCCATGATCCGCTCGGCCACCGCAGGGTGGGCAGGCTCTCCAACCAGCAAGCCCTTGGTTTCACGGGCCAGGAGGAAGGCGGTTGCGGCCAGCACGCCGGCGATGCACAGCGACGCCACACCATCAAGCACCGGCATATCCAGCACCTGCGCGGCCACCAGGCCGATCAACGCGAAGCCCAGCCCGAGCAACGCAGCGCTGTCTTCCAGCAGTACGGTGAAGGTGGAAGGATCCTTGCTGCGGCGGAAGGCTTCGAAGTAGCCCAGTCTGCCTTTGGTACGCCGGAACTCGCGCAGCGCCACCCACCAGGAGGCCCCCTCGAACAGGATGGAAATGCCCAGCACGCTGTAGCTCAACGCGTGGTTGGTAGCCGGCTCCGGCCGGCGGATGTGCTGGATGCCCTCGTACGCCGAGACGCCGGCGCCAGCGGCGAACACCAGCAGGGCGACGATGAAGCTCCAGAAGTACAGCTCGCGGCCATAGCCGAATGGATGTACCGGGTCTGGCGCCTTGCCGGCACGGCGCAGCCCGTACAGCAGCAGGAGTTCATTCAATGTGTCGACCAGCGAATGCACGCCCTCGCTGAGCATGGCCGAGCTGCCGGAGATGCCGGCAGCGATGAACTTTGCGATGGCAATGGCCAGGTTGCCCGCGAGGGCGGCATAGATGACCAGACGGGAACCGGTGGGAGCGGACATTTCGGCGGCGGGGCGGGGCGGACGCCTGATCTTCCCGATCAGCGCGTGCCCATTGCGTGCACGGCGCGATCAGTGCCCCTTGGGATTGAGGTACAAACGCGCCCCATCCGATTCACGGTAGCCCGTCCATCGCCCGCCGCCTGACGCGCGGAAGCGCCCGAACACAGTGTTGCTGGTGTCGGTGAGCAGCAGCTGGTTGCCCGACAGTACCCAACGGTTGGCCGAGAAGAAGCCATCCGGGCAGCCGGCGGGCACGTAGGCACTGTAGCCGCCGAACCACTCGATGTTCTTCAGCTCGATGGAGCAGGTGTTGCCGTTCTCCTGGCCCAGCGTCCAGCTGCCGAACAGATCGCTGTCGCGCACATCGCGGCCGCCACGGTGGCGGTCGCGGCCCCAGTCGTCGTTGTCGTCGTGGAAACCGAAGCCCACGTCGATCTCTTTGCTTTCGCTGCGTGACCCGGACTGCGAGCTGCCGCTGGTGGTGGTCTGGGTGGTCACCGCGCCACTGCTCTGGGTCTGGGTGCTGCTGGATTGCGTGGTCTGGTCGGTGTGGGTGGTCTGTTCGCCGAAGCCGAACGAGGCGTCCTGGGCCAGGGCGGGCAGGGCCAGGCAGCACAGCGCGGACAGGCAGGTACGGGCGAGCACGGCAGCCATTGCAGCATCCTCGGAAGGGTGGACCGCGCGAGTATCGAACCGGTGGGGCGGGAGACGGTGTGAGGGTGTGCGCGGCGGCAGCCCAGCGAAGGGTAGTGCCGGCCGCTGGCCGGCTCCCACTTGGCACCCAGGAACCGAAGGAATGCCGGCCAGCGGCCGGCACTACCCGCAGCCAGGCAGGGCCTGGCGCTACGGGTCGGGCTTTACCCTGACCACCCGTTTCCGGTACTCATACACATTGTCACCGCGGATACGCTTTTCCTCGGTGCCGGTAACCCGGCCTACCTGCTGGTCCGAGCCGGTGACCGGCTTGGCCTCGATGGCGGTCTCGTGCTCGAAGGAGTGCGATTTGTCGGTGTTGCGGTAATAGCGGTACAGCGCCCAGTACAGCGCGGTTGCGCCGGCCGGACCTGCCGCCAACAGCCAGAGGCCACTGTCGTCGCTCATGTCGATGCCACCAGGAAGGCAATTGCGAGGGCTTCAATGACGGTGCCGGTGGCCAGTGCCGCCAGCAGCATCTTCCATTGCTGCACGGGCACGCTGCCCATGGTTTCGCCGGTACGGCCGTTCACCGCGATGTAGTGCAGCATGCCGCCGTTCTTGCCGGGCTGGTGGTAGGAGTACAACCACACCGGCAGGTACATCGACACCCAGCGGGTGCCATGCACCTCCAGCTGCTCCTGTTCCCAACGCACGCCACGGTTGTAGCGCTTTACCGAACCTTCCAGCTGTGCGCGGGCGATCGACAGCAGCTGGTCTTCCAGCCGCGGCCGCAGCTTTTCCACATCCAGGTTGCGCTTTTCGGAGGTGAAGCCGGCCAGGTACGAGGCGTTCCATTTCACCGCGTTCTTGGTATCGAACGGCAGGATGGTGTTGATGATGTTGTTGGTGTTGGCGCGGGTATCGAGATTCCCGCGCTCGGCCGAGGATTCCAGTGGCAGGTCATCGACCGTGAAGTCGACCTGGCGCTCGACCTGGTAGACATCGGCGTCGTACAGGGTGCGCTTGTTCTTCTCGCTGCCCACGGTGTACTGCCGGGTCTGGATCTCACCCTTGCCGGCCACGGCCGCGCTGACATTGCTGTCGACGATCATGTAGGGCAGGAACACGCCCACCACGTTTTCCGGGGTGAACTGGTCCTTGAATGCCTTCAGCGCGAACATGCGGCGCTTGTCGACGAACTGGCGGATGCGCGCGACCGCATCGTCCTTCCTGATATGGAAGGGCAGCACTGCATCGGGCACCGCGCCGTTGGCGATCTGCTCGTTGACGCCGAACACATGGCGGCACCAGTGGCAGCGCGCCGTCATCGTACTCTCGGTATTGACCGTGACTTCAGCGCCGCACCCGGTGCATTTGAACGTCATCAGTGCCGAGGTGTCGGCGTCGATGTCACGTGCTCCGGAGGCAATGACCGTACCGCGCAGCTGGTCGATGGCCTCGCCCAGGCCGAACTCTTCCTCGACGCGTGCGCCATGCCATTCGTGACGGCAGTACAGGCAGACCAGGATGTCGGTGCCGGCCTTGGGCCGGATGTCGGTGGCACCGCACTTCGGGCAGCGGTTGAGGCCGTCCTTCAGCTCGCTGGCCGACGTATCGATGGCCACCGGGTCGGGCGCTTCCACTTCATCACGGATGGCCTGTGGCAGTTTCGAGGTGTCCAGCGGGAAGCTGCCGGGCAGGGGAGGGACGTCCTGCGGCGAACCGGGCCCATCCAACGACGCCGCCGGCAAGGGCGGCGGCGTCGCGGGCGCGGATCCGGGCAGCGGCGGCGGGCCGTTTCGGGGATCGGACATGTTCGTTGTGCGTCCCGCTGTTACAGGCCCAGTGCCTTGGCCTTCAGGGCGTCATAGTCGCCCTGGGTGATCAGGCCCAGATCCAGCATTTCCTTGGCCTTCTTCAGCTTGGCCACCGGGTCGTCGGCAGCCGGGGCGACCGGCTGCTGCATGCCGCCGACACCGAACATGCCCGAGGCCATGCCGACACCGACCAGGCCAGCCGCTCCGCCGTTCTCGCCGGCGGACTGGATGCCCTGGGCGACGCTGGCCTGCAGGTTGGAATTGCCGCGCGAACCCGACAGGGCATCGGCGCGCTGCACGGTCTTCAGCAGTTCGCGGGTGTTGGCGTCGTACTCGATCGAGACGATGGCGGTCTTGACGATGGCCAGGCCGCGGTCGGACTTCCACTGGTAGCCCTGCTCGACGGCGGCAGACAGGCTCTGTGCAAAGCCCAGCGAATCCTGCTGCAGCTTGGTGATGCGGTTGCCCTTGCCCGGGTCGTTCGTGTACAGGCTGAAGGCCGGGGCCAGCGAACCGACCACTTCATTGAACAGCTGGCTGGCGGCGGCGTTGTCCAGGTCGGTGAAGTCGAACACCTGGCCCGGCTGCAGGTAGCTGGCCGGCACGAAGTTCTTCACGAACAGGATCGGGTCGACGATCTTCAGCGTGTAGGAGCCGCGCGTGACCGCACCCACCTGGGTGTTGAGGAAGCCGTCGTCCCAGTAGATTTCCGACTGGGTACCGAAGCGGTTGTCCGGCAGTTCCTTCAGCGACACGAAATACGCCGCCTGCTGCGAACCCGGCTGGCCGCCGAACTTGAAGCGCTCCCAGCTCTGCTTGATGAACGTGCTGACCAGGCCGTCGCCGGCGAAGATCGACTGCGAGTTCAGATCATCCGAACGCCACTCGTAGCCACCCGGTTCGGCGACGAACGCGGTGATCGCGCCGTCCTGGAACAGCAGCAGGCCGTAGCCCTCCGGCACGATGATCTTCGAGCCGTTGGTGATGATGTTGGACGAGCCGCTGGTATTGGAGCCGCGGCCGGCATTGGTGCCGCGCGGTACTGCCGCGAACAGGGCCGCCGTCGAGGGCAGGCCCGTGGGCACGGTGTAGAAGTCCTTCCACTGGTCGGCCAGCACACCACCCACCGCACCCTTCACCGCCTGTACCAGACCCATGTCCAACTCCCTGTGATTCGAGGGCAGGCACCATGCCTGCCGAGCTGGACTGACTATAGAGGAGCGGGATGGGCCGCCGCCACCGCCGCGCGCGCCTGCCATTCATCATGGCGCGACGGCGACGGCAGGCTTTCAGGCCATGCCGCGCGCGATCAGGGCATAGCCGATCATCAGTGCCAGGCACAGTGGCAGGGTGACGAAGGAGGCGATCATCCAGCGCAGCGCCTTGCGCGAAGCCTCGGTGGCCGCGCCGATCTGGCCGCTGGCGACCAATGACGTGCTGCGGTTGGCGTAGACGGTGGCGACGATGCCGAACGGCCAGAAGCCGGCGATGATGCTCAGGATGGCCCACATCAGGTAGTTCCTGGGGGGCACGGGTGGCGGGGTGCGGTCCATGCGGTCGATCTCCTTGATCGCGCTGCGGTCGGGAGCGCGAGTATGCGGACAGGCCGGGTGCAGCGGAAGGCTTGCCACGCGTGCGTGGTGCGCAATCTTCTGCTGGTCGATGGGTCTTTGATCGGGGGCGGCGCCGCGGCAGGCAGGCGCGGTGGCCTGCGGGCCTGGGCGAGCAGGCGGTGCAGCCGTCACGGCGGCGCAATACGTGCCCGCCCCTGGTTCGCTCAGACGCGTTGATCATCAGCGTGGATGGAATCCCGGCGCCTTGCCTTAACCTGCTTTGCGGTGCGCGGCGCACGGAAACGCGGGCGACAAATATCCGGCGCGGATATTCACGTCATTATCATGCTTATTTTCTGGAAACTCGTTTCCCATAATCCAGGGACGCGATGGCCGGAACACAGGGAGCGCCGCGTCACAGGCAGTGCCGCCCTGTGGCGCACGACCCCGGCCTGGACGACGTCCGCCTTGCCGACCTCCAGCAGCGATGGCAGTTCCCGGCACTGCGGGAGCGGGCAGCGTGCACGGCACCAGCGGTGCGACCAGCGGGTACGGCATGCGGCGTGGACGTCGCAGCATCCCGCGATGATGCCGGAGGGCCTGCATCGCGAGATCGCCCGTTGCAGATGCATCGGGTCGCCATTCCAAAGGGGAGTTTCGATGCACAGGCAAGTCAGTGAGATGCTGCAGCGCGCTTATCGGCCCTATCCGTCATTGCCCGAACTGCTGGGCGCGTTCGTGAAGGAGCTGTCCCAGCACAAGGTGATGCGGGGTGGCCAAGTGCGGTTGCGTGGTGCGGTGGCAGGGACGGCTGCGGGGTTGCCAGCTGCGTCCGGGCAAGAGGTTTCCTTGCAGCGGGTTCCCATCCGCTATGGCGGCGAGGTGCTGGGTGAGCTGCACCTGGAAGGCGAGAAGGGCCGGCTGGATGGCAGTGCCCTGGCGCTGGGGGAGCAGTTTGCCCAGCGTTGCGCGCATCTGATCAAGCGCTACGAAGCCAAGGCCTGGGCCGAACAGGCATTGAGCCGGCCGCTGTTGCTGGTCGGCGCCGGCGAGGCGCTGAAGCAGATGGATGAATTCGTGGAGCGCGCGGCGGCCAGCCCGTTGCCGGTCCTGCTGCGCGGCGAGTTTGGTACCGAGAAGATGGAGCTGGCCGCCGCCCTGCACAGTGGCGGCCCTTCCCGGCAGGGCCCGTTTGTGGAGGTGAACTGTGTTCACCCGCTGGGCGAAGCCAGCGACTGGTTCGCGCGCGCACAGGGCGGCACGCTGTACTTCCACGAAGTCGACGAACTGCCGGTGCCGCTGCAGGGGCAGCTGTCACATCGCATGCGTGGGCTGCCTGCCGCTCATGCTGAAGCGCTGGCGGCCGGCCCGATACGGGTGATCGCGTCGACCAGCGCGGACCTGGAACAACGGGTGAGAGAGAAGCAGTTCTCGCGCGCCCTGCTGGCTGGGCTGGAGTTCCTGACCGTGGATATTCCACCGCTGCGCGAACGGGTGGAGGACATCGGCGCGCTGGCGGCGCGTTCGCTGGAGCTGCATGGATTCAATCCCCGCGTGCTGGGCGACGATGTGCTGGAAGCCCTGTGCGCGCACGACTGGCCCGGCAATCTGCTGGAAATGGAGCGGGTGGTGGTCCGGCTGGCGGTGATGACCGGTGGCCGATGCATCCGTCGTGAGGATCTCGCACGCCACGCGCCGGATCTGGCTGCAGGCCACGTTGCCAGCGATGCCGGGCGCGCCCCGCAACGGCTGCCCGCGGTTGAGCAGACCGTCGGTCCTGCGCCCGCGCAGCCGGATACGCCGCGGGCAGCGCATGAAGGCCTGCACGACGGCCTGAAACGCGCCCTGGCCTACCTGAAGGACCATGCCGCGGAGCCGCTCACGCTGGGCGACCTTGCCCGTCAGGCCCATGTGAGCCAGTCACACCTGGGATTCCTGTTCCGCAGCGAGCTGGGCACGACGTTCAAGCTGCTGCTGCAGCAACTGCGCATCGAGCACGCCAAGCAGCTGCTGCGGGATGGGCAGCGCCTGCGCATTACCGATGTCGCACTGCAGGTCGGCTTCGGTGACCTGAGCCACTTCGAAAAGAGCTTCCGGCGCGCGGTAGGGGTCAGCCCGCGCAGCTACCGGCGAAGCCCGCACCAGTAAAAGCAACGCCCCGGTGCAGGCGCGGGCCTGCCCGGGGCGTTGGGATGGCGGACGCAGCGTCAGCGCGCGTTGGCTTCAGCAGCGCGCTGCACGGCCTGTTCGGCCGCTTCGTCCGCGCATCGCGCGGCCTCGGCGGCGGCCTCGACCGCGCGTTGCGAAACCTTCATCGCGGTGCGGATGCCTTCTTCACTGGCAGCCATTGCGGCGTCCGCCAGTTCCTGGGCGATCTCCATCGGGGTTCTGCCCGCCGGATGGGCGGGAGTGGGCTTGCCGGGAAGCGGGGTCGGGAAGGTCATCGTCGGTGCTCCTGCTGGGGATGAGGGGGGAACACCGTCACTGCGCTCCCCCAGGATGTGGCGCAATGCCGCCTGGGCATCGGCCAGGATCTTCTGCGCCTGTTGCCGGGCCGCCAGGCGTCCGGCAGCAACGGCCGCGCCGGCTGCCGAAGCAAAGGCCTCTGTTGCTGCCTGCACGCCATCGCCATCTGGCGCCGGAGCCGGGTTCACACTGCATCCTTCTGATAATCCACTCGCGCTTCATCGCCCAGGTAGCGGCGGGTTCGGCGGTAATCCTGCAGGGTGATCACATTGTCCTCCACCTGTATCAGCGCCTTCGCTCTGGAACCATCGATCGCGAACTGCACGCTGGCACCGTCCTGGCCGAGCCGGCCACGGGAAACCGGATGTTCGTTGAGGAATTCCTGCGCATCGCGCAGCTGCCACCGCGCGGCCTCGCGCAACCGGCTGTCATCCTGCAGCAGGTCGGGTTCGTCGTCGAAGCAGGCCGCCATCTGCTGGGCGGCCAGCGAGATGCGGGCGTAGCCGATCTGCCGGTTCGCGGCCAGGCTTGCGTCGATCGCCTCGCGCACCTGCTCTGGCGACGGCAACTGTGGCAGCTGCGGCCCGTCCAGGAAGCCGAACAGGATCGGCAGCACCTGCTGCAACGCACGGGTGGCACGCGCCAGCCGATGCTCGCGGCTGCCACCCCCTGCGCTCACCCGCTGGTAGAAGCGGAAGTAGTCGGCAAACTCGATGGGCCTGCGCGCGTGCAGCAGCGCGAAGCCGGCAGCGGCGGCCAGGTCGTCGCGCCCTGCTGCGGACATGTCCACCTCACGGGCCAGCTGGTGGAGCGCCACCGATTCGCGAAAGTCCAGCTGCTGCAGCAGGGGTGCGTCGGCCGCGCCGATCGAAGCCAGGAACGCGCGCGAGGCGCCGAGCTCGGCGTTGGTCAGCAGCCGGTGTTTTTCCAGCACTCGCTGTGCCTCGTTGTGCGACAGGCGTGTCTCGTCATCAAACTCCATGTTGCGCAGGGCACCGAGGTCGCTGGCACCAAGGCTGAGCAGCTTGACCGGACCGATCTGCAACCCGGTGCGCGGCAACCATGTCATGCGCGAACCGTGCAGGCCCTGTTGCACCCCATCAAGCATCGTGCCCTCGTCGGAGAAGGCGTAGCGGTGCTCATGCGATTCCATGGCCCACTTCAACCAGTGCTCGCCGCCGTCGATGAACTGAAGGACATGCCTGCAGGATTGACTGATCAGGTTGGCCTGGGGGATGGAACGACCGGCAATGAAAATGCTCATGCGTGGATCTCCTGGCGGCCTCACTGGGCCGGAAATTCCTTGAGGACGGTCGCAGCGGCATTGCCGACGCGGTTGAAGTCGGCGGTGGCCCCCTGCATCATGTTCTGCGCCTGCGTGAGCACCCTTGCGTACTTTTCGTCCCCCGTCGCCAGGTACTGGGCCATGGCCACGCCGGCCGCGGTGGTCGCGATGGTTGAGACATTGCGCAGGGCGTCGGCGGCATCCTGTACGGCGATCGCCGCAGACTGGGCCACCGACTGGTAGGCCTTGCCGGCACCACTGGTCGTCACGACGGTCGCTGACATGGTGGCCGTCTGCACTTGGTTGATCACATCGATGATCTGGGCGTTGACGTTGCTCGGGTCCATACGGGCTCCTTGATGGGCGGGTGGGGCCGCAGGCGGCCTGCAGTCTGTCAGGCCCCGGCGTCAGCGTCGTCCGCCGGGGAAGGGGAAGGGGAGTCTGGCGCGGGATCCTGGGCGGGACCTGCGTCCGGATCCGGACCGGACGCGGGGTCGGGCGCAGGACCGGGCGCGGGCGCTGCCGCATTGCCTGCAAGCGTTTGGAGTGCATGCAGGCTGCTGGTAGCGGCCGCAGCGTCGGCAGTGGCACCGTGGGTCTGTGCCTGCAGGACGCTGATGGCGGTCTTTCCTTCTGCGGTGGCCGCGGCGATCACCGCCGCAGGCGAAGGGGGCGCCGGCACCGGGCCGGGCAGGGGGATGACCTGCGGCGGTGGCGGCGGAGGGGGTTCCGGAGCGGGTGGCGGCACCGGCCAGGGAGCGTTGATCATCTTCGCGCAGGTGGCGGTGACCGCTGCGTTGCTGACCATGCCTGCACCCTGCTGGCGCGCGACGGCGTTGTGCATGGCGGTGCCCAGCGTCTCCAGCATCACCATGTCCAGCATGCTGAAGGACTGCGCCGGACCCTGGGCCACCAGCAGCGTCGAGGCGGCGCTGACGCTGTCGACGATCTGGCTGTTGACGGTGTTCTCACTGCTCATGACGGAACGGCTCCCTTCTGGATGATCAGGGCCAGGACCTGGGCCAGGCTTGCGCCGGCGGTCACCTGGCCGCGTTGCTGGTTGGCCACCGCGTTCTGCATTGCCAGGCCGAGGCTGTCGGCCATCGCCAGGTAGGTGGCGGACATCGCGAACGAGGGGGCAAGGGCGATCGCCACACCGGATCCGGCGCTGGTGGTTGCCAGCAGGTAGCCGGTGGCGGGCGATGCGGCCATCGATCAGGGGCCCGACGTGACGCCGCCCTGGGCGGGGGCGCGGTGGTTGGCGTCACGCCGGGCCGACACGTCAGCGCAGGCCCAGGATTTCGCGGGTGGCCACGCCGTTGGAGGCGGTGTCGATCGCATACAGCGTGGACACCCCCTGGGTGGTCGACGCCTGCATGGTCACGTAGGACTGCTGCTGGTTGTTGGTGGCGTTGTGCGCGGCGTTGGACAGCGCCTGGCTGGTGGCCACGAACAGGTTGCCCATTGCGATGGCCGGCGCATCACCAAGCACCTTGGTGTTGACCTGCGAGACCGAATCGGTGATCTGGCTGTTGACGGCGGTGGGAAATGCCATGGTGGAAGCTCCTAGGGTGGACAGCACTACAGGAACGGAGATTGCCGGCACTCAATGGAATCAGCCGAGAATCTTCCGGGTGGCGGCGCCGGTGGCGCCGGTATCGACGGCGTAGAGCAGCGCGACGCCCATCGTGGTCGCGGCCTGCGCCGTGACATACATCTGCTGCTGGGCGAGCGTCGCGTTGTGGGCGGCATTGGCCAGCGCCTGCGCGGTGGCCTGGTATAGCGTGCCCATTGCCGTGGCAGGCGCCACGCCCAGCACCTGCAGGTTGGCCTGGCTGACCGAGTCGGTGATCTGGTCGTTGACGGCCGTGGGAAATGCCATGGCTCAGCTCCTCGCCTGCCGGCGCATCACGCGCCGAGGATCTGCTTGGTGGCCACGCCGGTGGTGGCGGTGTCGATCGAGTACAGCGTGGCCACGCCCATGGTGGTGGCCGCCTGCGCCGTCACATAGGACTGCTGCTGCGCATTGGTGGCGTTGTGGGCGGCGTTGGCCAGCGCCTGCGCAGTGGCCTGGTACAGATTGCCCATGGCCACGGCGGGCGCGTCGCCCAGCACCTTGGTGTTGGCCTGGGTGACCGAATCGGTGATCTGGTCGTTTACAGCGGTCGGGAATGCCATGTCGATCTCCTTGAGGTTGGCGGGTCAGCGATGGAACGACAGATCAGGAGCCCAGGCCGCGGACGCGGGTGCTGAGGATTTCCTTGCTCGCTACCGCCGTGGTGGCGGTATCGATCGAGTACAGGGTGGCCACGCCCATGGTGGTGGCCGACTGCGCGGTGACGTAGGACTGCTGCTGCGCGTTGGTGGCGTTGTGGGCGGCGTTGGCCAGCGCCTGTGCGGTGGCCTGGTACAGATTGCCCACTGCCACGGCGGGCGCGTCGCCCAGCACCTTGGTGTTGGCCTGGGTGACCGAATCGGTGATCTGGTCGTTTACCGCGGTTGGAAATGCCATGTCCTGCTCCTGCGAAAGGGTGGAAGTGCGTGGTATCCAGTGTCACGGTGCGTTGCCTGCAGCGGCCTGGGCTTCACCGTGGGGCCAGAGTAGGAAATGGCGCCGCCGCCGGATTGGCGGAATCGACGGAGAATGCGGTGGGATCACCGTGAAGGTGCGGCGTGAATACGGCGGAACTGATGATCATCGCCGTCGTCGCCAGCGCTGGCGCGTTGCCCTGGAGCACACACAGGGCCTGCGCGTGGGTAGCGCCATCCGGCGGCGAGGGGCTGTCGGCCACAGCGTCGCCGGATCGGGCGGGTCAGAGCATGTAAGGGATCTTGAACGCCAGCGTGAAGTCCGGTGCATCCGGGGTCAGCCCGATGCCCAGCAGGGTCACCAGCGTGGTGTGCTGGTTGAGCGCGTACGTCACACCCAGATTCAGTGACGCCGCGTTGGCGTCGCTGCCAATCACTTTCATCCACTTTCCGCCCTGGAAACGGGTGGAAGCACGGGCGCTGATGCGGTCGCTGAAGGACAGGCTGAGACTGGTGCGCTCGTTGAACGCAAAGGCCACGCCGGCGCCGAAGTAGACCGAGCCGCCGAGCTTCACGTCACCCGGGTTGACCGTGTCGGGGTTGCTGTCGATGTCACTGAAACCACGCGGGAACGAATGCACGTAGCCGAGGTTGGCGAACAGGATCGCCGGATCGGCTGTCTTGACCACCGACAGCCCGACGTTGGCCTGCCACACACCATTGCCGGTCGGTTGTTCCTTGGGCACGGCGAAGCGGATGTAGTCATCGTCATCGCGCTCGATCACCTTCCAGTCCAGGCCGTAAGGTGCACGCCCGGTGGGTGCGGTCACTCCGGCGGTGAGTACGGCTTCCGGGCGCCAGCCGCGCTCGCCGAACAAGCGGTAGTTCGCACTCAGGCCGATATCGCCCAGGCCGTTGCCATTGGTTTGTTCCTGCGCGATCGCGGCCGCCGCACCGCCGGCACCGCCCTTCTGGTAGACGGTGCGCCGCGCCAGGTATGGCACGTCCAGGTTGAGCGTCAGGTTCGGACTGACGCCCCAGCGCGCGGCCAGATTGTAGGTGAGCGAATCGGACTCGACGTTCTCGATGGCGATGTTGCCGAGGAAGATCGCATCCAGCGCCAGGAAGCCATTGAGGGTGAGCTGCTTGCGGTCGTAGCGGGCGTAGGTGAGGCTGTTCTCGACGGTGAAGCGGCGCGAGAACAGCGCCGACTGCTGCTGTTTCACATCATCCACGCTGCGCCGCGATTCCTGCTTTGCCTGCTGCGCCTCGGCGGCACTGCTGGCATAGCCTTCGCTGCCCGGCGACGTCTGTAGGGTCGAGCCATGCTCGACGGGCGCAGTCGTAGACGGGGCCATCGGACCAACCTTCCCACTCAGCCGCGCCTGCATCGCCTGTACCTGCATGTCCAGTTCGCGCAGCCGCCGCACTTCCTGTGCGTAGTTGGATTTCAGCTGCTCCAGCTGGTTGGCCAGTGCCTGCACGTCGGCGCCATCGTCCGCCGCGGGTGGCGCGGCGAAGGCGGTGCCCGCCAGCGCCGCCAGCGCCAACGGGGTGATCCTCATCAGGGTGTGCATGTTCGTGTCCTGCGTTGTGGAACGCTTCCCCCAACGCCGTGCCGTGGTGCTACCGGCCCGGCCCCATGCCGCGGTTCATCGCAATCGCCTGGGCCACGTTCTGGCTCAACGGCAGGTTGCCGCCCGCGGTATCCCGCACCAGCTCCAGCCGCAGCTGGTTGCTGGCGATCTGGCCGTCACCGGCCAGGGCGATGCCCTGGCCGACGCTGCCGTTGCGTATCCATTGCTGGACCAGGCCCTGGCCATCTACCTGCAACAGCAGGCGTGCCTGGTTGCCGTCGAGCACCGCAGAGGCCGAGACGCCTGCGGCGTGTGCACTGATCGAATGGGCACCGTCACCCGGCAGGGCCGGCACCGCGCCATTGCGTACCACCAGCGTGGTGGCATTGCGGGCGACGTTGCCATCGCCGGCCACCTGCACGCTCTGCACCACGCCGCTGGCGTTGGCCAGGCCGCTGCTGTCGATGTGGCGACCCTGCGTGTCCGGCAGCGGCGCATCTGCGGCGGTCACGTGCACGCTGGGCTGGAAGCTCATCTTCGGGCTGCCGCCGCCGCGGAAGTCCATGCCCAGGGTCAACGCACCCTGCAACACGCTTCCGTTGCTGGCCTGCCACCGCGAGACCATCGTCACCCCGAACCAGGCGACGGTATTGCCGCCCACGGTGTAGCGGCCCCGCATCAGGTTCAGTTCGGGATCCGGGATTTCCTTCAGGCCGCGCCCGGGCGCCGCGTCCGCCGCCTGCAGGGGCAGGGCGGGGCAGGCCAGCAGCAGGACCATCAACAGGCGGTGACGGAACATGGCGGAACCTCCTTCAGAACAGGTCGGCGTGGCTGAAGCCGAAGTCGACCAGTTCGGCATCGGTGATCGGCCCCTGTCGCGCGTAGAGCGCGCGGGCACTGGGCCGTTCGCTGGGTTGCAGCAGGACCGTGTTGCGATCGAAATCGCTGCCGATCACCACGAAGACGGCACGCGATGGCCACGCAGCGAGGAATTCAGGCAGCGCCAGGCTGCGGTTGCCGAGGATGGGATCAGCCACCTCGACCACACCGTCGCGCACCTGCTTGAGCACCACGAAGTGGCGGAAGCCGCGCACGTCCATCAGCACAAGACCGGGAACGCGAAGCGTGCGCAGGCGTGTTTCATCGATACGATAGCCGCGCCCGCGCATGCCCAGCGATTCCACGTAGCGCTTGATGTCGAGCAGCGAGAAACCACGCTCGGCCACCAGCGCTGGATCGGACACCCCCATCATTCCTTCGATCACGGTCGCTTCGTCGGTCTGCAGGTGATAGGCATGGCGCAGGATGGTTGCCAGTGCGGCCGCCCCGCAGCTGTAATCGGTGTGCTGCCGCACCACGTTGCGGTAGCGCCGTTCCTGCATGCTTTCCACCTTCTGCTGCAGCAGTGCGCCATTGGGCAGCACGCCGGCGAAGCCGACGTCGCCCGCCCGCGCCGATGCACCGCCCAGCAACAGCAGGCAGGCCAGCAGGCATATCGACAGACGGTGGCCGAGCATCACGTTCTCCAGCAGCAGGAGGGAGCCCCTGCCCCAAGGGGGAGGAGGAACAGGGGCTCCCGGGAACCCGGCCATTGGCGGACGGCCGGGGTGGTGCACTTACTCGCCGTTGCCGCCACCACCGCCGGTGCTGGGCTGGGCTACGGCCAGGGCCAGGCTGTTGGCCTGCAGGTTGCCGGTGCCCGCCGCCACGTTCACGCCGATGTTGCCGGAGGCGCCGGAGAAGGCACTGCCGGACAAGGCCGACGTGTTGGTGGCGTTGACGTTCACCCAGCGCGTGGTGCTGACCGTGCCGCTCAGGCTGGCGTACAGATCGGCCACGCCCAGTTCGACGAACTGGCTGGAGCCGCTTTCACGCGTATCGAAGCCCAGGCCGCCCACCCCCGGCCGGTTGGGGTTCATCGTGGCGTTCTGGATCTCGTTGTCCAGGTCGATGTGGCCGGTACTGTTGCCACCCGGATGCGGCAGTGCGCCGTTCCACGTATCCAGGTAATAGTTGGCCATCTGGTAGGCATTGCCGGTGCCGCGGTAGGTGCCGGCGCCATAGCCCCACGTCAGGCCGCTGACGCCGCCATGCAGGCCGACCTGCACGGTATCGGTGTAGGACTGCACGAAGCCGGCATTGCTGACCGTGTTGCCGGTGGAGACCTGGTTGGAGCTGATGCTCGACTGCGCCACCGCCGTGGTTGCGACGGAGGCCGCGAGCGCGTTCTTCTGCTCGTTGTTGTTGCCCGAGGCGATGTTGACGCCGATGTTGCCCGACGCACCGCCGAAGGCATTGCCACCGAGACCTGCGGCATTGGTGACGCCGGAGTTCATGGTGGCGTTGCCGAAGCCGGCCTGGTTGACGAACACCTCGGCGTCGGCCATGCCGAAGCTGAAGGACGCATCGGCAGCGGACAGCGACGCAGCATTGTCCTGGGCGTTGTTGTCGCCCGATACCACGTTGAAGCCCAGGTTGCCGGAGGCGCCGGCACCCACACTGTCACCGATGGACGCACTGTTGGTGACCAGGCTGTTGCTGGTGGCGTTGCTGCTGATCGACTGGCGGTTGTCGATCACCGCAATGGCCGCCGAGTCGAGGTCGATGTCGCCGGTGATGGTGGGGTCGCCGGAGAAATTGACGTCGGTGCTGAGGCGCAGGTCCTTCTCCAGGTTCACGTCGACGCCGTGGTTGTTCTTTTCCTTGCGCTCGTCGGCCTGGATGGTGCTGTGCTTCTGCACATTGACGTTGACGGTGCGGTTGCGTACGTCGTTGTCGGTGTGGTTGTGGGTGTCGTTGCGGGTCTCGCTGACGGTGTGGTTGTGGTTGATGTTCGCGTTGGCGTTCTGGTTGTCCCAGCCATTGGCCGCAGCGGCGGTCGAGGCAGTGGCAATCGCCATGGCGAGCATGGTCCGTTTGACGGTCGCTTTCATGGTGCCCTCTCTCTCATCGGGTGGTGCATCGGTTGGGTGGTTGTCACGGGAGGTCCTGCACGATCAGGCCCAGCACATTGGCCGTGTCGTTGCCGCTGCCCGCGATCTGATTGAGTTGCAGGACCCCGTCGAATCCCCGCAGCGCGGTGCTGGTGACACCGGCGCTGCGGGTGCCGGTCGCGACGCCGCGACCGGCGTCGTCCCGCCCCCCTGCCAACGCGGAACCTTCGGCGGCCAAGGCCGTATCGTCGGATTCGCGTATGCCCTGTCTGGCCAGCGTCGCGCTGACGACGTTGAGCGTCGTGTTGGCGATGCCGCTGGCCTGGTTGATGGATGCGATGCCGCTGGCACCGGCCAGCGCGTTGCCGTCGATGACGGCGGTGGCGTGCGCCGGTGCGCTCAGCACGCGGTTGCCGGCCTGCAGTTGCCGGTTGCCGATCGACACGTCGGCGCGTTCGCCGGTGGCGATGCCATGCAGGTTGGCCTGCAGGTTGAGGTCACCGGCCGCCTGGTTCACCGCGATGGCGCCGTTTGCACCCGCCAGGGCGTGACCGTCGATGCGGGCCACGTCGAGGTAGGCGAGCATGCCGCTGTAGTCGTCGGCCTGCGCCATCAACGGCGTGGCAAACAGGACCAGCAGCAGCCAACGTGCCCGCTTCACTTGCCACCTGCCGGGGCCGGGCCCTGCAACGGGAACTGGGCGAGCGCGCCGCGCACGGTATCGCCGATGCCGCGGGTGCTGTTCCCGACCGCGCCCAGTGGGCCACCCAGTGCGCCACCGAGGCTGCTGCCGAGCATGCCGTCACTGCTGCGTCCCAGCGTGCCGCCCAGGGCCTGCTGGGCGACCCGTTCGACGGTGGTGCCAGTGGGGGTCGCGGTCGCAGCCGTGTGCCCCGCCCCAATGCCGGCATAGTCCTCATCGCTCAGCTCATCCATCGCGTTTGCCGGGGTACCCGCACCGAGCGCCAACGCAATCTCGCGCTGCGGTTTCGGATCGGCGATCAGCGCCATGCCCGGGGGCGCCATGCGATAGGCCGGTCGCGCGGCCACATCCCGCAACAGGACGATTTCGCCCGGTTGTGCCTTCACGCCCTGGCGGGCACCGGAGGCAGAGGCGCCCGCGGCTGCCGACAGCAGGGCCACGGCCAGCATTGCCAGCAGGCCGCGAATGGGGGTGATGCCGTCCATGCCGATCTCCCGTGATGGGTGCGGCGGAACCACGCATCATCCGTGCCAACCCTGAAAGGCTTGGCCGCCAGGGGGGCGGGCACTGGCGGGCGTGGGGCGTTGCTGCTGCACTGATACAGCCGTGTGGAAAAAATGTTGGGATTGCGCAGCGCCAAGCGCCGCAGGGCAAGGCAGGCGGCCGACTGTCGCACCGGTGTTACAGGTGCCGCCGCGGACTGTAACGATGCCGCTTCAGCCAGTGCTTTCTTGACGCGCCGCTCATTGCGCCGCCGTTTAGCGCAGCGCTAGGATCCGCGCAACAAAGGCCGCCGCGGTGGCCGTAGAGGTCCCGGCGGAGGGGCGGCACGCCGGTGATTGCCTGACAGTCCGCCGACGGTGTCCGGATGCTGGGGGAAGCATGGCAGCGGTCCCGGAGGCTTCTGCGTCACGATGCGTGCTCTGGTTCGGCGAGCCGCTGGCGAACGAGCGCAGCGCGCTGGCGGCCGCAGGCTGGTACGTGCGTCGCATCCATCCCGACCCGGCGATGGCCATCGGCCTGCGCGGGCGCGACCGGCTGCTCGCCGTGCTGGATCTTCGCCATCTGGATGCGCCGGCCCAGCAATTGCTGGCGCCGTGGATCGAACAGCACGCGCATCTGACCTGGCTGGCGGTGCTGCCGCCTGGCGCAGGGCCCACGCCTGCAGCGTGGCTGCCCTTGTTGCAGCGTTGCATCTCGCGGTTCACGCTGCCTTTCGGCCTGCTGGACCTGGTGGCGGCGATGCGCCAGCAGTTCGACGCGGAGGATACGTCTGCCGACGAAGTGTGCGGCGGGCAGGGGCCGCGCGCATTGATCGGCGAGAGTCCTGCGCTGCATGCGGTGCGCACCGTACTGCACAAGTTCGCGCCGGTCGATCTGCCGGTGCTGGTCACCGGCGAGACCGGCACCGGCAAGGAGTTGGCGGCACATGCACTGCACGCGTTGTCCGGCCGTGCGGGCAAGCCGTTCATCGCGGTCAACTGCGGTGCCATCCCTGCGAACCTGGTGCAGTCGGAGCTGTTCGGCCACGAGCGTGGCTCGTTCACCGGTGCCGACAAGCGCCAGATCGGCGTATTCGAGGCCGCATCCGGCGGAACCGTGTTCCTTGACGAGGTGGGCGACCTGCCGGCCGAAGCGCAGACCAGCCTGTTGCGCGTGCTGCAGGAAGGTACGTTCGAGCGGGTCGGCAGCAGCCAGCCGCTGCGGGCGGACGTGCGTGTACTGGCTGCCACCCATGTGGAACTGGAGCACGCGGTGGCGCAGGTGCGGTTCCGCAGCGATCTCTACTATCGCCTCAACGTGCTGCGCCTGCTGATGCCACCGCTGCGCGAGCGCGGCGCTGATGTGCAGCTGCTGGCGGAACATTTCCTGCGCTGCTTCCGCCTGCGCCACAGCGTGCGTGCACGTGGCTTTGCACCCGCTGCGCTGCAGGCGATGCGGCGTTTCGAATGGCCCGGCAACGTGCGCGAACTGCTGAACCGGGTGCAGCGGGCGGCGATCATGGCCGAAGGCGAGCTGATCAGCGAGCGTGACCTCGAACTGGGAGGGCCCGTGCATGCGCCGCCGGGGGCGGTGCTGCACGATGCCCGCGGCCAGGCCGAACGTGATGTGCTGCTGCAGACGCTGCGGCAGACCGGCTACAACGTCTCCGAGTGCGCGCGGCAGATGCAGATCTCGCGGGTGACCGTGTATCGGCTGTGCCGCAAGCATCGGCTGGAGCTGCCGGCGCAGCGCTGATCAGCCGGCCGGCACGTGCTTGAACAGGCGCAGTGGCGTGCCTGGAAGACGCTCGATCACGCCCTTGGCCTCCAGGTCCAGCTGCACGGCTTTCAGCCACCAACCGGCCGTGGCGCCTTGCGGAAACAGCGATGCGGGCAGGTGCGGCAACAGCGCCTGCTTCGCCTGCGCCACCGTCATCCCGCGAGGTTGCCTGGGCAAGGCACGCAGCAGGGCCGCGCGCATGGCCATGTACTTGGCGCGATCCACGCGCTGGATGTGCCCGGGCGTGGTGATGCTCTCGATCTCGATCCGCTCGGGCTCAGGCATGGCTGTCTCCCGTGATCTCGATGCGTGGGCTGCGGAAGCCCATGGAGATCCACGCCTTCAACAGCCGGGCATAGAACCGCAGCGAGTGGGTCTTCAGGTTGGGCACATCGCCGGGAAGGACAGACGCGTCGGGAAGATCGTTGACCATCGTCCGCATCTCCACGGCGGGGCGTATCGCGTCCGGCCACAACAGCCCATACAGGCTCAGCCAATGGCCACCGCTGAACTCCAGGAAGAGCGGCGTATTGCAGCAGCCCGCCACGACGCGGCGGCTGCCGGCCGTGCTGGACAACCGCCACGCGTGCAGCCGGGAATGCCCGGCATCGATGCGGACGCGATCCTTGCGCTGCATTACGAAATGCGTCTGGCCCTGAGGCCCCAGCACCTGCGGTGCGCCGGGCATCGCCTGCATCCGGGCGCCGGCCCTGCGGCAGCTGTCGCAGCAGCATTCGACGCTGGCGATGGGGCTGCCGGTGGTGGTCAGGCGGACCTGGCCGCAGGCGCAGGCAAGGGACTGTTGGGAAGGCATCTGCATTTTCTCCTGGGGTACTCAACCTCTCGACGAACGGGCGCGTGGGAAATCGACACCCACTGCCTTCAGGGCGGCATCATCCGGTAGCGGACGCGGTACAGGTCCAGTCCCTCACCACCGGCGCGTCGCGCCGAGTAGGTCAGCGTGTCGCGGCGCGAGCCATCCAGCATCGCGCCGTAGCTGTCGCCGCTGGGCGCGTTCACGGGCGATGGCAAAGCATGGCCTGCGTCATAGCGGCCTCCACGTTCGTAGGCAATGAACTGGCGCACCGGTGCACTGCCGAAGTCCTGGGCGCGGGCAAATACCACCGTTCGGCCGTCGCCCAGGAAGGTGGCATCGAACTCCTGCGCTGCGGTATTGAGGTCTCCCGCCAGCGGCCGTGCCGGCTGCGCGACGCCGCCGATCATCGCCGCGCTGTAGAGGTCATGGCCGCCAGCACCGCCCGCACGATCGCTGGAGAACAACAGCGTACGACCGTCGGGCGAGAGCATCGGCGCGAACTCATCGGCCGCGCTGTTCACTGCGGGGCCAAGATTGACTGGCTCCCCGAATCGACCGTCGCTCCCCATGCTGACCCGATACAGATCGTCACCGCCCCGGCCGCCTGCGCGGTCCGAGCAGAAATACACCACGCGCCCATCTGCGGAAAATGCGGGATCGAAGTCGCGCCCCGGCGTGTTGAACGGCACTGGCGTGGCCGGCCGCCAGCGGTCACCTTCGCGGTGCGAGATCCAGATGTCGTAGCCCCCAGCCCCCCCCGGCCGGTTGCGGCTGAACCACAGGGCGGTATTGCCGTCCGGACTCAGGGTCAGCCGGATCTCGTCATGCTGTGTGGAGGCAATGCCGGGGGCGAACCGCTCGGCGGGGCCGATGATCCGCAGCACCACGGGCGGGGAGGGCACGGGCAATGCCGATGCCAGCAGCATCACGGCCAGAAGCGCCTTCATGCCTGTCGCTCGAAGTCGCTGACCCAGTTGGTTTCCCAACTGCGTCCACCATCGGCGGAGGCCGCCTGTTCCCAGCGCGCCGAACGCGGGGTGATGCGTGACCAGATCACCCGCGTCTGGATCGCCCGTCCCTCGTGCTGGTCCTCGCCGAAGAAGCGGCCGACACCGGCCTCGAATCCCCCACGCAGTGGCGCGCCGATCCGGGTCGGCGCGCGGCCATCCAGCCACCAGCTCAGCCAGTGCCGCTCGGCCGCATTCCAGGCGCGGATGCCCATGCCGCGCAGCGGTGCTCCAGGCACGTCCATCAGGTTGTCGCCCACGTTGCCGAATCCGCCCAGTACCGGCCAGTTGTGCAGGGTGCCGTTGAACGCGTCCCACGCATCGCTGCCTGCCAGCCGAGCCCGCAGGCGGCGATGGCGCACGTTCCAATGGCCCACCAGGAAATCAAAATCGCCCGGTGCATCCGGCAGCTTCGGAAGCGGAGTGGGGATCGCAGCAGTGCGGCGGAACCAGTTGCGCCAGTTCACTTCCCAATGGGCACCGGCATCGTCGGAGAACGCCTGCTCCCACCACGGCTCATCGCCGTGGATGTCATGCCAGCGGAACCAGACCTCGATGGGGCGTCCCTCGAAGTCATCGCGACCACGGAAGCTGCCGCCATCGCCTGCGAAGGCGCCGCGCACGGGCGCTTCGATATGGGCAGGGGTGCGCCCATCGATCCACCAGATCGACCAGGTGGAAGACACCGGATCGAAGGCACGCACGCCCAGGCCCCTGTAGGGGCCCGAAGGCAGTGCCATGACGTTGTCATCGATGGTGCCGAGCCCGCCCAGGGTGAGCCAGACCGCGCTGGCGCCGGTGAAGGCGTCCCAGCGGGTATCGCCCACCAGGCGCTCCTTCAGGCGTTGGTGCCGGACCTGCCAGTTGCCCTGCAACCATTTCCAGTCTGCGCTGGGGCTGGCCAGGGCCCACCCGGAGGGCAGGGCGGTGGACGCTGCCGTGGCGGCCAGGGTGGCCAGGAACTGCCGTCGATCCATGTGCGTTATCCCGTGCCGGAGGTGCCTCCATCGTTGCGCGTGCGAGGGGGATTGACCACGTGGAAATCGGGGCTCAGGCTAAGCCACACTTATGGTGACCCAACGCCAGCTGCCATCGCTTGTCGCCATCCGCGCCTTCGAGGCGGCGGCACGGCTGGGCAGTTTCGCCCGCGCCGCCGAGGAGCTCGATACCAGTGCGGCATCGGTGAGTTACCACGTGCGCCGGCTGGAGGCCCAGACCGGGACCTGCCTGTTCCTGCGCCACGCCCAGCATGTGGAATTGACCGCCGCCGGTGCGAGCGTCGCAGTGGAGGCCACCCGGGCCTTCGACGCGCTGCGCGCCAGTTTCATGCGCGCCGCTGACATGGATGCAGCACGACTGCGCCTGTCCGTTCTGCCGACGCTGGGCACCAGCTGGTTGACGCCGCGCCTGGGCAGTTTCCGCGCGCGCCATCGAAGCATCGTGCTGGAACTGGACCTGTCGGCAGAGCCGCAGGACCTGGCCGCCGGGCGTTTCGATGCCGCCATCCGCAACGGGCATGGTGCGTGGCCCGGGCTGCAGGCCACGCCCCTGTTCCCCAGCATTTTCACTCCGCTGTGCGCGCCAGCGCTGCTGCCGGCGGCAGACGGGCTCGGTCGGCGGGCGTTGGAGGTTCCACTGCTCGGCAGGCCTGACTGGTGGGCGCTGTGGTTTTCCGCACATGGTGCTGTTCGGCCACCGGACCCGGAGAGCTTCGTCACCCCCTTTGCGATGGAGCATCTGGATGTAGGTGCTGCCATTGCCGGGCAGGGCATCGCCATCGGCTCGCCGATCCTGTTCCAGGCCGAACTGGACAGTGGGCGCCTGGTGCAGGCACATCCCGGTGTGGCCAGCGACGGGCGTGGTTTCTGGTTCGTGGCACCGACGGCGCGCAGCCGCAGCGCCAAGGTCATCGCATTCGGTGACTGGCTGGGCGAGCAGGCCGCGCAGGCCAGGCGTGCGTCGCGACATCATCTGGCACACGCGGTGACGCCATGAACCAGAGCCCGGAACTGTTGCGGCGCCTGCTGCGTGCCAAGGACCGGATGGACCACGCCAGTCACGAGGACTGGCCGGTGGCCCGCCTGGCCGAGGTCAGTGCGGTATCGCCTGCGCATTTCGCGCGTTCGTTCAAGCAGGCATTCGGCCTGCCGCCGCACCGCTACCTGCTCAGCCGCCGCATCGAACGGGCCGTGGCGATGCTGCGTGACACCGAGCTGCCGGTCACCGAGATCGCCGCGCAGACCGGCTGGAGCAGCCTGGGTACCTTCGGGCGCATCTTTCGTGACATCACCGGCGACAGCCCGGGCAATGTGCGCCAGCGCGAGCGCGCCGGCGAGGCGACGCCAGCCAGCGTGCCGGAATGCCACGCACGTGCCGCGCAGCGACCGGACCTGAACATCGCAGTTTTGGAGAAGCGCCGCCGCGAGGCGGTTGCTAACGTGGATCCCACCTGAGGGAGGTCCCATGACAAACACTGTTAACACGGTCGGCCTGTATGTGCGCAACCAGGATGAGGCGCTCGCGTTCTACGTCGGCACGCTCGGCTTCGAAGTGCATACCGACGTGCGCAATGGCAGCTACCGCTGGCTGACGGTGCGCAGCCCCGGCCAGGACGGATTCCAGCTGGGCCTGTTCGTGCCCGGTCCGCCCACCCACGATGCGGCCACCGCGCAGGCGCTGCAGCAGCTGGTGGCCAAGGGCGCAATGCCGCCGCTGGTGCTGGCCGTGGATGACTGCCAGGCGCGCTACACGCAATGGCTGGCGCAGGGCGTGGAGTTCACCCAGGCGCCGGTCGAACGCTACGGCGCCATCGATGCGGGGTTCCGCGACCCGTCCGGCAATGGCTGGAAGATGATCGAAGCGCGCTCCGAAGCGAGGCGCCGTCAATGAGCCGCGGTGGCTGGGCGCGGCCCGTACATCGCTGGACCTCGATCGTCTTCACCCTGGCGGTGATCGCCAACTTCGTCGTCCGCGGGCTGGGGCAGGGCGAGCCTGCAGCGTGGATCACCTATTCGCCGTTGCCGCCACTGTTCCTGCAGCTGTTCACCGGCCTGTACCTGTTCGTGCTGCATTACGCCGGGAAACGCCGCGGCGCCGCACTGGGCGCTGCGGGCTGAGGCCGCCTCAGGCGGCTGCGTCGGCGGCGTAGGCCGCCAGCACTGCCGGCAGCTGCTCCATGCGCTGGAAGATCACCTTCGCGCCCGCAGCGCGCAGGGCCTCCGGCGTGCTGTGGTGCGGGCCGCCCTCGCTGAAACCAAACACGGTCGCACCTGCCGCGACGCCGGCGGTGGCGCCGGTCACGGTGTCTTCGATCACCGCGCAGCGCGTCGGATCCACGCCCAGCGCTGCGGCGGCGGCCAGATAGACATCCGGGTGAGGCTTGGTGTTCGGCATGTCCTGGCCACTGAACACATGGGCACCGAAGGCATCAAGGATGCCGACCTTGCCCAGCTGCAGCTTCACCTTGAACAGGTCGGCACCGGAGGCGCAGGCAATCCGCCCGCCGGTGGCCGCGGCAATCGCACGCACGGCCTCGGGCGCCCCCTGGATCGCCTCTAGGTCCTGCTCCAGCGCACGGTTGCGCTGCTGGCGGAATTCCTCCAGCCATTGCTCGGTGAACGGCTTGCCGGTGCGCTCTGCGATCAGCCCGGCCAGATGAGCCACGGATTGGCCGAGGAAGACCTCGCCCGCCTGCGCCGGGGTCAGCGGCCAGCCGCGTGCGGTCAGCATTTCCGAGAGCACACGGGCCACCAGCGGCTCGGAATCGACCAGTACGCCGTCGCAGTCGAACAGCACGGCATCGAAGGGGAAACGGGACATCTACTACTCCGGGAACAGCCAAAGGGGCGACGTGCCCGCCATTTTCCCATAGCGGGTCGAGCGGGGCACGCGGGCCACAGGAACGCTAGACTGCCAGGTCAGCCCGCCCAGCGCCTGCACGGGAATACGCCTTGAACCGATTGCGATCATTCTTCAGTGCGTACCCCATCAAGTTCGCGATGGCCGCCAAGCTTTACGTGCTCTGCCTGTATCTGCCCGTAGCCCTCCGCCTGGTCGAATTCGGGCGCCGTCTGGGCCCGCCCGAGGCCTCACGTGAAATCGGCTACGCGCTGGCTGAGCTCGGTTTCAGGCTGAGTCTCTTCGCCGGAGCGGCGGTACTGGTGTCGATGCTGCTGTTCGGGCGTCGCGGCGCGCTGCGGATCCGGCATCCGGTGATCGCTTCGGTCGCCTTTTTCGGGTTGCTGATCGTGCTTGATCGCGCCATGCGCATTCCGATGGCGCAGTTGCCGTTTCCAGTCTACAGCGTCGCAGCCATCAGTCTGATGCCGCTTGCGCATGCACTGGTCCTCACGCTGCTGGCCTTGGTGCCGGCGCTGCTGATGCAGCGGCGCATCCCTGCCGAGGGCGGGCACCATCACCTCATCAGTGCCAGCATCGCCGGCGCGGTGACGCTGGTGGCCGGCAGCTGCCTGCTTCCCATCCTGGTGGCGCAGCTGCCGGTGGGATTCTCGCCCGGCGAGTTCATCATGCCCGTTGCCGACGGCGCCGCGCAGCTGCAGATTGCGAGCCTGATCCTGCTGGTGGCCTACGCGCTGGCCACGTTTGCCGGCCTATGGGCCGGCGCGCCGTCGCCGGAACCCGCATCGACGGCGCGCACGATGGTGGTGTCGCTGATCCTGCTTGCCACGGCGCTGCTGATCATCCCGGCCAGCATGGCTTATCTTCTGCGAGCGCTGTCCGCTGGGGCGCCGACGACAGGTCGCGGGCTTGTCGTTGCCACCGTCGTCGGCGCCGCAGTGCAGTTCCTGCTGGCCAGAGTGCTGGCGTCACGATGGCTGCGCGCACAGGCATCGTGACGTTCCTCTGCCCCCCGATCAGCCCAGGTCACACCCGGCCGGCTGCGGCCAGGTGGTGGCCGGCAGCATGTTCTTCAGCGAGGCCGGCGCGTTGATCGCCACGTAGCTGGCGCCCAGCAGTTCCTCCAGATCCGCAATCGTCACCAGGTAGTTGTCCAGGCTGCCCAGGTTGGCCTCGTTGGGGATGATCCAGCTGATCGCCTTGGCGGTTCCGGTGTTCGGGTCGCGGGTGATGATCGTCTTCCAGAAGAACTCCGGCGTCGGAATGCCATGGCTGGCCAGGAAATAATCGTTGGCGGCATCGCCGTAGACCACGCCACCGTAGACGTCCACCGGCGCGATGTCGCGGTAGCACTCGGCCACGTTCTCGGCCTTCACCCAGATGCCCTGGTTGAAGCTGGACACCTGCGGCACGATGTTGGTCATGTAGTTGGCGCGACGGATGTAGGTCGCGTCGTAATCCATGTGGTTGGACGTCACCAGATGGCCACGGTCATAGCCGGATTTGATGCTGGCGTAGGACGCGGTGCTGGTCTGGCCCAGGCAACCGGCCGGCAGGTCCGGGTCCTTGTAGAAGCTGGACGGCCGTGCGGCCGAACCGGTATCGGCGGTGAGCGTGTACTCGTAACGGGTGGCGCTGTGGATGCCGCAGTCGTAGGTGAGCACGAAGCCGCCCTTGTTGAGGGTGACTACCTGGGCCTGGGCTGCGCCGGCAAAGGCGCTGAGGACGAAGGCAAAGACGAAGCTTGCAAGGCGCATTGCGATTCTCCAGCAAAGAGTTCAGGACGCAGCTGCCCGCCACGACCAGGCCGGGCCTGTGTCATGTGAAGGCGTTGCGGATACGGGTGATGCGGAGTGCAGTAGAGCGAGGCCGCGATGAGGAGGCCCGGAGGGCCGCGCGGTGTCGCAAGCGTCACAAGCTGTCGTCTTTTGGTCAACGACGAGAACGCGAAGCTGTGACCGGGTGCAAGCACTGGTGATGTGTCAGATCACGCGGTCCGTGGCTGACATGCGTACGTGCTAAGCACCCTGCAGGTGTGAAGTGCATGCTGGACCGCGCATCCTCCGCGGCCCGGTTCCGCACCGATTGGCTCTACAAGGAAGCCTCTTGCCCAGCATCCGGCGCCAGGCAGGCGGCCCTGCTTTGCTCGCTCGAGTCCGCAATGACCGCCTCGCTGAAACCACTTCGGCTCAAGTACAGGCGATTCCACCGATCCAGGGCATCGCCGTCACGCGCCCAACAGGCGTAGCGTGTAATGGTCTCCAGATTGTCGATGGTCGGGTAGCGCTGTGCGATTTCGTCCAGCCCCTGGCGCATCAGCGGCCAATCGGGTGTCGCCGCGCGGAAGTGATCGGCCGAATACGCGGTGGCTGACCAGTACAGCCGTGCGTAGCGCATGGCCCGCTTTTTCTTCGGGATACTGGCCATCGAGCGCCGTGCGAAGGCTTCCATCTTCTGTGCGCTGCCGCCCCAGGCCGGCGTGAAGTGCTGCAGGGCAATGAAGTGCAGCGGCTCGTAGTCGGGGAAGGCCTTCGCTGCACGGTCGACGAGCGTCAGTAGTTCTTCGTCATCCGCGCCCTCGCGCAGCGCGATCAGCACGCTCATCTCGTGCCAGAACGGGTCGCCGCCGGCAAGGCCCTCATGCGATTGCAGGTAGGCCTGCGAAGCCGCGTTGTACTCATGGAACTGAGCCCAGTCTTCGGCATTGACGGTGTTGGCGTAACCATTTCCGCGGTAGCTCCAGGCCAGGTTGAGCGGAATCCGTGCAGTCATCAGGTGGGCTGCCGGCGACTTTGGCGCATGCTGAACCCAGCGCGCCGCCCAGGCCGACCAGCGGTTCCAGGCCTCCACCTCCTGCCGCGCCGTGCCGATTGCACGCGACATGCAGAGGTAGAAACGGCCCAGCCGGGATTCGCCGGCGGCGTTGAGCTCGCCCGTGCGGAGGCGCGCGGCCATCGCGTCCAGTGCCGGAAAGTCGTCGTTGGACATCAACTGCGCGATTTCGCTGCAGTCATCCGTGACGTCAGGGTCCCGGGCCGCCACGACTGAAGGGGCGAACAGACTGGCCACGCTCAAGAGCGTGCCGACGAAGAGCGTCCTGCGCATCGGGGGGGCCTCCTTGCATTGATGGGAGCCTGCGGAGGACCGCAGTGCCGCGAAGCATACCAAGGTGCGCTTTGCGCCATGCTGCGTCGCAAGGTGCCAGCCACCATTCGCACTGGTACGGTCCGACCCGTTGCACCACCACCGACGGGGAGAGACGACGATGCGCAAGCTTTTGCTGCTGTTGATCCTGCTGACCGGCCTGGCGCCCACCGCCTGGGCCGCCACGGTCAAGACCACCCATCGCACCATTCCCAACTGGGATGGCACGCCTCTCGGGGCCTTCGTCATCGAGCCGCAGGATGCCGGCAGCGGGCGCTATCCGCTGCTGGTCATGCCCAGCAGCTGGGCGGTGCCCAGCGTGGAGTACGTGGGCGTGGCACAGTCGCTGGCGCAGCGCGGCTATGTGGTCATCAGCTACAGCTCGCGCGGCTTCTGGGAGTCGGGTGGCAGCATCGACATCGCCGGGCCCGCCACGGTCGAGGATGTCAGCGCGCTGATCGACTGGGCGCTGGACAACACCCGCGCCGATCCGGCCAGGATCGGGGTCTCGGGCATCTCCTATGGCGCCGGCACCAGCCTGTTGGCGGCGGCGCGCGACCCCCGCATCAAGGCCGTTGCCGCACTCAGTGGCTGGGCCGACCTGCAGGCGTCGCTGTACAGCCATGACACACCCAGCGCCCAGGGCATCGCCCTGCTGGTGGCGGCGGGCCTGGCCACCGGCCGCCCCGGCGCGGAGCTGGCCACCATCAACCGCAATGTGCTGGTCGGCAATTACCAGGGGGCGGTGGACTCGCTGCTGCCGGTGGCCGCACAGCGCAGCCCGGCCAGCAGCCTTGAAGAGATCAACGCCAACCAGCCGGCGGTATTCCTCGCCAATGCCTTCAATGACAGCCTGTTCCCGCCGGGCCAGCTGGTCGATTTCTTCAACCGCCTGAAGGGGCCCAAGCAGCTGCAGTTGCGCCACGGCGACCATGCCCTCAACGAGGCCTTCGGTGCGTTCGGCATTCCCAATGAGGTCTATGCCGCCGTGGGCGACTGGTTCGACCACTACCTGAAGGGCGTGGCCAATGGCATCGATCGCCAGGCAGCGGTGCAGCTGAAGTCGCAGAAGGGCAGCTGGAGCCGCTATCCGGACTGGCAGGCCACCAATGCGGGCGCCGTCAGCTACGGCCTGACCGCACCCTCCGGTTTGCTGCTGCCCACCGGCGGCCTGGCAGAGAACGGTGGCGCTACCGGCTGGAGCTACCGCATCGGCAGCGGGCTGCTGACGGCTGCCAATTCCGGCGTGGTGATGGCCTCCGGTGCACTGCAGATGATCAACCTGCCGCCCGGCGCCTATGTACCGTTCGTCGGCCGCAACGCCGCCGGCGTCTGGCAGGGCCCGATCTACTGGAGCGCACGTCGCCTGGATGGCGCACCGGAAGTGCGGGTGACGGTGACGCCCAGCCGCGCCAATACCACGCTGTATGCCTACCTGTATGCCGAAGACGCGCTGGGCAACGGCCAGCTGGTCAGCCACAAGCCCTACACCCTGCGCGGGGCCGCGCCCGGCCAGCCGAAAACAATCGATCTCCGCCTGGAAGCCAGCAGCTGGAACCTCCCGGCCGGCAGCCGCCTGACCCTGGTGGTCGATACCGTGGACCTGCGCTATGCAGGCATCAGCCAGCTGGGCGGTGCGGTGACCTTCAGCTCACCGGCCAACGCGCCTTCGGTGCTGAAGGTGCCCCTGCATTGACGTGGCGCCGCGCCCGTTGCGGCGGGCGCGGCACGACAGACCTGAAAGTTGCCAGACTGGAGCGCAATCCAGTCGAGAGGTGAATCGATGGCGCTCGCATCGTTGCTGGTCGGCGCGGTACTGGCAGCAGGCACCCAAGGCTCTGCCACAGATTGGCCGAGCACGCTGTTGATGGATCTGGAGGCTGCTGACGCGGCCCTGCGCGACAGCCATCCCGGGGTGGTTGACCCGCACAATCCCGGCTTCGTCGCCCAGATGGACGGCGCCCTGTCACTTGCACGGTCGCGCGCGCGCCAGGTCGACAGTTTCGCCGGCTACTGGTGGGCGATGAAGGGCTATGCGGCCACGTTCAACGATGGCCACGTGAGTCTCAATCCATTGGCGGGCGCCCCCATGCTGCCGGCCCGATGGTCCGGGTTCCTGACGGGCTTCGAAGGTGACGCGCAGGTGGTGATGGTCGTGGATGGACGCCCCGGTCGGCCGCCCATGGGCGCGCGATTGCTGTCCTGTGATGGCGTCGATGCACAGGCACTGGCTGAGTGGCGCGTGGGCGACTTCAACGGGCGCTGGAACCTGCAGGCGAGCCGTATCCACGCGGGCGGCGAGGTGCTGCTTGAACAGGGCAACCCGTTCGTGCCGACGTTGCACAGCTGCGTCTTCTGGGTGGATGGGCGCCAGAGCGCCTACACGCTGCAATGGCTTCCGATTGATACGGCAACACGCGAAGCGCGACTGGCCGATACCCGTCGCAGCTTCCGCCCAGCCAATGGCTGGCACACATTGGCCGGTGGCGGCTACTGGATCACCACCAGCAGCTTCAATGCCGATCCAGCCACGCGCAATGCCCAGCAGCTGACCGAGCTTTTGCAGCAACTCACCCCGGTGGCCGACGCACTGCAGCAGGCACCGCGGGTGGTGCTGGACGTGCGCGGCAATACCGGAGGTGCGTCGCACTGGAGCATCGCGCTGGCCCGTTTGATCTGGGGGCCTGCAGCGGTGGATGCATTGCGTGACGAGAGTTGGGCGGAATGGCGGACGTCGGAGGCCAACATCGCGCAGCTGCGCGGCTTCCTGCAGAAGCTGAAGGCAGCACACGACGCGTCGCCCGAACTGCTGCACATGCTGGAAACGGTCACCGCAGGGATGGCCCGTGCCGGTGCGAACGGTGAGGCGCTGTGGCGCGAACCGGCGGACGCGCCGGTTGGGCCGATGCGTCCGCCCGCTGCAGCCGTTCCGGATCGCAGCGGCAGGGTGGTGATCGTGGCGGACGCCTCCTGCGGCTCAGCCTGCCTGGATGCACTGGATCTATGGAAGCGGCTGGGCGCTCTGCAGGTGGGGGTCGAGACGTCCGCCGACAGTGTCTACATGGATATCAGGCCTCAGCCATTGCCCAGTGGGCTGAGCCGGATTTCGGTACCCATGAAGGTCTACCGCGGTCGCGGGCGCGGTTCGAACGAGCCCTACGTGCCGGATCGCCGCTACGCGGGGGACATGCGGGACACGCAGGCGCTGGAGGCATGGATCCTGGAGGGCAGGGACTGATCGGACCTGATCGGAACCCGCCGCCCGCGCTGCGCTGATGGAGGATCATTCCCCCTGTGGCAACAGCACCCGGATCATCTCGTGCTGCCTGGACAGATTCGCCCGTTGCACGAAACCCTGGACGATCGAGGCTGCTACCTTGCGCTGGTTGTCCATGTCCAGCAACGGTGCGATGGCCTGCCCGGAACCGTCGGGGCTGTCCCGGAACGGGCAACCGACCGGGCCAGCCGTGGTGAATGTCAGGATCGCCTTGGCTAGGCGCGCCGACGGCGAACGCGGCGCATCGAAGATCACCAGCGTTCGCTCGTAACTGATACCCGTCGCACGTACGGTCGAGTGCAGGGAATCCTCGATGGTCATGTGCGCGCCGAGATCCTGGGCAAGCGCATTCAAGCAGTTGGCCGCCGTCGCCCTGCGCAGCGTTGCAGGGTCGGTGCGGATGATCATCGCGCAGTCGACGTCGGAGATCGGCACCTGGGTGACATCCAGGTAGGGGTTCTGCGCCAGCGTCCCGATCAACGCCAGATCGTCGCTGTAGCCACAGGATGCGGCAGATGTCTGCAGGCGTTGCAGCAGCGTTGCGACCCGCTGCGCGACCCACTGCCGCCCCTGCCGCAGGCGATGCGTGTGGGTGGCCGACAGGGCGCCGTGATCGAATCCCGAAGATGACGCCTGCATGCGCATTTTGACCTCACGCATGCAGGCATCGACCTGCTGCATGCAGTCCCTGTCATCGGCGAACACCGGCGCCGCCGAGATGCCATCGATCACCCTGCCGAACGTCGCCAGGTCGCCCTGCTGGTCGCGGTACCAGTCGTGGATGCGCTGCACATTGCGGCGACGCTTCTCCAGCTTGTCCGCACCCGGCCAGCCGGGATAGGCGGCGATCTCGCACAGCATGGTCAGGCCTTCCCACAGGTGGTACTCCATGCTGGGCAGGGGCAGCCGCCAGCGCTCTTCCGCGCCGGCATCCTCGGCAATCACCAGATGGTTGCGGATGATGTCCGACCACACTGTCACGGCCTCCACGGTATCGCGGCGCGGCGTGGTCACATCGATCAGTTCCATCAGGATCGGCCGCGGCGTCACCGGGTCGTCGCCGACAGGCGCCTTCGGATCCTTCACCCATCGCGCGTGCCAGGTGTAGCCCATGCGGTACAGCACGAACGGCTTGATGCCGTCGTTGAGGATGATGCCGGGTGGCGGCGGAGGGGTAGGTGGCGGCTGCACGGGCAGTGGCGGCGGCGGCGGTGGCAGCACGGACGGGCTGGCCAAGGCCGTGGAGGTGCCGATGCCCTTCAGCGGTTCGCTGGTGAACAGATGCAGGCCCGCGCGGTCACGCTGGTAGACCTTCCGGAACGCCTGCGGAGTGTCACAGGTCACCAGACACTGCTGGCCGGGCGGCACATGGATGTCCACCGGTGCAAGATCCACCACTTGGCCGGCCAGCGGATTCTGGTTGGGTGGGAAGACACTGATCTCCAATGCGATGTTGAGGCCGGCGCCGAGCATCACCTCGATCACGATGTCCTCCACGCCGCCGTGCAGGGCGTCCTGGGCCGGGATCGGAATCCAGGGATTGATCACCACCTGCGTATCCCAGTCGGACCGGCCGAAATCGAACAGCGTCGGTGGCGGCTGGGCCGGGCGTTCAAGCAGTGCGTCCAGTGCGTTGCCGCCCTTGACGTAGAAGAACATCAGCGGCTCGTCGGGCTTCAGGCTGTAGTCGCGCCGTACCTTGCTGGACAGGCTGCGCAGCTGGTCCTTGATGTCCGACAGGGCCTTCACCACGACCGAGCGGACGTCGGGATACGCCTGCGCGTTGTTGATCTGCGCGGTGAGCTGCTTGCTGATGTGGCGCCGGGCCTCGCGCTCGGGCGTGCTCTCTTTCATGGAGGGGCCTCGCTGGGGTTGCAGGGGATCACATGGGTTCGCGCTGGAGGCTCAGGCGGGTGACAGCAGAGCGGCGATCTCCCGGTACCAGTCGATCTCCTGGCTACCGGGCCTGGCGCCGGCCAGGGCCTCGTCAACCTCCGGTGTTCCTGCGCCCGGAACCTCCACCCTTGCTCCCAGGATGTTGCGCAGTTCGGTCACCGGCACCCGTCCGATGCTCGCCACCTCCCAGTCGGTCACCAGGCAGGACTGGGGGCGCGCAGGGCTGCTGGCACTGGCCTGGACGTTGTTCTCGGCCTCCTGCGCCATCCGCAGAAGCTCCTCGGCCGTGGTGCGGAAGCGAACCAGGGAGAAGCTGCCTCCCCCATCCGGAAACAGCCGGGCACGCAGATCGCATGCGGCGCGTCCCTGCCCAAGCCAGATGCCGAGCTCCTCCTCGAACTCGCGGCGCGCGGCGCGCTCCTTGCGTTCGTTGTTCAGGCGGCCGCCGCCGGGCAGGGCCCATTGCCCCGCCTGGTTCACCAGCGCCGGGGGCAGGGCATCCGACCACGCTCCGACTTCCGCCACCAGGCGTTGTGCCAGTATCAACGCAGCGGCCCAGTTCGGCGCACCCCGGGTGGGCGGCGGCAACGCGATGGAGAGCTCCCGCAAGGTTGCACGCGCAGCGCTGAACGTGGGAGGGGTTCTTGCGTCCTCGCGGAACAGGCTCTGCAGAGCGGCCAGCGTCTCCATGGCGATGTCATCGGTTTGCGGATGCGTGCGTTCGGCGCTTTCAAGCGCCCGGTCCAGTGCGTCCATGGTGCGGGGCAGCGTGCGTTCGCCGCGGTAGGCGACTGACCCTGCGGCGCGCCAGGCGCCGGAAAGCAGCTTCTTCACCAGATCCCAGTCCTGCTCTGTGCCACCGCCGGACGCGTTGCGGATGGCCAGCACAGCGGCCATCGCCTCGGCAGAAAGCACGACAACGGAATTGCTGCCCCACCAGCTATTGAGCACCCGTTTGCGGACGACCAGATAGTGGGATCCATCCCAGACTGCGACGTAGACCTGGTTCATGGTGCACCCCTCCGTTCAACCTGCGTGGAGGGGGCTGGGCGCATTGCCGCTGTGCCAGCGGTAGTCCGGGAAAGGCATGCCATGTCTCGCTCCTGTGGGCTCGAAAAGTGGGGGCGGCGGCGTTGCCATCGGGGGTGCAGGCCGTGCGTCGCCGCGAATCCACTGTAGGAGCGAGGGGCGAGGGAGGATCGGCGCCAGCCACGATGTATGCGGCGGAACCGACGGAACAGGAGCGCGGGTGCATTGATTTCCCCGCATTGGCGCAGAGCCCGTGGCCGCTCAGGGATCAGCGACTGCCGGCGCCTGCCTCCGGGGCGTGCAGCACGCGCAGCTTCTTCTTGTTGATCTTGCCGACGCTGATCACCTGGCTGTTCCTGAAGCACTACCTGCGTTGAGTGGCAGCCGCTGCAGCGTCAAGCCTGGCGGTCGAGACACCATGCTAGCCTTCCCCTTGGCAGAGGAGTGCCTGACAGGGGGAAGGCATGGACACACGACGCCGCGTTTCCAGCGTATTGACTGCATCCGGCATGCTCGCACTGGCACTGTCCGCCAATGCGCTCGCGCATCCGGGCGGGCTCGACAAGCAGGGGTGCCACACCAACCGGAAAACGGGTGAGTATCACTGCCATCGAGGCGCTCCAACCGCCCCTCGATACGTCGACACTCCGCGCAGCAGTTTCGCCCCCGCGCCCGCGCGCAGTTCCCGGGTGTTTGCCAACTGCGCGGAGGCCCGCGCCGCCGGGGCTGCGCCGGTACGGCGTGGTGATCCGGGCTATGGCCCGCACCTCGATCGCGACAATGATGGCGTGGGCTGCGAACCCTATCGCGGCCGCAGGTAGGGCATGGCCCGCCTGGCTTCAACTCCCGTTTCCCCGCATTCGTCGGCCATCGCCGGGGATCGGTCGCACGATCTCCCCGTATGGCAGGGCCATGCCCTAGGCTGTTGGGATTGAACTGCTGGGATGCAAGCAACCATGAACCGCTGGATTTTCCTGGCATTGGCCACGCTCCCGTTCACTGCCGGTGCCGTGGTCATCCGTGATGATGTGGACGACGCCCGGTATCAGATCGATGCATCGGCCTTCCCCGCGCTGGCCGACATGCCGGGCGAGGGGCACGGCGTCCTGATCGCGCCGCGCTGGGTGCTGACCGCCGCGCATGCCGTGCCGATGGAAGGGAGGGGCGCCACCATCACCATCAATGGGAACGGCTACGGCGTCGAGCGCGTCTTCCTGCACCCCGGCTACCGGAAGATGCCCGAGGCGCTGGGCAAGGAAGCGATGGCAACCGGGAGCGCGTCGAAAATCCACGCGTTCCTGGCAGCATCGGATGACATTGCATTGATCAGACTTGCCGCACCGGTGGGCGATGTGCCGCCGGTCGCACTCTACCGGGGCGCCGACGAGGTCACGCAGGTCGCCGCCCTGATAGGGAGAGGCGCCACCGGCAATGGTGCGACTGGCCTGGTGCCCGGCGGGCCGCATCGTACAACGCTGCGGCGGGCCTGCAACGCGATCACCGGCGGCAACACGCGCTATCTCTGGTACCGGTTTGATCCGCCTCCGCAGGGCCTTCCCCTTGAAGGCGTGCTCGGCAACGGCGACAGCGGCGGCCCGCTGGTGATCGAGAAAGATGGGGCCTGGCAGCTGGTGGGCCTCGGTTCCTGGATCACCGCCGTACCCGAGCATGCGCTGGAAGCGGGTTTCTATGGGCAGGTGGTCTACAACGTGCGCGTGTCCCGCTACATCGACTGGATCGAAAGCATCATCGAGCGTGACGCGTCACTTTAGTTCTTGTTCCCGTAGCCCGACGGTGCGGAGCAGGCGTAGCGGAAGCAAGCGCGCCTTAACGATTCATGGTCTCGAACAAGCGCACGGTTCGGATCTCAGCCGGTGCGACGGGCGCTCGTATCCTTCCCGGCATGAGTCCTCCCTTCGATCTTCCAGAGTTCATGACGGTCACCCGGCCCTCCGGCTGGGTACAGAGCGGCGAGCGCTGGGACCTGTGGTGGAACGGGCGCTCGGTGGCCAACATCGTGCCGCATGCCGAACTTGGCTTCCGGGTCTACCTGGATGCACGCAGGATGTCCCAGACCAAGGTGGTGGCCGCCACGAATGTGCGGCAGGCCAGGCGCTACGCCGAGCGCTGGTGTGCTGCGCGGCTCTGCCCACAGCTGCGGCTGCGCGAGGCAGTGGCACGCCTGGTGGACGTAGCGCCGGAAACAGGCGCTGCGCCGTTGCCCGCGCTTTCGCGGGAACAACGGCAGCAGGCCCGCCGCCTGGCCGAGGCCGGGGCGGGGGAGGTGGTACGGATCAAGCAGGCACTGGCGCCGCGACAGCCCGCGATGAAGACCCGACCGGAAGTGCAGGGGCGGGGTGGAGCCTGGTCGATACCCGGCCAGGCTCCGTCAAACCGACATTCGAACGGCAATTCCTCCCCAGCCAGGGTTATGCCGAGAGTTCTTCGCGCACGATCCTCGCCCCCGCGCTGAGTGCGCGCAGCTTGCCCCTGGCCACGTCGCGCGCCAGTGGCGCCATGCCACAGTTGGTGCTCGGGTAGAGCTTGTCGGCGTCCACGAACTGCAGCGCCCTGCGCAGGGTGTTGGCCACGTCCTCCGGGGTTTCCACCGTGGTGGAGGCCACGTCGATGGCACCGACCATCACCTTCTTGCCGCGCACCAGCTCGATCAGGTCGATCGGCACATGGGAGTTGTGGCATTCCAGCGAGATGATGTCGAGGCTGGAGGTCTGCAGCTTCGGGAACGACTCCTCGTACTGGCGCCATTCCGAACCCAGCGTCTGCTTCCAGTCGGTGTTGGCCTTGATGCCGTAGCCGTAGCAGATGTGCACCGCCGTCTCGCACTTCAGCCCTTCGATCGCACGCTCCAGGGCGGCCACGCCCCAGTCGTTCACCTCGTCGAAGAACACATTGAAGGCCGGCTCATCGAACTGGATGATGTCAACGCCGGCGGCCTCCAGTTCCTTCGCTTCCTCATTGAGGATCTTCGCGAACTCCCAGGCCAGCTTTTCGCGGCTCCTGTAGTGCGCGTCGTACAGCGTGTCGATCATCGTCATCGGGCCCGGCAGCGCCCACTTGATCGGCTGCGTGGTCTGGCGGCGCAGGAACTTCGCATCCTCCACGAACACCGGCTTCGGGCGGCTCACCGCGCCAACCACGGTCGGCACGCTGGCGTCGTAGCGGTTGCGGATGCGCACGGTTTCGCGCTTCTCGAAGTCGACGCCGCTGAGATGCTCGATGAAGGTGGTGACGAAATGCTGCCGGGTCTGCTCGCCGTCGCTGACGATATCAATGCCGGCGTGCTGCTGTTCCTGCAGGGACAGGCGAAGGGCGTCCTGCTTGCCTTCAAGCAGGGCTTCGTCCTGCAGCTTCCAGGGTGACCAGAGTGTTTCGGGCTCTGCCAGCCAGGAGGGTTTGGGCAGGCTGCCTGCGGTGGAGGTGGGGAGCAGCGTCTTCGTCGGCATTGTGTCGTGTGTCCTGGGGCGGTTGGTAAATCGATGGATCAGCGGGCGGCCCACTGCTCAAGCACGGCACGGTACGGCTTGATGAAGTGCTCTTCGGTGAACCTGCCCTGCTTGACCGCCAGCTGGCTGCGCTCTTCGCGGTCGTAGACGATGCGGGTGGAGGAGTAGTCCTGGTGCTTCAGGCTGGGCTGGTAGACCTTGCCGGCCACGGAATTGGCGTTGTAGATCTCCGGGCGGTAGATCTTCTGGAAGGCTTCCATGGTGCTGATGGTGCCGATCAGTTCCAGGTTCGAGTAATCGCCCAGCAGGTCGCCCTGGAAGTAGAACGCCAGCGGCGCGACGCTGCCCGGTGGCATGAAATAGCGCACCTGCAGGCCCATCTTGTCGAAGTACTGGTCGGTGGGGGAGAACTCACCCTGGCGGTATTCCACGCCCAGGATCGGGTGATGGTTCTCGGTGCGGTGGTAGGTCCTGCTGCTGGAAACACTGATGCAGATCACCGGCCCCTTGCTGAAGTTGGCGCGGTAGGCGTCCGAGCGCAGGAAGTGCTGGAACAGCTTGCCGTGCAGGTCGCCAAAGCCCTCCGGAATGCCGAAGGTGTCCTTGCCCTCGTTGCTGGCCGGCAGCACGACGCTGAAGTCGTAGTCGCGCACGTAGGACGAGAAGTTGTTGCCAACGATGCCCTCGCTGCGCACGCCGGTCTGCGTATCGACGATGGTCGGCCGCAGCACTTCGATCAACGGGAACGGATCGCTGCCGTCGGCGCCGTCGATGTGCATCTCCACGGAGATGATGTCCAGCTCGACCGCATAGCGGTCCGCATTCGGGTTGTCCCAATGTGCCAGGTCGTTGAAGCGGTTGTTGATCATGCTGATCGTGTTGCGCAGGTTCTCCCGCCGCGACGCGCCACGGGCCAGGTTGGCGAAGTTGGTGGTGATGCGCGTGCCCTCGGCCGGCTGGTAATCCTCGTTGAAGGGGATGCGCGTGATGCTGAAGGTGAAGGTATCGGTCGTCATGGCGGCGTTCCGGGTTGCGGGGTGACATCCAGATGCAGGTCGGCGGCGTCTGGCATTCAAAGCGTTGCGGTGGCCTCTGCGGTAGCGGGAGGCGCGGCGCGATGGGACAGCGCCAGCAGGGGCATCGCCCGCTGCACGGCCAGTCGCGCACGCTGGATCAGTGCGTCGTTGTTCACGCGGCCCTCGGCGAAATCGCGGTCGGTGGCGTAGACGCCCAGGGGCAGGGTGCGGGCCTGGAAGAAGCTGAAGAGCGGGCGCAGCTGGTGGTCGATCACGAGGGCATGGCGCTCGCTGCCGCCGGTGGCGGCCAGCAGGATCGGGGTGTCGACCAGCGCATCCTGGTCGATGAAGTCGAAGAAGTGCTTGAACAGGCCGGTATAGGAGCCGCGGTAGACCGGCGTGGCCACCACCAGGACGTCGGCCTGTTCAACCGCAACCAGCTGCCGCTCCACGGCCTCGGGCAGCTGCGAGCGCCACAGCGCACCGGCCAGCTGCGGTGCCAGCTCACCGAGTTCGATCAGCTGCTGTTCGCTGTGGATGTCTTCGCCGATCAGGTCCAGCAGATGCTCGGCCAGGGCGGCGGCCCGGGAGGGGCGTTGCAGTCCGCCGGAAACGGCGACGATACGGAGGGAGCGGGTCATCTGTTCGCTATCAGCGGGGGAGGGGAGCGCCTTCGGGCATCTGCAGGTGCGCAGCCCTGCAGGCCGGCTGGGTCAGCAGGCTGGCAGGCAACCGAAGGCATGACCCGATCCTAGCCATGCCCTTCCATGACGTAAAATGGTATTACTTCACCAATCCATGAATGAGATTCATCTTCATGTTGGAACGGATCCACCTCAGCATCGTGCAGCAGGTCGAACAGCAGGGCTCGCTCACCGCGGCCGCCGGCGTGCTCAACCTGACCCAGTCGGCGCTCAGCCACAGCATGAAAAAGCTGGAGCAGCAGCTGGGCACCGATGTCTGGCTGCGCGAGGGCCGCAGCCTGCGCCTGACCCAGGCCGGGCAGTACCTGCTGGCGGTCGCCAACCGGGTACTGCCGCAGCTGGACCTGGCCGAGGAGCGGTTGGGCCAGTTCGCGCAGGGCGAGCGCGGCGCGCTGCGCATCGGCATGGAATGCCATCCGTGCTACCAGTGGCTGCTGAAGATCGTCTCTCCCTACCTGGCGGCGTGGCCGGACGTGGATGTGGACGTCAAGCAGAAGTTCCAGTTCGGTGGCATCGGCGCATTGTTCGGTTACGAGATCGACCTGCTGGTCACGCCCGATCCACTGCTGAAGCCAGGCCTGAAGTTCATCCCCGTGTTCGATTACGAGCAGGTGCTGGTAGTGGCCAGCAACCACGCCCTGGCCAAGGTGGACCACGTAAAGCCGCGCCAGCTCGGCCAGGAAGTGCTGATCAGCTACCCGGTGCCGTTCGAGCGCCTGGACATCTACAACCAGTTCCTGCTGCCGGCCGGCATCACCCCGCGGCGCCACAAGGCCATCGAAACCACCGACATCATGATGCAGATGGTGGCCAGCGGCCGCGGCGTGGCTGCCATGCCGCGCTGGCTGGTGGAGGAGTACGCCACGCGCATGGACGTGGTGCCCGTACGGCTGGGCGCCAAGGGCATCCCCAAGCAGATCTACCTGGGTGCGCGCGTGGCCGATACCGGTATCGACTACCTGCTGGCCTTCATCGAACTGGCCCGCAACAGCTCGCCGCTTGCCGGCAATGCACGCGAGGCGCGCTGATGCCGGCCGGTACCTCAGCGCACGCGGAAGCCTTCATCAACGCCTTTTCACTGGAAGTCAGCGCGAAGGCCATGCCTGCGCTGCGCGCCGAGGCGGATCGGATCCCGCGCGGTACGGTCATCTCCATTCCCTGGCTGGCCAGCGAGGATGACGACGCCCGCCTGGCCGCCGTGCGCACCGTGCGCGCGCTCGGATTCGAGCCGATGCCGCATCTCTCTGCCCGCCGCATCCGGTCAGCCGCATCGCTTGCGCGCTTCCTGGAGCGTGCGGCCGGCGACGCCGGGGTCGCGCGTTGCCTGCTGATCGCGGGCGACCTGGCCACGCCCGCTGGGCCGTTTGCCGACAGTGCTTCGATCATCCAGACCGGTCTTCTGGAGCACTCCGGGATCAAGGTCGTTGGTATCGGCGGACACCCGGAAGGGCATCCGGTAATGAGCAGTGACGAACGCTGGCAGGCGCTTGAGCGTAAATGCCAGAGCATCGAAGCGCGCGGCATGGCCCCCTTGATCGTCACCCAGTTCGCCTTCGATGCCGATGCCGTGCTGGCCTGGCTGGAGGCACTGCGCGCGCGTGGCATCAGCGTCCTGGTGCTGGTCGGCGTGCCGGGCCCGGCCAGCGTCTCTCGCCTGCTGCGCTACGCCGCGATGTGCGGCGTGGGCGCCAGTGCATCGATGCTGGCCCGGTATGGCATCTCGATCGGCCGGCTGCTCGGCACGGCAGGGCCGGAGGTGTTCGTCGATTGCCTGGTGAAGGGGCTGACCCGCGCCCATGGCCAGGTCAGCCCGCATTTCTTCCCGTTCGGCGGTATTGCGCCGTCGCTGGAGTGGGTGGCGCAGTACCGGCGCCACATTTCCATCAGCCAGCGCCGATGATCTGCGTCATGGCACGGATCGCGTTGTCCGGGTGCCGGGTTGATCCAGCGAAGGCGCCGGCCTGGAAAGCCTCCCATTGCAGCCACGCATGCCCAGGTCGAGGCGCTCTGCAATGCCCTGCGGGTTGATATCTCCGGCGCGATTGATCAGCACGACGAGCGTTCTTCGATCGGTGGGACGGTGCCGGAGATACCCGGTAAAGCCTGCGGTCCCGCCGCCATGGCCGACTACCTTTCCGCCATCGGAAACTTCCCAGCCGGCCCCCCAGCCCGCCTTGCTGCCATTGGCGAGGAGTGTGTCGCACCACATCCGCTTCAGGGCCGACTCGGGCAACAGTCGATGCTGGTCCAGCGCCACAGCAAAGCGCGCCATGTCGTCGATGCTGGCGAGCAGGCCGCCAGCGGCCCATGCCGAGCCCGGAGCAGTGGGTGGCGGTGCGCGCCAGTGGCCATGCTGGAACAGATGCCCCTGGGCAACACGGCGCCGATCGTCGGCACGACGCGGTCCCGCATCGCGCATGCCCAGCGGCGACAGTATCTCCTCCTGCAGAACCCGCCAGTAGTCCATGCCGGTTGCATGCTCGATGGCCAGGCCGAGCAGGATGTAGTTCGTATTGGAATAGGCGTGCCGCGCACCGGGCGCAAACGCCAGCGGCCGCTCGGCCACCTCTGCGAGCAATTCACGGGGGGCTGGATTCGTCGGCATCAACCGCAGGAAGTTGTCTTCATTCAGATAGTTGGGAATGCCTGAGGTATGGCTCAGCAGCTGCAGCAGCGAAGTGGATGCCCATACGGAAGGCAACCCTTCCACGTACTCGCCGATGGGCGCGGTGACGTCGAGCAGATGCCGCTGCTGGAGCCGGAATATCAGCAGGGCCGTGAACAGCTTGGTGATCGACCCCAGTTCGAACACGGTATGGCGATCAATCGGTGCAGGCCGGGTGTCATTGAGCCGCCCGGTCGTGGACAGCGCGGCAATGCGCCCGTGATCGACCAGAACGGCCGCCATGCCAGGCTGCCGTTCGGCCTGCAGCAATGCGGTCAGCGAACCGCATCCCGCCAACGTCGCCCGGCTCGCCAGCGCCGATGGTGCTGACAGGCCGCAGCCGGTAGCCAGCAGCGCCGCACACAGGCGGCGTCGAACAGGGTCGTGGTACATGCACGTGGCTCGCAGCGGCGTCGTGGTGATGGTAGCGCGGACCGAGGGCCGGCCCGCTCAGGGTGAACCGGGTGAATCCACCCCGACAGCTGCCGGGGACGCGCAGCATGCCGGCGGGTCATCCGCGATGGCTGACAGCTGTCACTGGCTGCAACCCGGGCGGAAGCGAATAGTGAGCGCCAAGGCGAGGACACCTCGCCACCACTCAGCCACCACTCACCAGGGGGACCGCTCATGAACATGCTCCAGCAACTCGCCTCGCAGACGCCGATCTGGGTCTGGCTGCTCCTGGCCTTCCTGGTCACCCGTGGCATTGCCGCCATGAAGCCGGCCCAGACCTCGCTGCAGAAGCTGGCGATCGTGCCCGGCCTGTTTGCCGTCTGGGGTGCGTGGTCGATCAGCCATCGTTTCGGCGCGTCGCTGATCGCCTGGAGCGAGTGGCTGGCCGGCATCGCCACGGGGGCCGCGCTTGCCTGGCTGCTGTTGAGTCGATTGAAGCTGACGCTGGACCGCAGCACCGGCAAGCTCTGGCGCAGCGCGGACTTCAGCCTGCTGCCGCTGCTGCTGGTCACCTTCCTGGTGAAGTACGGCTTCGAGGTCGCATTTGCGGTGTCGCCGACGCTGACCGCCAGTGCCGGCTTCAGCGCCGCCTACCTGCTGCTGACCGGCGGGTTCACTGGCGTCTTCGTGGGCAAGTACTGTCGCTACCTGGCCTCGCTGCGGATGGACGCGGCGGGGAAGGGACTGGAAACCGCAGGTTGATTGACCTGGTAGTGCCGGTCGCTGGAGGCTCCGCAGGTCATCGGCAATCGAGTTTGGCGTTACCATCGGAGCGGCTGCACCTCCCGTGAGAGCCCGGGATGGATGGAACCATCTGAGCAGGAATCGATAGTGGAAGCGATATATCCGGTCGGCGTTGCAGGGGGAATGCGGATCATCTGGTTTGCCTGGGTATCAGGTGACCATGATCGGGTGATGTCCAGCAATGGAAGGCCTGTATGCGATAGCAGCAAGGAAGGGCTGGAGGGTCAGGTTGCCGCGCGCGGCCGAGTCCTGGACTGGGAAGGAGAGTCCGTCATTGACCTCGACTGGCTGATCTCGTCTGTAGATTCAGGGCGGGAGGTCGACCCCGGGGAGGTCGTGGATGCATGGAATTTCATGACGGACCTCTCCAGGGTGATCGACAACGCCCCCAATCAGCTGTTTCATGCCGAGTTGATGGAGACCTATGACATCTTCTTTTCGCAGTGCGAGGTCGCTCAATCGCTTGGTCTGAGATCGATTTCCATTGCAAGGCGCGATCTGGATCGAGCCCTTGTTGTCCTGCGCGACGGAAGGCGAATGGTGCAGGGCATCCAGTTGAACATTGAAAGTCCTGTGCCGTCGCCAACCGTCGGGCGCACGCATGAGATCCATTGATCTGTGGACAATGAAACGGAACGCCAGGAAGGCTGGGTTGCGGGTGGTTGGCAACTTTCTGATTGTTTCGTACACGCGCGATGTGATCTCCGGGTTTGCCATGGACCCAGCGCCGTCCTCCATCTATGTATGGACCTTCGCACTTCCGGTCTATGACGGCCTGCCACACCTGCATATGTCTCTCGGCCAGAGGGTCGCTTGCCCGGAAGATCCAAAGGACTTTTTCCGCGGCACGCACGAGGCTCACCTCGCAATGCTCGAAGGGGTGAGAACAGCTGCGGACCTTCTGATGTATGTTGAAGAGGCCGGTTTCGAGGGCGACTACTGCCAATGGGTGAAGTACCTGTCCACCATTCGCCTGGGCGATTTCCCGGCCGCAGACGCTGCACTGAAGAATCTGCTCGCACTGCCGGTGTCCAGCGCGATCCGCGGAAGACTGGACAGGATGCTGGAGGCAATCGGGCGAGGTGGCGAATCAGGCGCGCGGCAGCTTCTGCAGGAATGGTCGATGCAGACGGCCCGATTGATGGGTGGCAGCAGCACATTCGCCTGGAGTCAGGACAGCACAAGCGCGTGAACCGTGCGGTTGCTCACGCCTCCCCACGCCACTGGCTCATCAGCATCTGAAGGAATCGCTCTGCGGTGGGCGAGAGCAGGGCACCCCGTCGGCGGACGATGCCGATCGTGCGCGACACCACCGGGTTGCCGATCGCGCGCGTCACCAGGGTGGGGTGATCCCCGTCCGGCGTGGCCATCTTCGGTAGCACCGACACGCCGATGCCGGCCTCGACCATGCCCAGTGACGTCGACAGGTGCGTCACCTCGTAGTGCCAGCTCAACTTGAGGTTCTCGCGCGCCAGCGCGCCGTCCAGCAGCGTGCGGTTACCGCTGGTGCGATGCACGGTGATCAGCTGGTGCTCGGCCAGATCAGCCCATTCCACTTTGCGCTTGCGGGCCAGCGGATGATCGCGCCGGCAGGCGAGGACGAAGGGGTCCTCGGCCAGCACGTCGAAGTCGAGATTCGGATCGTTGGCGCCCATGAAGTTGATGCCGAACTCGACTTCACCACGTTCCACTGCCTGCAGACCCTCCGTGGCCGGGATATCCAGAATGCGGAAGCGCACGTTCGGGTGTGCTTCGTGGAAACGCGCCATCACGCTGGGCAGGAAGTAGAACGCCGCCGTCGGCAGGCACGCGATGGTCACGGTGGCGCCGCGGGTGTCTTCGCGGCCGCGCAGCGAGAACAGCGAGCCATCGAATTCCTCCAGCATGCGGCGCACCAGTGGCAGCAGGTTCTCGCCGACAGCGGTGGTACTGACGCTGCGCGTGGTGCGCTCCAGCAGCGGCGAACCCACGGCCTGCTCCAGCTTCTGTATCCGTCGGCTGAGCGCCGGCTGGGAGACGTGCAGGATTTCAGCGGCGCGATGGAAGCTGCGTGTCTCCGATACCAGCAGGAACGCGCGTAGATCCAGGATTTCGCAATTGATGCTCATTGGGTATCAATCATCCAAAAATCAGCAATTCACAGATCAATTAGGGTCATGCCAGTATCGAATCACAGAGGGGTCATTCATCCCCTATACGCATCAATCTAGCACACGTATGTCCAACGATCTGCTCAGCATTCCCTGCGTGCTCATGCGCGGCGGCACCTCCAAGGGCCCGTTCTTCCTGGCCAGCGACCTGCCGGCGGACACCGCCGAACGGGATCGCCTGCTGCTGGAAGTGATGGGCTCGGGCCATCCGTTGCAGATCGACGGCATCGGCGGTGGCAACGCACTGACCAGCAAGGTGGCGATCATCGACCGCTCGAGCCGGGCGGACGCCGACGTGGACTACCTGTTCGCCCAGGTCCGGGTGGAGCAGCAGGTGGTGGATACCTCGCCCAACTGCGGCAACATGCTGGCGGCCGTGGGCCCGTATGCCATCGAGCGTGGGCTGGTGCAGGCGCAGGATCCGCAGACCGAGGTGCGCATCCACAACGTCAACACCGGCAAGCTGATCATCGCCACGGTGGAAACGCCGGGCGGCAATGTGGCCTACCGCGGTGATACGCGCATTGCCGGCGCGCCGGGCGCAGCCGCGCCGGTCAGGCTCTCCTTCCTTGATGCGGCAGGCGCCCGCACCGGCAAGCTGCTGCCCAGCGGGCATGCGCAGGAAACCATCAATGGCGTGCCGGCCAGCCTGGTGGACTGCGCCATGCCGATGATGCTGGTGCGTGCCGAAGACCTGGGCGTGCGCGGTGATGCCTCGCCCGCCGAACTGAACGCGGACGCGGCGTTCATGCGCCGGCTGGAAGCGCTGCGCATCGAAGCGGGCGCCCGCATGGGCATCGCCGACGCCGGCAACAAGGTCATTCCCAAGCCGGTGCTGCTGTCGGCGCCGCAACAGGGCGGCGATCTGCAGGTGCGCTATTTCATGCCGCACCAATGCCACACCGCACTGGCCATTACCGGTGCGGTCGGCCTGGCCACCGCCGCCGTCACGCCGGGCACGCTGGCCCACACTTTGGTCGGATGCCGGTCCGTTCCCGGCAGCATTACCCTCGAACATCCGAGTGGGGCCCTGGAGGTGGGCCTCAGTCGCAGCTCGGGCGATTCGCCGGTGATTGCCAGCGTGGTCCGCACCGCACGCCGCTTGTTCGAGGGGCGCGTGTACGCGACTTCGCCCGCCACGGCCACTGCCACCCAAGCCCGCCAATGGACGTCAGCGGCATGATCTGAACCCGGACGGGCCTGCATAGACGCGCATGCCCGCCATTACAACGTAGATGCTTCACTCCTGGGAGGGATGATGTACAAGCAGTTCTTCTTGGCCGCGCTGTGCGCGGCCGGTCTGGCCGCGGCCGGATGCAGCAACAGCGGGCGCAGCGAAGGCGCATCCGCCGGCGGTGGCGACAATGCACCGGTACGCATCAGCGTCGGCTCCTACAACCTCAACAACCTGCCGTTCTTCATCGCCGACGCCAAGGGGTACTTCAAGGACGTCGGCCTGCAGGTGAAGACCGAGAACTTCGCCCAGGGCGGCTCCAAGGTATTGCAGGCGCTGGTGGCCAATTCCACCGACGTGGCCGTCGGCTTCTACGACCACACCATCCAGATGCAGGCCAAGGGCAAGGACGTGGTGGCCTTCGTACTGCTCTCGCGCAACTCCGGCCTGGTGATGGCCGGCCGCGAGGATGCCACCTTCGATCCGGCGCGCCCGGAGACCATCAAGGGCCAGAAGGTCGGGATCACCGCGCCGGGCTCCTCGTCCGACTTCTTCGTCCGTCACTTCCTCGCCCAGCACGATATTCCGGCCGACAGCATCTCGTTGATCGGCGTCGGCTCGGGCGCCGCAGCGGTGGCCGCGCTGGAGCAGGGCAAGATCGACCTGCTGGTCAACTATGATCCTGCCGCCACCCTGATCACCGAGCGCAAGGTCGGCAGGATCATCCTCGACGCGCGCAGCGATGACGGCGCCCGCCAGGTCTATGGCGGCCTGTACCCGACCTCGGTGATGTACGCCAACCAGAGCTTCCTGGACACGCGACCCGAAGCGGCCGAGAAGATCGCCCGCGCCGAGCAGATGGCCTTGAAGTTCATCGCCGACAACAGTGCTGAAGACATCGTGGCCGCGCTGCCGGACAGCTACGTCTCCGGTGACCGCGCCACCTATGCCCGCGCGGTGGAGAACGCGCGCGCGATCTTCACCCGGGACGGTCACTTCACGCCTGCCGATCTGGAAACACCGCTGAAGGTGCTGCGTGAGTTCAACACGGATGTCGCCAAGGCCGATATCGATCTGTCCCGGACCTATACCAATGCCTTCGTCGAGCGTGCCAACGCTGCGGCGCCGGCTGCCCAACCGTAAGCGGAGGTAAACCATGGCCCTCAATGCCACCGTGCGCCAGTTCAACGGCGCGCCGCAGCTGGAGCCTGCACAGACCATGGTCGCCATCAACAAGGTGACCATGTCCTTCGGCGAATTCACCGCCGTACGCGATGTCGACATCCAGGTGGGTGACGGCGAGTTCCTTGCCATCGTCGGACCCACCGGCTGCGGCAAGAGCACCATCCTCAATTCCGTGGCGGGCCTGCTGAAGCCGTCGTCGGGCCAGGTCAGCATCGATGGCCGTGCCGTCAGCGGCGTGCAGCAGTCGGTCGGCTACCTGTTCCAGCAGGACGCGCTGCTGCCGTGGAAGACCGCGTACCAGAATGTTGAACTCGGCCTGCGCTTCCGCGGTGTGCCCGAGGCCGAACGCAAGGCCAAGGCCAACGCGTGGCTGGCCAAGGTCGGCCTGGCCGGCTTCGAGCATCGCTACCCGCACCAGCTGTCCGGTGGCCAGCGCAAGCGCGTGCAGATGGCCCAGGCGTTGATCGTCGAGCCGAAGGTGATCCTGATGGATGAGCCGTTCTCGGCGCTGGACATCCATACCCGCCACCTCATGCAGAACGAGCTGCTGCGGTTGTGGCAGGAAGACCGGCGCTCGGTGATCCTGATCACCCACGATCTGGAAGAAGCGATCGCCCTGGGCGACCGCGTGGTGGTGCTGTCCTCCGGCCCGGCCAGCCGCGTGGTGCGCAGTTTCGATGTGGATCTGGAACGGCCGAGGAACGTGGCCGAAATCAAGCTGGATGACCGTTTCACCGACCTGTACCGCGACATCTGGGCCTGCCTGCGCGGCGAAGTGGAGAAGAGCTATGCACGCCAAGACTGACAAGTTCATCCAGCTCGCGCTGGTGGTCGCCGTGTTCGGTGGCTGGGAAGGCGGCATCGCGCTGGGCGTGATCGATCCGTTCTTCTTCCCCTCGCCAACGGCGATCGTGCAGCAGGCCTGGACCTGGCTGTCCGATACGTCGTTCTATCAGCATGTCTACATCACGCTGACCGAAACCGCGCTGGGCTACATCATCGGCACCGGCCTGGGTGTGGCCGGCGGCGTCTGGCTCGGCCTGAGCCGCCGCTCGGCACGCATCCTCGATCCCTTCATCAAGGGCTTCAACGCGATTCCGCGCGTGGTGCTGGCGCCGATTTTCGTGCTGTGGCTGGGCCTGGGGCTGTGGTCGAAGGTGGCGCTGGCGGTCACGCTGGTGTTCTTCACCACGTTCTTCAATGCCATGCAGGGCGTGCGCGAGGTGAATCCGGTGGTGCTGGCCAATGCCCGCATCCTGGGGGCGAGCCGCAGTGACCTGCTGCGCCATGTCTACTTCCCCGCAGCGGCGAGCTGGATCCTGTCTTCGCTGCGTACTTCGGTCGGTTTTGCCGTGGTCGGTGCGATCATCGGCGAATACCTCGGCGCCTCGGCGGGCCTGGGCTACCTGATCGCGCAGGCAGAAGGCAACTTCAACGCTGTGGGTGTGTTCGCCGGCATCATCATCCTGGCCGCCTTCGTGCTGGTCATCGACGCGCTGCTGGACGTGGTCGAGAACAAGCTGATCACCTGGCGTCCCAACGCCCAGGCACAGGCCACCAGCTGACCCGGACGGGCTGAGCCCGCCTGCCGCGCCGCCGGGCCGATCCGGCGGCGCGCGCTTCCTTCCCCGATCTTCCCCCGCACCACCGCAACGGGCCAGCGCCAGGCCAGGGGGCCGGCTGGCCGGAGAGAGCCCATGAACCATTCCAACGTGCTGCCGCGGGCAGCGCTGTCGGTCGCGCTCGGCCTGCTGTTGGCCAGTGGCCATGCCGACGCACAGTCCACGTCGTCGCTGCCCGCGCCGCTGAGCCAGGCCGAGCTGTCACGCCTGGTGCAGCAGCAGGCACTGCAGATCCAGCAACTGGAAGCACGCCTCCGCGCCGTCGAGGGCGGGCAGGGCAGTGAGGGGGCACCGTCAACGCCGCCCGCGCCTGCGCTGGAAACGCGGGTGGCCGCACTGGAAACCAGCCAGTCCAGGCTGCCGAAGGTCTCCTGGGCCAAGGGTGCACCGGAGTTCAGCAGTGCCGACGGCACGACGGTGTTCCGCCCCCGTGGCCGCCTGTTCGTCGATGCCTCCAGCACCGACGGTTCGGCGGTCGCCAGCCGCAACGTTTCGGGTACCGAGGTCCGTTCGGTGCGCCTGGGGGCCGAGGGGCGCTACGGCACCCTGGGCTGGGTCGTGGAGGGCGACTTCGCCGACAACGCGGTGGCGTGGAAGTCGGTCTACGCCACGCTGGACCACACGCTGTTCGGCCTGCCGGCCGATCTCACGATCGGCAACCGCTTGAACGATCGCGGTATCGATGGCTCAAGCAGCACCTCCAACACGCCGTTCCAGGAACGCAACGTGGTCGGCACGCTGCTGCTGCCGCAGCGCGGCCTGTTTGGTGTCGGGCTCACCGAGCGGGTGTATGGAAGGGGCTGGCATGCCAGCCTGTCGGTGGCCGGCAACGACCTCAACAACGCCGGCACCGACAACGACAACCAGACCTGGGCCACCCGCGTCCACTGGAATCCGCTGGACACCGCCGACGCCACGGTGCATCTGGGCGCATGGGCCTTCCACGAGAAGATTCCCGCCGGGGCCAGCGGCGTGGTGCGCAGTTCGGCCATCGCGGGGCATTTCAACGATCTGGTCAGGATCACACCGGGCACGCTGGTGGGCGCCGAGCGCAGCACCGCCTACGGCGCGGAACTGGCCGGCTTCTTCGGCCCGGCGTGGGCAACCGGCGAGTGGGGTACGCGAAGCCTGCGCGGGGCCGATGCCAGCGGGCGCTATGATCGCGACCACGAAGCGTGGGCGATCTCGGCCGGCTGGTTCCTGGCGGGCGCGCTGCCGTCCTACTCGGGCAAGGCCGGCACGTGGGGCAAGGTGAAGGTGGCCGATCCGGTGACGCGCGGCGGCAGCGGTGCGTGGGAGCTGAAGGGCCGCTATGAGGACGTGGACTATGCCGAACTGCCCAGTGGTGGTACCGGTCACGCGTGGACACTGGGCGCGAACTGGTACCTCAACGATTTCAGCCGGGTGATGTTCGAAGCCGTGCGTTGGCAGACCCGCCACCACAGCGGCAGTGCTGCGGGCAGGGATGAAGGCACCACCTTCAATACCCGTCTGCAGCTGGCCTTCTAGGGCCGGGCTGCCGCCTGCATTCTGGTCACAGCAGCAACAACGCAGCGATGAGTGCAGGCGGCATCACCAGCGCGCCGACGCGCAGGAAGTCGAGCGCGCTGACATGCTCGCCCTCGCGACGCAGCGCCACCAGCCACAGCATCGTGGCCAGCGAGCCGGTCACCGACAGGTTCGGGCCCAGGTCCACGCCGACCAGCAGTGCGGCACGGGTCTGTGCGGGCAGTTCAGCCATCTGGCCCAGCGAACCGGCGGCCAGGCCGACCGGCAGATTGTTGGCTACGTTGCTCAGCAGTGCAGCGGCGGCACCGGCCAGCCAGCTGGCCTGGTGGGGAGAAGCCTGCGCCATGGCCTGCAGCGCGCTTGCCGCAGTCTGGATGACGCCGGTCTGCGCCACCGCCTCCACCAGCACGAACAGACCGGCCACCAGCGGCAGCACGCCCCAGGAGACATGCCGCAGCAGCGGCAGCGGGCTATGGCGCTGGCGTATCACCACGACCGCCACGCTCAGCGCGCCGGCGCAGAACGTGGCCAGGCCCAGCGGTCCGTTCAGCGCGGACGTCACCAGCAGTACGCTGCCGGTGAACAGCACGCCCAACGCACTCAGTCGGCCACCCTCGGTCAGCGGGCGATGTTCCGGTGCGGCGACCAGCGGCTGCGCGATTTCGCGCCGGTGTACCCAGCGCAGCACCAGGTAGGTGGCACCGATCGCCGCCGCCGACGGCAGCGCGAACTGCGCCAGCCACTGCAGCAGTGGCGGCATGTGCTGGCCGTACACCACCAGGTTGGCCGGGTTGGAGATGGGCAGCACGAAGCTGGCCGCATTGGCAATGAAGGCGCAGACGAACAGGTAGGGCAGGGGATTGGCGCGCGCCGCCTTGCAGGCCGCGTAGACCGCCGGTGTCAGCACCACGGCCGTTGCATCGTTGGACAGGAACACCGTCACCAGCGTGCCGACCAGGAACACCAGGTCGAACAGGCGTCGCCCCGATCCGCCCGCATGCCGCACCGCGTACAACGCCAGCCAATCGAACAGGCCTTCGCGCCGCGCCAGTTCGGCCAGCACCATCATGCCGACCAGGAACAGGTAGACGTCGCGGCCTTCGGCTACCGCGCCCCATGCGGTCTGCAGCGATACCGCGCCCAGCAGCGGCAACAGGGCGGCAGCACCCAGCGCCCACACATACTCGGGGATGCGGAAGGGACGGAACAGCAGGCCGATGGTGGCAACGGCGACCGCTGCCCAGATCACGAGGGGGGAATGGGGGGCGAGCATGGAGTGGGGGCTTCAGCGGCACCGGCAGCGACCCCGGCGCAGGTGCTCCTGGCGCACGCGATCAGCGGATGGGCGGCCGCTGCAATCATCGCAGGTTCCGGGATCGCCGCATCATACCGTGCGCACTGGCATGGCGACTGCTGGGGGGCCGGGCGCGTTGGTGACGAACCCGGTGTCCGGTGCGGATAGGCAATCAAGCGCGGCATGACTTCAGGCACTGCGGTGTGACTACATGTGTAGTCACACTGCACGCACACTCACTGGAAGAGAACGCAATGCCAACGTCCTGCTGGTTGTCCTGCGCCCTGGCCCTCGTGATCGGCATCGCGGGGCCCACCCATGCGACGCCGCGTGCCGACGCCCTCGCCACGATCGAGCGCAACGCGCGTGCTTCGCATTCCGATGCGGTGCTCGTGATGCATGACCGGGACACGCTGCTTGAGCTGAAGCCCGCCCCAGCGCAGGAATCCGTGCACCTGATGTCGGCAACCAAGTCCGTCGTCGCGCTGGGCATTGCGTTGCTGCTGGACGAAGGCAAGCTGGCTTCGATCGACGTACCGGTCAGCCAGATCTATCCGGAATGGAAACAGGGCAGGAAGAGCCGCATCACCGTGCGCATGCTGCTGGACCACACCTCCGGCCTGCAGAACGTGGCCAACGCGGGCGCCGAACTGGAAGGGGCCCCGGACCTGGTCAAACTGGCACTGGCAGCCGAGCTGAGTGACGACCCGGGCGCCGTGTTTTCCTACAACAACAAGGCCACCAGCCTGCTGCCCGGCATTGTCGAGCGCCTGGCGGGCGAGCCGCTGGATGCCTACCTGGATGCGCGCCTGTTCAAGCCGCTGGGCATTGCCCACCACACCTGGATGAAGGATGAGGCAGGCACTCCGCTGGGAATGGCGGGCCTGTCCCTGCGTGCCGCCGATCTTGCCGCCATCGGGCAACTGTTGCTGGATGGAGGCGTGGCGCCGGATGGCAAACGACTGTTGAGTGAACGGTCAGTGGCATTGATCACTGCTGAAAGTGCCCGTTCGCCTGACGTGGGCCTGTTGTGGTGGCGGATACCAGCGTGGGAACGCTATCAGCTCAAACCCCGGCTGGATGACCTGCTGGCCGGGCACGGCGTTGACGATGACGTGCGCCGCGCCGTGCAGGCCAGCGCGGGGCGCACATTCGACAGCCGGGGGCAGTTGATCGCATTCCTCACCGAACGGTTGGGCGCAGACGGGCCGCAGCGTTACGCCAGCCAGATCACCGCGCGCGGCCTGAAGCTCGCCGATCTCTACGACATCACACGGGGACCGGTCGTCGGCTTTGCCGCCAACGGCTACCTGGGCCAATACCTGATGATCGTTCCGGAACAACGCGTCGTCGCAGTGCGCCTGATCCATCGGCGCGAGAGCCACCGCGCCCCACAGGACGACTACGCGTCCTTCTTCGCCGATGTCCTGCAATTGGCGCGGGCACTGCAGTAGGTGCTGCCATCATCATGTCCACGCGCTCTGAACAACTTCCTGGAGCCTTCTTCACTGTCGTGCCGCCTAAGGTGGGATGACCCCTTGGCCGCCGGGATACTGAAGCATGTTTGATTACCAGGACTGGACCTTCCACGCCAATGGGCGCACGGTGGTGGCGCGCGTGGCGCTGGACGGCGACGGGGGCGGCACCATCAACCGATACCAGCTGATGCCCGGGCCGGCGCAGTCGGGGCTGTGCATCAAGGTCGCCTCCCAGGACGAGGCCGCGCAGAAACTGGAGGTCGAAGTGATGAAGCTGCTGGGACCAGAGTGGTAGCCCCTGCGTAGCACCACGGTGAGCGGCTCATCTGCTCCGTCCACGATCACGGCGTTGGCCGCGAAAACGGCGGAGCCGGACGGAACGAGTACGGCGAGCCGACTGCGGCGGCGATGCGCTGGAGAGCGTTCACGGTCCGTTCCTTTCTGGATGACCCGCAGGCGCGGGCATCTTTCCTGCGGCGGGTGAGCGGTGACCGGATGCAGCAGCAGCCCGGTCATCAGTAGCGGGGTGATTCCAGCGCCGCTACGCGCGCTGCCGATTTGCTGCGCTGCATGGTGACAAGCGCGAACCCGGGTGATTACTCTCCGCTGCAACGCGATGGTAGCGCTACCAGTCGGACGGGGATCCAAGGTCCAGGGGCTGCCTTCTTTGCCGCGTGTTTGTCCTGGCAGGCTTGAAAAGCAAGTGTAAGTCGCGGCGTGCTCCAGCAGCCGTGCTGTTCGGTTTGGAATGCGGGCCACGCCCGTGCGTGCCCCTGGGAGGGGGCGGTACATCCATTCGATCGTATGTCAGAGGGGACTTTCATGAGCACTTGCAGTTTCCGTGGCACCCCGGGCCCGAGGTCCGGTTCATGAGCCGCGCGTTGGCGAAGTTCCGGTCCCGGGCCATGTTCACCTTCGTGGGTGGCGCCCTGGTCATCAATCCTGCGTTTGCGCAGGACGCAGCACCGGCAACCGGGCAGCAGCCGCAGAGCCAGTCGCAGCCCACCCAGCTCGATGCAGTGCAGGTCACGGGCATACGCAACAGCCTGAGCCAGGCCATGGACATCAAGCGCGACTCGGCGGGCGTGGTCGATGCGATCAGCGCCGAGGACATCGGCAAGTTCCCCGATACCAATCTTGCCGAGTCGTTGCAGCGCATCACCGGCATCTCCATCGAGCGCCGTGACGGCGAGGGCGCGCAGGTGACCGCGCGTGGCTTTGGTCCGCAGTTCAACATGGTCACGCTCAATGGTCGCCAGATGCCCGGCGCCGATGCATTCGGTGCCTCCGGGCAGGTGGCCATCGGCGGTGTCGACGGCGGCACTCGCGCCTTCAATTTCGCGCAGCTGGCCGCCGAGGCCATCAATGGCATCGAGGTCTACAAGACCAGCCAGGCACAGGTGCCCAGCGGTGGCATCGGCGCGACGATCAACATCCTGACCTCGCGCCCGCTCGACCACGCCGGCATCGTGGCCAATGCCGGGGCAAAGCTGGTCTCCGACCAGAGCCAGCCGTTCGACAACGACCTGACGCCGGAGCTGTCGGGCATCTTCAGTTACAGCAATCCGGAAAAGACCTTTGGCGTCAGCCTCAGCGCGAGCCAGCAGAAGCGCAAGGGCGGCTCGGTGCAGGCCACGGAGAACTACTGGAACGTGCAGCCCTGGACGGGGTCGATGCCGGGCAACCCGACCGTGGTGAACGCCCCGGCCGTCGGCCAGCTCTATGCGCGGCCCAACGACCTGCGCTACGCGTTCTCCGAATTCGAGCGCGAGCGAGTCAATGGCCAGGCAGTGCTGCAGTTCGCACCGACGGACAGCCTGACCCTGACGATGGATTACACCTACTCGACCAACGAGATCACCGAGAATCGTGGCGAGCAGGGCATGTGGCTGCAGAACAGCAACTACACCAATGTCCAGTTCGACACCTCCGGTGCGGTCGCCACCCCGGTCTACATCCGCGAGATCGCCGGCACCAAGGACTTCGGGCTGGAACAGCAGCGCAGCATGCAGGAGTACAAGCTGGGCTCGCTGGGCTTCAACGCGGTGTGGAATGTCAGCGACCGTTTCAAGCTCAGCTTCGATGCGCACAATTCGAAGAATGAAAGCCGCCCCAATGACCCACTGACCGGCGGCGGCTCCATCTTCATGAGCATTGCCGGCACCAACAACTGCACCCGTGGCCCGCATTGCGGTGGCTCCTGGGTACAGGAGTTGAACTTCAACAATGGCCTGCCGGTCGGCACCCAGGTCTGGTATCCCAGTACTGCCGATGCGGTCGCCGGGACCAATGGCGTGGTCAATCCGGGCTTCCAGGAAGGCGAGATCGGCACCCAGGTGCTGCGCGTCAACGCGCAGACCCAGATCAGCAAGATCAAGCAGGCGCGTGTCGACGGCGAATGGAACTTCGACCACGGCCGCTTCCAGTTCGGCGTGGATACGAACAAGTCCACCACCCACCGCATCCAGGCCGCCGAGGCCTATTCGACACTGGGCGACTGGGGCGTGGCCAACGTGGACCGGGATACCGCCGCCGGCCTGATGGACCTGCTGCAGCCAGTCAGCATCGTCGGCCTGTTCGATGACTACAGTGCCAACAGCTGGCCGGCCTGGCGCGGCAATGCCGGGCAGCTCGCGCAATGGGCGTCGCGCGAGTACGGCGTCGGCCTGGGTGTGAACCCGCAACGCGCGGCCGACAACTTCGTGGAAGAGAAGACCAAGGCGGCGTACTTCCAGGTGGAACTGGACGGGGAGCTGGGCGGCATGCGCACCAATACCCGCCTGGGCGTGCGCTATGAAACCACCGACGTGGTGTCGACCTCGGTCATTGCCGTTCCCGAGTCCATCGAGTGGCAGGCCAACAACGATTTCCGCATCGTGCTGTCCGATGAGCAGCAGCCCTTCACCGAGAAGGCGCGGTACAGCTACATCCTGCCCAACCTTGATTTCAGCATCGACCTCACCGAGGAACTGAAGGGCCGCGTTTCGTTCGGCAAGAGCATCGCCCGCGCGCCGTACGGCAACCTGTATGCAGGGCCCGGTGCCCAGCAGCCGTTCGGCTCGGTGCTGATCGATCCGTCGTCGCGCGCCAGCGGCAATTCGCAGAACCCGAGCCTGAAGCCGCTGGAATCGGACAACCTCGACCTGGGGCTGGAGTGGTACTTCGCCGATGCCAGCTATGTGTCATTGACCTACTGGAACAAGTCGGTCAGCAACTTCATCGGCAACACGGTCGTCCAGGAAAGCCTGTACGGCCTCACCGACCCGACCTCCGGGCCGGATGCGCGGGCGGCGTTGGACTTCCTGACCAGCGGCGCCTGCGTGGCCCAGGTCGGGCCGGCCAATGCGGCCGCCTGCTCAGCCAACGACACCTCGCTGTTCACCGCACTGGCGCTGCTGCGCAACAATCCAGCTGGCCTGGGCGCCTACAACGGCACCGATGCGCAGGTACTGGCCACCGAAGCGGCCTACGATCTGTATGGGCAGGCCAACGACCCGCTGTACCAGTTCAACGTCAATCGCCCGATCAACCAGAACAAGTCCAAGCTGCATGGCTGGGAACTGGGCGGCCAGTACTTCTTCGGTGACACCGGCTTCGGCGTGCTGGCCAACTACACCGTGGTCAAAGGTGATGTCGGCTACAACAATGGCGGCGATCCGGGTATCGACCAGTTCTCGCTCACCGGCCTGAGCGACACTGCCAACGCCATGCTGATGTACGAGAAGTACGGGTGGTCGGTGCGCCTGGCATGGAACTGGCGCGACCAGTACCTGATCCTGGCCAACCAGGGTTCCAGCCGCAATCCGTACTACGTGGAGCCGTACGAGCAGTGGGATCTCAGCGTCAACTACGCGCTGGATGACCACTGGTCCTTCAGCCTGGAGGCGATCAACCTGACCGGCGAGGATGTGCGGTGGCGCTCGCGCACCTCGCAGATGATCGTCAAGCTGGCCGACCAGAGCCCGCGCTACATGCTGGGCGTCCGCTACAAGTTCTGAGCCTGGTTGCCGATGCGCCCGGCACGGCACCGCTGTCCGCGGCGGTGCCGCCCGGGGCCGAGTCGCCGCACCTGTCGCGCGCCTGCGCTACCCTGCTGGCCAGCCACCCCGCACTGGACTGGATACCTCGATGGCCCGCTATGAAATGCTCAACAACATCGCGCATCGGGACCTGAGGGTCGCCACCGGATTCGGGCCGCAGTTCGGCGATGCGGTGGGCATGGTGCCGGCCTATCCCAGCGAGTTCGCCGAACTGCAGCGCGAGTATCCGATCTTCCTGCGCCGGGAGGCCGGGACCGGGGCGTGGCAGTCGGTGGCTCTGCTGGGTTTCGAGCAGCACGAGAACCTGTACCTGCAGGACGGACGCTGGAATGCCTCCTACCTGCCCGGCGCGGCCGCAAAAGGGCCGTTCCTGATCGGCTTCCAGGAGCACTACGTGGACGGCCTGCTCACCCAGGACGCGGTGATGCACGTCGACCTGGACCATCCGCGTGTCACCTCCGGCGCCGGTGAGCCGGTGTTCCTGCCGCAGGGTGGAAACACGCCTTACCTGGACCACATCGCCGGCGTGCTGCGCGGCATCCACGAGGGCAGTGCCTTCGCGGCCAGTATGTTCACGATGCTCGACGACTGTGGCCTCATCCAGCCGGTCACGCTTGATGTGCAGCTCGCGCCGCATCACCGCGTGAGCGTGAGCGGATTGCACGGCATCGACCGCGAGCGCCTGGCGGCGCTGGACAGTTCACGCCTGGCTGCGTTGAACCGCGCCGGTTACCTGGAAGGTGCGTACCTGATGCTTGCCTCGCTGCATAACATGCGCCGCCTGATCGCCGAGAAGCAGCGCCGTCTCCGCGTCCAGGACGGCAAAGCGCAGGCGGTCAGGAACTGACCGGTGCAAGCCTGCCTGCCGATACGGAGCCTGGAAGGCATCGATCCTGCTGCCTTGCCATTGGCCGCCCTGGTGGAGGCCGGTGAGCCGGTCGTACTGCGCGGCATCGCCAGCGGTTGGCCACTGGTCCAGGCCGGACTGGGCGGCGTGCGTGACGCGATGGCGTACCTGTGCAGCGTCGATGCGGGTGCGCCCATCCAGTACTCGTTCGGCGGCGCCGAGATCGCGGGCCGCCCGTTCTACAGCGCGGACTTCACCCGGCTGAACTTCGAAGTGCGGCGCGGTGTACTCGCCCAGGTGCTGGAAGAGATCGCCGCGACGCTGCATGCGCCGCGGCCGCCAACCTATTACGTGGCCTCGCTGCCGATCACGCGGGCACTGCTGCCGGCATTCGCGCAGGCCAACGATGCCGGGCTGGCGAAGCAGGGCATCGACGCCACCGCCAGCATCTGGATCGGCAACCGGGTGACGGCCTCGTGCCATTTCGACACACCCGACAACCTCGCCTTCTGCGCGGTGGGGCAGCGCGAGTTCACCCTGTTCCCGCCCGCCCAGGTCGACAACCTCTATCCGGGCCCGCTCGAACCCACGCCGGGGGGGCAGGTAGTGAGCGTGGTGAACTTCGAACACCCCGACTACGCGCGGCATCCACGCTTCCGCGAGGCGCTGGCGCATGCACGCGGGGCGGTACTTGGGCCCGGCGATGCGATCCTCATTCCCAGCATGTGGTGGCACCATGTACGCAGCCTGGAACCGTTCAACGTGCTGGTGAACTACTGGTGGCGAAGCTCGCCGGCCTGGCTGGGGTCGCCGCTGGCGGCGCTGCAGCATGCGATGTGGTCCGTGCGCGACCTGCCAGCGCGTGAGAAGCAGGCCTGGGAAGGGCTCTTCCGTTACTACGTATTCGGCCCCGGCGAGCGCGCCGGTCAGCACCTGCCTGAGACGGCGCGCGGGGATCTGGCACCGTTCGACGAGCAGCGCGCCCGCCGCATGCGCGCGATGCTGCTGGGCAGGCTCAACCGTTGAGAGAGGGCACCGTGTTGGATACCCAGAGCACGCCTGCAGAGCGCATCCGCAAGGTGGTCATTGCCGGTGGCGGTACGGCGGGATGGCTGGCCGGCTGCGCGCTGGCGCATCAGTTCCGTGACCAGCTGCAGATCACGCTGGTCGAGTCCGAGCAGATCGGCACGGTCGGCGTCGGTGAGTCCACCGTGCCGCCGATCCGCACCTTCCATCGCTTCCTGCAGATCGACGAGCAGGAGTTCCTGCGCGCGGTGGCCGGCACCTTCAAGCTGTCGATCTCGTTCGAGAACTGGCGCCTGCCGGGGGATCGCTTCTTCCATCCGTTCGGCACCATCGGCCACGGCACCTGGGCAGCACCCTTCCATCACTTCTGGCTGGACAGCCTGCGCCGCGGCATGCCCTCGGAGCTGGGCGACTTCAGCCTGGAGAGCATCGCATCGCATGGCGACCGCTTCTCGCTGCACACCCAGCCGCAGGCCAGCTATGCGTATCATTTCGATGCCAGCCTGTATGCGCGGTTCCTGCGCCGCAGGGCCGAGGCCCACGGCCTGCGCCGGATCGAAGGCAGGATCGCCCAGGTCAGGCAGCACGCGCACGACGGTTCGGTGCAGGCGCTGGTACTGGACGACGGCCAGGTGATCGAGGGCGACCTGTTCATCGACTGCACCGGCTTCCGTGGCCTGCTGATCGAGCAGACGCTGGGCACCGGCTACGAGGACTGGCACGAATGGCTGCCGTGCGACCGCGCCGTGGCGGTGCAGACCGAAGCGGTGGCGCCGCCGGTGCCCTATACCCGGGCGATCGCCCACGAAGCGGGGTGGCGCTGGCACATCGCGCTGCAGCACCGCGTTGGCTGCGGGCTGGTGTATGACAGCCGCCACCTGTCCGATGACGAGGCCGCAGCGAAGCTGCTGCGCGATGCCGGGGCTCCACCTTTGCGCGATCCATGGAAGGTGCCGTTCCGCAGCGGGCGCCGGCTGAAGGCCTGGAACAGGAACGTGGTGTCGCTCGGGCTGGCCAGCGGCTTCATCGAACCGCTGGAGTCGACCAGCATCCATCTGACGATCAGCGCGGTAGTGCGCCTGATCCAGCTGTTCCCGTTCGATGGCATCAGTGCGTCGCTGGTGAAGCTGTACAACGATGTCAGCCGCCAGGAAATGGAGCACGTGCGCGACTTCATCATCCTGCACTACCACGCAACCCAGCGCCCCGAACCGATGTGGAAGGCGTGTCGCGAAATGCGCGTGCCCGAATCGCTGCAGCAGCGGCTGAGCGCGTGGCGCGAGCGTGCACATGCGTGGCAGGACCCCGGCGAGGTTTTCCGCGTGGAATCCTGGACCAGCGTGCTGCTCGGGCAGGGCATCGCGCCCGGTCCCGCCCACCCGCTGGCGCGGGCCGTGAGCGACGCCGATCTGCGCACCCTGTTGAAGGGCATCCAACAGCCCGTGCAGCAGGCTGCCGCGCAGATGCCGGCGCAGGCGGAGTTCATCGCGCAGTACTGCAGGTCCGGCGTGGACGTGTGGCGTTCGACGGCAGCAAGCGCGTAACAGGGTTTTGCGTTGCAGCACGCTTTTTCCGCTGCAGCTGGTTACAGTGCGGCAACACCGCTGGCGATGACGCGCGCGGTGGCAACGAGGGGGCCGGACACCACGCCCCCTTTTTGAGTCCACGGAATGTTAGCGCTACCTTTTTTGATCGGAGGCGGTTTCGATGGGTCTGGTTGCAGGGATCGATGCAGGGACGCAGAGCCTGAAGGTGCTGGTCTATGACCCGCGGACGCAGGTGGTGGTGGCCTCGGCCAGCGTGCCGCTCGCGATGGACAGCGGTGCCGACGGCAGCCGTGAACAGGCGCCTGCCGACTGGGTGTCGGCCCTGCGCGCCTGCTTTGCCAGGATCGATCCCTCGCTGCGCGCTCGCATCGTCGCGCTGGCGGTATCGGGGCAGCAGCATGGGTTCGTGCCGGTTGATGATGCTGGCGAGGTACTGGCGCCGGCCAAGCTGTGGTGCGACACCAGCACCTCGGCCGAATGCATCCAGATCATGGACGCCGTGGGCGGGTTCCAACGCACCATCGCGCTGGCGGGCAACCCGATCCTGGCCGGCTACACAGCGTCCAAGCTGCCCTGGACCCGGATCCACCGTGCCGACGCCTATGCGCGGCTGGCGACCATCCTGCTGCCACACGACTACCTGAATTTCGTGTTGACCGGGCAACGGTTCTGCGAGCTTGGCGATGCGTCCGGAACCGGCTGGCTGGACGTGCGCACACGCACCTGGTCGCAGGAACTGCTGCGCGCCACCGATCCTGATCGTGATCTTGCCGCCTGCCTGCCGCCGATCGCCGCACCCGACGCCCTGTTTGATATCGCGCCGAAGGCCGCGGCCGCGCTCGGGCTTGCAGCGGCGGTGAAGGTGGCCGTTGGCGGCGGCGACAACATGATGGCGGCGATCGGCACCGGCTGCGTCACGGAAGGTCGGCTGGCGATGAGCCTGGGAACCTCCGGAACGCTGTTCGCCTATTCCGGCTCGCCGGTGATCGATCCGGACGGTGCGTGGGCGGCGTTCTGCTCGTCCACCGGTGGCTGGCTGCCGCTGATCTGCACCATGAACTGCACCGTGGCCACCGAACGCGTGGCCAGCGCCTTTGGTTTCAGCAGCCGCGACGGCGATGCGCACCTCCACGCGACGCCGCCGGGCGCAGGGGGGCTGGTGATGCTGCCGTTCCTCAATGGCGAACGTACCCCCGACCTGCCGCTCGGCAAGGGCGTGCTGGCAGGCCTGGACATCGCCAATTTCACCCCGGCGCACCTCTACCGCGCCGCCATGGAGGGCGCGACCTACAGCCTGAAGTACGGCTACGACGCCTTCGTCCGCGCGGGCATGCGGTTCGATCGCATCGTGCTCACCGGCGGCGGCAGCAACAGCGCGGCCTGGCGTCAGCTGGTGGCTGATGTGTTCGGCCTGCCGGTGGACGTCCCGGTGCAGGCCGAAGGCGCGGCGTTTGGTGCGGCACTGCAGGCGCTGTGGGCGCTCGCCCGGGCGCAGGGAGACGCCGCCTCGATCAGCGACATCACCGCGCGCCACGTCACCGTCGATCCGGCGCTGTCCGCACGGCCGGATCCGGCCCGCAGCGATGCCTATGCACGGGCCTACGCACGCTTCCTCAGCCATCTTGATGCCATCACGCCGCTGCAGCGCGGCTGATGGCTCCTCCACGACACCCCGTACAACGACAGGAGCACGCACCATGAGCACGCAGCCCTTCATCGGCGCCAAGGAGTACTTCCCCGGCGTCGGCCGCATTCCGTTCGAGGGCAAGGGCTCGGACAATCCGCTTGCCTTCAAGGTCTACGATGCGAACCGGGTCATCGGTGGCAAGACCATGCAGGAGCATCTGCGCTTCGCCGTGTGCTACTGGCACACCTTCTGCAATGCCGGGCACGATCCGTTCGGCCCGGGTACACGGCAGTTCCCGTGGGAGGCAGCCTCGCCACTGGCCACGGCCGAAGCGAAGGTGGACGCGGCGTTCGAGTTCTTCACCAAGCTGGGCGTGCCGTACTGGTGCTTCCACGATATCGACCTGGCGCCGGATGCCGACGACATCGGCCAGTACCAGAAGAACCTCTCGCACATGGTGGCCCTGGCCAAGGCGCGCCAGGAGGCCACCGGCGTCAAGCTGCTGTGGGGCACGGCCAACCTGTTCTCGCACCCGCGTTACATGAACGGCGCATCGACCAACCCCGACTTCGCGGTGGTCGCGCGCGCAGCGGTGCAGGTCAAGGCCGCGCTGGAGGCCACGGTCGAACTCGGCGGCGAGCACTACGTGTTCTGGGGCGGACGCGAAGGTTATGCGTCGCTGGCCAATACCCAGATGAAGCGCGAGATCGAACATTTCGCGCGCTTCCTCACCATGGCCCGCGACTACGGCCGCAGCATCGGCCTGAAGGGCAACTTCCTGATCGAGCCCAAGCCGATGGAGCCGATGAAGCACCAGTATGACTTCGACAGTGCCACGGTGGTGGGCTTCCTGAAGGAGCATGGGCTGGACAAGGACTTCAAGCTCAACATCGAAGCCAACCACGCCACGTTGTCCGGGCACACCTTCGAGCACGACCTGCAGGTTGCGTCCGACCATGGCCTGCTCGGCAGCATCGATGCCAACCGCGGCAACGCGCAGAACGGCTGGGACACCGACCAGTTCCCCAGCGATCTGTACGACACGGTGGGTGCGATGCTGGTCGTGCTGCGCCAGGGCGGGCTGGAGGGCGGGTTGAACTTCGATGCCAAAGTGCGCCGTGAGTCGACCGACCTTGAGGATCTGTTCATTGCCCATATCGGCGGCATGGATGCGTTCGCACGCGGGCTGGAGGTTGCCCATGCACTGCTGACCGAGTCGCCCTGGGAGCAATGGCGCAAGGAGCGCTACGCGAGTTTCGACAGCGGCGCCGGCCAGGAGTTCGAGCGTGGCACGCTCAGCCTGCCGGACCTGGCGGGCCTGGCCGCCCGCCTCGGCGAACCGCACCAGGCCAGCGGCAAGCAGGAGCGTTACGAAAACCTGCTCAACCAGTACCTGCTGCGCTGAGCGCGGCAACGGTGCACTCAAGGGGACGGGAATGAACCAGGCAGCAGGCAGCGGTGAGAACACCCGGCTGATCGTACTGATCAGCGTGGTAGCGACGATTGGCGGTTTTCTGTTCGGCTTCGACAGCGGCGTGATCAACGGCACCCAGGACGGCCTGCACCAGGCGTTCCGGTCCGGTGAATGGATGCAGGGGTTCGAGATCGCGTCGATGCTGCTGGGCTGTGCGGTGGGCGCGTTCAGTGCCGGCCGCCTGGCCGACCGCCTCGGCCGTCGCAACGTGCTGATCCTGTCGGCGGTGATGTTCCTGCTGTCGGCACTCGGTGCCGGGGCGGCGGCCTCGTCGGGCTGGTTCATTGCGGCGCGGGTGGTGGGTGGGTTCGCGGTAGGCGCGGCGAGCGTGATCTCGCCGGCCTACATTGCCGAGGTCGCTCCGGCCCGCTATCGCGGCCGCCTGGCCACGGTGCAGCAGATCGCGATCATCACCGGGCTCACCGCCGCCTTCCTGTCCAACTACCTGCTGGCGGCCGCAGCGGGCGCGTCGACCGAGCCGCTGTGGGCCGGGCAGGCTGCCTGGCGCTGGATGTTCTGGATGCAGGCCGCGCCATCGCTGGTGTTCCTGCTGCTGTTGCTGACCATTCCTGAGAGCCCGCGCTACCTGGTGGTCAAGCGGCGCAAGGACGACGCGCTGCGCGTGCTCACCCGGCTGCTCGGCAACGACAAGGCCCGCGCCACGCTCGAAGAGATCGATGCCTCGCTGTCCAACGACCACCATCGCCCGCGCCTGTCCGATCTGAAGAGCCGGGCGACCGGGCGGATCCGCCCGATTGTGTGGGTCGGCGTCGGGCTGGCCTGCTTCCAGCAGCTGGTCGGCATCAACGTGGTGTTCTATTACGGCGCCGTGCTGTGGCAGGCGGTCGGCTTTTCCGAGAACGACGCGCTGCTGATCAACGTGCTGTCCGGCGCGCTGAGCATCGGTGCCTGCGTGGTCACGGTGCTGCTGATCGACCGGATCGGCCGCAAGCCCCTGCTGTGGTTCGGCTCGGCCGGGATGTCGCTGTCGCTTGCACTGGTGGTGGTCGCGTTTGCAAGTGGTTCACTGGCCGACGGGCATCTGCAGCTACCCGGGCGCATGGGCACGCTGGCGCTGGTGGCGGCCAATGCCTATGTCGTGTTCTTCAACCTGTCGTGGGGGCCGGTGATGTGGGTGATGCTGGGCGAGATGTTCCCGAACCAGATCCGCGGTTCGGCACTGGCGGTCGCCGGCGCAGCGCAATGGACCTCCAACTTCGTGGTCACGGTGACGTTCCCGATGCTGCTGGCCGCGGCAGGGCTGGCGGCCACCTACGGCATCTACCTGGTGGCGGCGATCATCTCGGTGATTTTCGTGGTCCGGCATGTGCACGAGACCAAGGGCAAGGAACTGGAGCAGATGGAAGGATGAGCGCCATGACATCGCAGACCTCCTTATCCCGCAGCGGCGTGCTGGTCGCCGTGCTGACGCTGGCGTTGCTGGGCTGCCACGGCCAGGACCGGCCCGCCGCCACTGCGGGAGCCGCCAGCGACCCGTGGCCGCAGGTCACCTGGCCACTGGCCGCGGATCCTGCGCTGGAGAAGCGGATCACCGACCTGATGGCAGGCATGACGGTGGAGGAAAAGGTCGGCCAGCTCGTGCAGGGCGACATTGCCAGCCTCACCCCCGATGACGTGCGGCGCTACCGCCTTGGTTCGATCCTGGCCGGTGGCAATTCCGACCCCGGTGGCCGCTACGATGCGTCGCCAGCCGAGTGGCTGGCGCTGGCAGACGCCTTCTACGACGCCTCCATGGACACGTCGAAAGGCGGCAAGGCCATTCCGCTGCTGTTCGGCATCGATGCCGTGCATGGGCAGAGCAACATCATTGGCGCCACGTTGTTCCCGCACAACATCGGGCTGGGCGCCACGCGCAATCCGGAGCTGCTGCGGCAGATCGGTGGCATCACCGCGCTGGAAACCCGCGTCACCGGCATGGAGTGGACGTTCGCGCCGACCGTTGCGGTACCCCAGGATGATCGCTGGGGCCGCAGCTACGAGGGCTACTCGGAATCGCCCGAGGTGGTGGCCAGCTATGCCGGCGCCATGGTGGAGGGATTGCAGGGCAGGGTGGGAACACCGGAGTTCCTCGATGGCCGCCATGTGATCGCCTCGGTGAAGCACTTTCTCGGTGATGGCGGCACCACCGACGGCAAGGACCAGGGCGACACCCGCATCAGTGAGCCGGACCTGGTACGCATCCACGCCGCCGGATACCCGCCGGCCATCGCCGCCGGCGCGCAGAGCGCGATGGCATCGTTCAACAGCGTCAACGGTGAAAAGATGCACGGGCACCGGCACTACCTCACCGATGTGCTCAAGGGACGCATGAACTTCGGTGGCTTCGTGGTGGGCGACTGGAATGGTCATGGCCAGGTCAAGGGCTGCACCACCACGGACTGCCCGGCCACGATCAACGCGGGCCTGGACATGGCGATGGCCTCGGACAGCTGGAAGGGTTTCTACGAGACGACGCTGGCTGCGGTGAAGGACGGCCGGATAACGCCGCAGCGCCTGGACGATGCGGTGCGCCGGATCCTGCGGGTCAAGTTCCGCCTGGGGCTGTTCGAGGCCGGCAGGCCGTCCACGCGGGCCGTTGGCGGCCAGTTCGCACTGATCGGCGCGCCGGCACATCGCGCGGTGGCCCGGCAGGCCGTGCGCGAATCGCTGGTCCTGCTGAAGAACCAGAACGGCGTCCTGCCGCTGTCGCCGAAGCAGCGGATCCTCGTGGCCGGCGACGGTGCCAACGATGTCGGCAAGCAGGCCGGCGGCTGGACGCTCAACTGGCAGGGCACCGGCACCACGCGCAAGGACTTCCCCAATGCGGACTCCATCTACGAGGGCATCGCGCACCAGGCCAGGGCGGCCGGTGGTGAAGCCGTGCTTGCCGTTGACGGTCGCTATGCAGTGAAACCCGACGTGGCGGTGGTGGTGTTTGGCGAAGACCCCTATGCCGAGTTCCAGGGAGACCGGCCGACGCTGGCCTACAAGCCCGGCAACGAAACGGATCTGGCGCTGCTCAAGCGGCTCAAGGCCGATGGCATACCGGTCGTCGCGGTCTTCCTGAGCGGGCGGCCGCTCTGGGTGAACCGGGAAATCAATGCCGCCGATGCCTTCGTGGCCGCGTGGCTGCCGGGCTCGGAAGGCGCCGGCATTGCCGATGTACTGCTGCGCGGAAGCGATGGCCGGGTGCAGCACGATTTCAAGGGCAAGCTCAGTTTCAGCTGGCCGCGCACCGCCACCCAGTACGCCAACAACGTCGGCCAGAAGGACTACGATCCGTTGTTTGCGTTCGGCTTCGGCCTGACCTACGCCGACAACGGCGACCTGGCCGCGCTGCCGGAGGCATCGGGCGTGACCGGCAACGAGGGCGCGACCGGCGTGTTCTTCGCGCGCGGTGATGCAGGCCCCGGCATGGCGCTGCGCCTTGAGCAGGCCGCAGGCCAGGGCCTGACCGTGACCCGCGTGCCGGACGCATTGCCCGATGATCGGCTGAAGATCACCGGCGTGGATCATCTGGCGCAGGAGGATGGGCGCCGCCTGGCCTGGTCGGGCAAGGGCGAGGCCGTTGCTGCACTGCACTCGCACACGGCGCTGGACCTGCAGCGCGAATCCAACGGTGACCTGATGCTGCTGACCACGCTGCGCGTGGACGCTGCGCCGGAGGGTGAGGCGTGGCTGTCGGTCGGTTGCGGCGTGGGCTGCTCGGCACGCATCGCCATCGGGCCGTCGCTGGCGGCGCTTCCACAAGGCCAGTGGAAGCGCGTTGGCGTGCCGCTGAAGTGCCTGGCCAAGGCGGGTGCAAAGCTGGACGCGATCGACCGACCGTGGTCGGTGGTGACGGCCGATGCGATGACGATCTCCGTGTCACGCGTCGCGCTGGGCGCACTGAACGAAGCCGAGGTCGCCCTTGGATGCGGCGCATGATTGCTGCCGGCCTGGCCGGCACCCTGCCGCCTGCTGCGCAGGCGCAGGCATGAGGGCGGGGCCTTCGCTACCGGCGCGTGGGCGGTGCGGCTACCGAACCGCGTGCGATCAGCCGATGCGGCATCACATGTTCGCGCAGCACCGTTGCGTCCCCCGCAGGACGGCGGATGGTGCGCAGCAGGATGTCGATGGCCGCGTTGGCCATCGAGGCGATGGGCTGGTGGATCGTTGTCAGTTCCGGCCACACGGTGGTGGCGGCCGAGGTGTCATCGAAACCCACCACCGACAGGTCGCGTGGCACTTCCAGCCCGCGCCGATGCGCCACGGAGATGGCGGCGGCGCCCATGTCGTCGTTGCTGGCGAAAATCGCGGTCGGTGGCCGGCGCTGGGACAGCAGCTTCTCGGCCGCGGCCAGGCCGGACCGGTAGGTGTAGTCACCGTGCTGGACCAGGCCGGGCTCCACCGCCAGCCCGGCCTCGCGCAGGGCGGTGACGAAGCCGTCGTAGCGGAGCGCACTTGCGCTCAGGTCATCGCGCCCACGGATGAAACCGATGCGGGTGTGTCCCTGCCGGAGCAGGTGATCGGTCATTTCCCTGCCCGCACTGAAATCATCGATGCGGACGCAGGACAGGGCCTCGCTCAGGCGACCCGATGCGATGGCCACCACCGGAATGCCAGCCTTGACCAGTTCGCTTACGGCGGCCTGCGATTCGCACAGCGGCGGCGGCAGGATCACCCCGTCGACGCGTCCGGCGAGCGCACGCGCCGCCCTGCGTTCGGATTCGGCATCCAGGTTGTCCCAGTAGTCGATGACCAGCTGGATGGCGGAACTGGAGGCGACGCGCAGCAGGCCCACCAGCAGTTCGCGCAGGTAGGCGCCGCTGGGGTTGGTATAGATCAGCGCAATGCGCGTGTGCTGTGCAGCGGCCAGCGAACTGGCGGCAAGATTGGGCGTATAGCCCAGCTCACGCACGGCGCGCAGCACGCGCTCGCGGGTGACGTCGCGCACCTTGCCCTGGTTGATTACCCGCGACACGGTCATCGGCGAAACGCCGGCAAGGGCCGCAACCTCGTCGATCGTCACGCCTGCGGTTCTGCGGCGAACCGATTTCTTCGGCTTGTCCAATGCACGATCCCTTTGTTCTTGGTGGCGCTGCCGCGCGGGTGCGAAGGACGATGATGCGCTGCCCCGGGCCCGGACGTAGTCTACAAAGGCGCATGTTAACGCCGTTGTTGCGCGCTGTCGGCACGCACCTGTGGGCCCTGCTCGTGCTGCTGGCCTGTGTTGGCGGGGCACGGGCGGAGGATGGCTATGCGCTGTGGATGCGCTACCAGCCGGTTGCCGCAACGGTCGCTGCCGATTACCGGCGGCAACTGGCCGAAGTGGTGGCCCCGGATCGCACGCCAATGCAGCGCGCCACCCGCGACGAGCTTGCGCGCAGCCTCCCTGGATTGCTGGGAGCGGCGCCGCCAATGCGAACGGCAATCAGTACCGAGCGTGCCCTGGTGCTGGGCACGCCGCAATCTTCGACACTCGTCGCCGCGTACGGCAACGAGATCGCCACGTTGGGCGACGAGGGCTTCCTGATCCGGCGGGTCCGGATCGAGGGGCGCGATGTGCTGCTTGTGGCGGCACGCCAGGATGTCGGCGTGCTGTATGGCATGTTCCATCTGCTGCGCCTGCTGCAGCGTGGCACCCCACTGCAGGCGCTGGATGTGCGTGAGTCGCCGCAGGTCGCACTGCGTGTGCTCAACCATTGGGACAACCTGGATCGTTACGTCGAGCGTGGCTATGCAGGCAGCTCGCTGTGGGACTGGCAGACGTTGCCGCAGTGGCGTGACCCGCGCTACACCGACTACGCCCGTGCCAACGCCTCGCTCGGCATCAACGGCACCGTCCTCAACAACGTCAATGCCAGTGCGCTGAGCCTGTCGCCGGCCTATCTGGCCAAGGCCGCCGCGCTGGCCGACCTGTTCCGGCCCTATGGCATCCGGGTCTACCTGAGCGCGCGCTTCAGTGCGCCGATCGAGCTTGGCGGCCTGGCAACGGCTGATCCGCTGGATCCGGCTGTGCGGCGCTGGTGGCGCGACAAGGTCGATGAGATCCATGCGCGCATTCCGGATTTTGGCGGTTTCCTGGTCAAGGCGAACTCGGAGGGGCAACCCGGCCCGCAGGATTACGGTCGTTCCCATGCCGACGGCGCCAACCTGCTGGCCGAGGCACTGGCGCCCTACAACGGCGTAGTGATGTGGCGCGCCTTCGTGTACTCGCACCAGGTTCCCGAAGATCGCGCCAAGCAGGCGTACAGCGAGTTTGTAGGGCTGGACGGTGCCTTCCGCCCCAACGTGATCGTGCAGGTGAAGAACGGTCCCATCGACTTCCAGCCGCGCGAGCCGTTCCATCCGCTGTTCGGCGCCATGCCACGCACGCCGCTGATGATGGAACTGCAGATCACCAAGGAGTACCTGGGTTTTGCGACGCACCTGGTGTACCTGGGAACGCTTTACGAAGAAGTGCTGCAGGCCGACACCCATGCACGTGGCGAGGGCTCCACGGTCGCCCGCGTGGTCGACGGCTCGTTGGAAGGTCATGCACTGACCGGCATCGCCGGCGTTGCGAACATCGGCGTAGACCGCACCTGGAGCGGCTCGCATTTCGACCAGGCCAACTGGTACGCGTTCGGGCGACTGGCATGGAATCCGCAGCAGTCCGCGCGCGGCATTGCCGAGGACTGGGTCGCGCTGACCTTCTCGCCCGACCCGCAGGTGACCGGCCCGATCGTGCGGATGATGATGGAATCGCGCGAGGCGGCAGTGGATTACATGACGCCGCTGGGCCTGCACCACCTGATGGCACGCGGCCATCACTACGGCCCCGGCCCCTGGGTGGACGGAGGCCCACGTGCGGACTGGACGTCGGTCTACTACCACCGTGCAGACCGCAACGGCATCGGTTTTGACCGCAGCGCAAGCGGAAGCAACGCCGTGGGGCAGTACTTCCCGCCGGTTGCCGGGGTTTATGGCGATCCGGCGCGGGTGCCCGAGTCGCTGCTGCTGTGGTTCCATCACGTGCCGTGGGACCGCCGCATGCGCTCGGGCAGGACGCTGTGGGACGAACTGGTCGGGCGCTATTCGCGGGGTGTGCGCCAGGTGCAGTCGATGCAGGCGACCTGGGCGGGCCTGCGCGATCGGATCGATCCGCAGCGGCACCAGCAGGTGGCGGCGTTCCTGCAGATCCAGCGCGAGGAAGCGCAGTGGTGGCGCGATGCCAGTGTGGCGTACTTCCAGTCAGTCAGCGGCCGACCGCTGCCGGCGGGAGAACGGCCACCGCCACAGCCGTTGTCGTACTACCAGGCGTTGCAGTTTCCTTTCGCACCCGGAGATGGGCGATGAACCGGTTCGGATGGTCCGCCCGCGCGGCGGCGTTGATGGTGCTGGCGTGGCTTGCCGCACCGGTGGCGGCCGGCGAAACGACGGGTTTGCTGCACCCGCTGTTCCAGGACCATGCGGTCCTGCAGCGCGACCGGCCGATCACCGTCTGGGGCCAGGCAAGCCCTGGGCAGGCGGTATCGGCCACCTTCGCGGGCCAGGCGGTGGCCACACAGGCCGATAGGGCAGGCCGCTGGCAGGCCATGTTCCCCGCCATCGCCGCAGGCGGCCCGTACACCCTCGAGGCAACCGCCGGGACCCGGCGTGAGACGGCGCGGGATCTTCTGGTCGGCGACGTCTGGTTGTGCGCGGGGCAGTCGAACATGGAGCTGCCGGTCTGGCGCTCGCTCAACGCAGCCAGCGAGATCGCCTCGGCCACGCTGCCACGGATCCGGCTGTTCAGCGTGCCGAAGGACGCGGCCGTGCAGGCGCAGGAGAGCTTCAAGGGTGACCCTGGATGGACGCGGGCAACGCCCGATTCGGTGCGCGGTTTCTCTGCAGCCTGCTTCTATTTCGCCCGCGAACTGCAGCGCACGGTTACCGTACCGATGGGGCTGATCCAGGCGGCGTGGGGCGGCTCGCGGATCGAGGCCTGGACCAGTACCGATGCCCTGCGCGGGCAAGGCGGCATGGACGAGGCCCTCGATATTCTCGCGCGCTCTGCCCGTGATCCGCTGGAGGCACGCGCAGCCTGGGGCCGCCACTGGCAGCACTGGTGGGAGACGCGCGAAGGGGCGCTGCCCGGCGACGCACCTTGGCGCGCGGATACCGATGACCGCGCATGGTCGCACGCACCGGCCACACTGGGCGCATGGGAGCGGTGGAACGAGCGCGCGCTTGCCGATTACAACGGCATGGTCTGGTATCGCACGCAGGTGGTGCTGAGCGCTGAACAGGCTGCACGCGGCGCGACCCTGGAGCTGGCAACGGCCGACGAGGCGGACGTGACCTGGGTGAACGGGGTCGCCGTCGGCAGCCAGTACGGCGCCGGCCAGAGGCGCTATCCGTTGCCGAGTGGCCTGTTGAAGGCGGGATCCAACAGCATTGCGGTCAACGTGCTGGACACCTACGGCGAAGGCGGCCTGGCCGGCCCCTCAACGGCATACGGCCTGCAGTTCGACAACGGCGAGCGCGTGGCACTGCAGGGCCCCTGGAAATACCGGGTGGCGGCGGGCCAGCAGGCGCCGCCTTTCGCGCCATGGCAGGCCGCCACCGGGCTGTCGACGCTGTACAACGGGATGATCGCACCGCTCGGGGGCTTCGGGCTGCGCGGCATGCTCTGGTATCAAGGTGAATCGAACACCAGCGATGGTGCGACGTATGCGATGCGGTTGCGTGCGCTGCGCGAGGACTGGCGGCGGCAGTTCGGTGCGCGCACGCCACTGCTGCTGGTGCAGCTGGCCGGCTACGGCCAGCCGCCGGTTGCGCCCGCCGCCAGCGGTTGGGCGCAGGTGCGTGAGGCGCAGCGGCGCGTCGCCGCCGAGGACGCGCTGAGCGGGCTCGCCATTGCCATCGACATCGGCGACGCCTACGACATCCATCCGCCGAACAAGCAGGAGCTCGGGCGCCGCCTGGCGCGCTTGGCGCGCCACGTGGTGTACGGCAAGCAGGACGTGGCGCCGTCGGGTCCGCGAGCGGTAACGGCCGTGCGCACGCCCGCTGGCGTGGCCATTGCGTTCGAGGATGTCGAAGGCGTGCTCACCGCGACCGGCGCGCTGCGTCCGATTGGCTTTGAACTGTGCGGGACCAGGGGTGATAGCGGCCTTTGCGACTACGGCGACGCCGAACTGGATGGGCGCCGGATCCTGCTGCGCGGCCCGCTGTCGACGCACGCAACGCATGTCCGTTACTGCTGGGCCGATGGCCCGGTGTGCACGCTACGCGACCGCAGCGGGGCACCGGCAGGCCCGTTCGAACTTCCCATTGCCGAAGCCGAGACGCGACGATGATGACGTTGTCCAAGCAGTCCCCTCCGGTCCGCGACAGGGCCGGCCTGAGGTCGATGGCGCGCCACCTGCTGGCGGCGGCACTCCTGCTGTCGGCCGCAACCAGCCCGGCCAGCGCGCCGCCGGACGCACCGCCGGTGTACTTCGACTGGTTCGAATACCGCGGCCACGACGCGGCCTTCGACACGCCGCTGCCGGCCGACCACTACCGCAATCCGGTGCTGGCCGGCTTCCATGCCGATCCCAGCATCGTGAGCGCGAACGGCCGGTTCTACCTGGTCAATTCCAGCTTCACCTATTTCCCGGGCATTCCGGTGTTCGAGAGTGCCGACCTGGTTCACTGGAAGCAGATCGGCAACGTGATCGACCGCGCCACGCAGCTGGATTTCGACGGACTGAGCGTCTCGCGCGGCATCTTCGCGCCCACCATCGAATACCACGATGGGGTCTTCTACGTGGTGACCACGGCCACCGACAGTGGCGGCAACTTCATTGCCACCGCGCGCGACCCGGCCGGTCCGTGGTCCGATCCGCACTGGCTGCCCGGCATCGATGGCATCGATCCATCACTGTTCTTCGATGACGACGGCAAGGTGTACCTGGTCAACAACGACGCGCCGCCCGGCACACCACGCTACGACGGGCACCGCGCCATCTGGATGCAGCAGATCGATCTGGCTGCCTTCAAGCCGGTGGGGCCGCGCCGGGTGCTGGTCGACGCGGGCGTGGAGCCGGCGAAGAACCCGATCTGGATCGAAGGCCCCCACATCTACAAGCGCCAGGGCTGGTATTACCTGTCCGATGCCGAAGGCGGCACCGGGCCGCAGCACTCCCAGGTGGTGCTGCGCAGCCGCACCGTGTGGGGCCCGTATGACCCCTACGCGGGCAATCCGATCCTGACCCAGCGCGAGCTGCCCGACGACCGACCGCTACCGATCACCAATGCCGGCCATGCCGACCTGGTCGAAGGCCCGGACGGTTCGTGGTGGGCGGTGTTCCTGGCCAGCCGCAACTATCAGACGCGGCACTACAACACCGGGCGCGAGACCTATCTGCTGCCGGTGCGCTGGCAGGACGGCTGGCCACGGATCCTGCCGGCCGACCAGCCCATCCCCTACGTGGTCAAGGCGCCGTCGTGGATGCAGGGCGAAGCATCCCAGGCCCCCTCGACCGGCAACTTCGTCGAGCGCGACAACTTCGATGGACCGAGGCTCGATCGCCAGTGGCTGCGCGTGCGGGTGCCCAAGCACGCCTGGGCCGACCTGGCCACGCGCCCGGGAATGCTGGCCGTGCACCCGCTTGCCGAGGATCTGGACACGCTGCGCAATCCCGCGTTCCTTGGCCGACGCCAGCAGCACCTGCGCTTCGAGGCGAGCGCCGCGATGAGCCGGCCGGGGCCTGGCGTGGCGGCCGGCCTGGCGGCGTTCCAGAGCGAGGCGTACTGGTACTTCCTTGGCGTTCGCAGCCTTCCGGACGAGCGACTTTCGCTCTTCCTGGAAGTTCGTGATGGCGGTGGCAGTACGCGCATCGTGGCGACCCGCGAGGTGCGGGCACCGGATGCGTTGCGCCTGAAGATCGCCGGCAACGAGGGCGACTACGCGTTCTCGTTCGATACCGGCGACGGGCAGGGCTGGCAACTGCTTGCAGGCAAGGTGGATGGCACCGTTCTGAGCACGGACCGGGCAGGCGGATTCGTAGGCGCACTGCTGGGTCCCTTCGCGCGCGATGAGCGCACCGGGAGAAGCAAATGAGGCTGTCGCTGTCGTCCAACGCCCGTCGCCGCACTTTGCGCCGCGGGCTCACTGTGTTCGTTCTGACCTGCATCGCGGCGGCCGCATCCGCAGCCGCGCCGCGGCCCTGGCTGGACGTTTCGGCCAGCTTCGAGCAACGGGCTGCCTCACTCGTCGCGCAGATGACGCTGGAAGAGAAAGCCGCGCAGATGCAGAACGCCGCGCCGGCAATCGAACGCCTGGGTGTGCCCGCCTACGACTGGTGGAATGAGGGACTGCATGGCGTGGCACGGGCAGGGCAGGCCACGGTCTTTCCGCAGGCGATCGGCCTGGCCGCGACCTTCGATGTGCCGTTGATGGGGCAGGTGGCCACGACGATCAGCGATGAGGCCCGCGCAAAGCACCACCAGTTCCTCCGCGAAGGCGCGCACGGCCGTTACCAGGGGCTGACCTTCTGGTCGCCGAACGTCAACATCTTCCGCGACCCGCGCTGGGGCCGCGGACAGGAAACCTATGGCGAGGACCCGTACCTCACCGCGCGCATGGGCGTGGCCTTCGTACGTGGCCTGCAGGGCGACGACCCCGTCTACCGCAAGCTGGACGCCACCGCCAAGCATCTGGCCGTGCACAGCGGGCCGGAGGCCGACCGCCATCACTTCGATGCACGGCCCAGCCGGCGCGACCTGTATGACACCTACCTGCCGGCATTCGAGGCGCTGGTCAAGGAGGGCGACGTCGATGCTGTGATGGGCGCCTACAACCGCGTGTACGGCGAGTCCGCCAGTGCCAGCCGTTTCCTGCTGCGCGATGTGCTGCGACGCGACTGGGGCTTCAAGGGCTACGTGGTCTCGGACTGCTGGGCCATCGTCGACATCTGGAAGCACCACCATATCGTGACCACGCGCGAAGCCGCTGCGGCGCTGGCGGTCAGGAATGGCACCGAGCTGGAATGCGGCCAGGAGTACGCCACGCTTCCGTCAGCCGTGCGTCAGGGTTTGATCAGCGAAGCGGAGATCGACGATGCGGTGACCCGTCTGTTCACCGCACGGATGCGCCTGGGCATGTTCGACCCGCCGGAGCGGGTGCGCTGGGCGCGCATTCCGGCCTCGGTGAACCAGGCCCCGGCCCATGATGCGCTGGCGCTCAAGGCCGCGCAGGCGTCGCTGGTGCTGCTGAAGAACGACGGCATCCTGCCGCTGTCACGCGACATCAAGCGCATTGCCGTGGTCGGTCCCACTGCCGACGACACCATGGCACTGCTCGGCAACTACTTCGGCACGCCGGCCGCGCCGGTCACGATCCTGCAGGGCATACGCGAGGCGGCCAAGGGCGTCGAGGTTCGCTATGCCCGCGGCGTGGACCTGGTGGAGGGCCGCGACGATCCCGGTGCCACGCCGTTGATCGAGCCGACCTTCCTGCGGCCTTCGGCGGACTCGCCCGAGCGTGGCCTGCGTGGCGAGTACTTCCGCACGCCCGACCTGTCCGGTACGCCGGCCCTGGTGCGTACCGACGCGCAGATCGGCTTCCGCTGGGACCGCGGCTCGCCGACCGACAACCTGCTGGCACGCGGCGAAGCGGCACCGGGGCAGGGGATCCCGAACGACCGCTTCAGCATCCGCTGGAGTGGCCAACTGCTGCCACCCGTGTCCGGCCGCTACCGGCTGGAGGTGGCCGGCGATGATGGCTACCGCCTGTACCTGGACGGGAAGCGCGTGATCGATCACTGGGTGAACACAGATCGCCTGCATGCCGAGGGCATCGAACTGGAGCTGCAGGCCGGGCGTGCCTACGCGCTGACGCTGGAGTACTACGACGACGAGCGCGATGCCGGCGTGCGCCTGGGCTGGCGCATGCCCGGCGCCAAGGCGCCGTTCGATGAAGCGCTCGATGCCGCACGCGAAGCCGATGTGGTGGTGTTCGTCGGTGGCCTTACCGGCGATGTCGAAGGCGAGGAAATGACGGTCAACTATCCAGGCTTTGCCGGTGGCGACCGTACCGACCTGCGGTTGCCCGCGCCGCAGCGCACCCTGCTGGAGGCCCTGCACGCTACCGGCAAGCCGGTGGTGATGGTGCTCACCGGCGGCTCGGCCGTTGCCGTGGACTGGGCGCAGTCGCATCTGCCGGCGATCCTGATGAGCTGGTACCCCGGGCAGCGCGGCGGCACCGCCGTCGGCCAGGCGCTGTTCGGCGACGTCAATCCCGCCGGCCGGTTGCCAGTGACGTTCTACAAGGCCAGCGAAGCGTTGCCGGCATTCGACGACTACGCCATGGAGGGCCGCACCTATCGCTACTTCCGCGGCACGCCGCTTTATCCGTTCGGTCACGGCCTGTCGTACACGCGGTTCGACTATGGAACGCTCCGCCTCGATGCAGACAGCCTCCGCGCCGATGGCCGCCTGGGCGTGGCGGTCGATGTGACCAACGCAGGCACGCGCAGCGGTGACGAAGTGGTGCAGCTGTACGTGCGGCGCGAGCACGCTGGCAGCGGCGATGCCGTGCAGGAGCTGCGTGGCTTCCAGCGGATCCATCTGGCCCCGGGCGAACACCGCACGGTGACGTTCACCCTGGAGGCAGCGCAGGCCCTGCGCCACTATGACGAAGCGCGCGCCGCGTATGAGGTGCGGCCCGGTGCCTACGAGGTCAGGGTGGGGGCGTCCAGTGCCGATGCACGCGCGCAGGGCAGGTTCACGGTGGTGTCCGCGCATGACTGATCGCTCTCGCGGGCATCGATTTCCCTCCGCCCAGATCCCTTTTCCAGGACGTCCGCTGCATGGCAAGCACTGAACACGCGCTATCGGTACGCGAGAAGCTCGGCTACAGCCTGGGCGATCTCGCCGCCAACCTGATCTTCCAGACCCTGATCACCTACCTGGCGTTCTTCTACACCGACGTCTACCGCCTGCCAGCTGCGACCGCGGCCACGATCATCTTCGTGGTGGGCCTGCTGGGTGCGTTCGTGTTCACGCCGTTGATCGGCATCGCGGCTGACCGGACGACCACCCGTTGGGGCCGCTTCCGGCCGTGGATCCTGTGGACGGCCATTCCCTTTGGCGTACTGTCCCTGCTGGCGTTCAGCACGCCGGACCTGGGCGAGCGCGGAAAGGTGATCTATGCACTGGCCACCTACGCGCTGCTGGTCTGCGTGTACGCAGCGAACAACCTGCCGTACTCGGCGCTGAGCGGCGTGCTGACCGGCAGCATGGCCCAGCGCAACAGCCTTTCGGCCTACCGCTTCGTGGCCGTGATGATCGCGCAGTTCATCATCCAGGTGCTGCTGATGCCGCTGGTGCTGATCCTGGGTGACGGCAACCGGGTGCGCGGCTTCGAGCAGGTCATGACCGCATTCGCCATCATCGGCACGGCGTTCTTCCTGATCACGTTCGCCACCACCCGCGAACGCATCGTGCCGACGCGCGAACAGACCGGCGGCATAGTGCAGGACCTGTCGGACCTGCTGCACAACCGCCCGTGGCAGGTGATGCTGGCCCTGACCGTGCTGGTGTTCATCAACCTGGCATTGAAGGGCGGTACCTACATCTATTACTTCCAGTACTACATGAGTGAAGCGGCGCTGGCCGGCTTCCTTGAAAACTCGGGGTTCAACGGCCTGGTCAGCGCGTTGAATGCTGCGCTGGCCAGCGCCGGCTTCGCGGCGTTCACCTGGCCGAAGGACGCGGCCACCTCGGCGTTCAGCCTGTTCAACGCGTGCGGCATCCTCTGCATGATCCTGGGTATCGGCGCATCGCGACGGCTGGCGGACCGCTTCGGCAAGCGCGACGTCTTCGGTGGCGCCCTGTTTGTCTCGACCCTGTTCCTGCTTGCCTTCTACCTGTTTCCACCCACGGCGGTGGCGGTGGCGTTCGGCGCCTTCATGCTGCATGGCTTCTGCTATGGCATCACCATCCCGTTGCTGTGGGCGATGATCGCCGACGTCGCGGACTACTCGGAGTGGAAGAACCATCGGCGGGCAACCGCGATCATCTTCTCGGCGATGCTGTGCGGGCTGAAGATCGGCCTCAGCGTGGGCGGCGCGCTGGTCGCCGCGATCCTCGCCCACTACGGCTACCAGGCCGGCCTGGCGCAGCAGCCTGAGGCCGTGGTGCAGGGCATCCGCCTGACCGTAAGCGTCTACTGCTCCCTTCCTTTCCTGCTCGCCGTGGCGCTGCTGGTCTTCTACAGGATCGACAAGCGCACTGAAACCCGCATCGAGCAGGACCTCCACCTGCGTCGCCGTTCCGCCGACGCCTCCGCGTAACTCCAAGATGACGACCATGATCGACCTCTCTGCCGGCGAAGACGGCCAGGCCAGCGAAGCCCGTCTTGCGCAGCTCACCGCGCACGCCATTTCGCAACCGCTGGTGACCCACATCTATACCGCAGACCCTTCGGCGCATGTGTTCGAGGGGCGCCTGTACATCTATCCGTCGCACGACATCGACGGCGGCCAGCCATTCGACGACGAAGGTGGCCACTTCGGCATGCAGGATTATCATGTGCTGAAGATGGATACGCCCGACGGCACGGCCGTCGATTGCGGCATGGCGTTGCATGTGCGCGACGTGCCCTGGGCCCGCAAACAGATGTGGGCCCCCGATGCCGCCTGCCGTGATGGCCGCTACTACCTCTACTTCCCGGCCAAGGATGCCGAGGGCCGGTTCCGCATCGGCGTGGCGATCGGTGCGCGGCCGGAGGGCCCGTTCGTGCCCCAGCCGGAGCCGATCAAGGGTGCGTACTCGATCGATCCGGCCGTGTTCGAAGACGAGGATGGCAGCCACTACCTGTACTTCGGCGGCATATGGGGCGGGCAGCTGCAGAAGTATCGTGACAACCAGTACAGCGGGGCCCACGAGGAGCCCGAGGGCAGCGCACCGGCGCTGGGCCCGCGCGTGGGCCGCCTGGATGCCGGCATGACCGAGCTGGCCGAACCCACCCGCGAAGTGCAGATCCTGGATGAGCATGGCCAGCCGCTGCGCGCGGACGACCATGCGCGCCGCTTCTTCGAAGGTCCGTGGCTGCACAGGTACCAGGGTCGCTACTACCTGTCGTACTCCACTGGCAACACCCACCAGCTGTGCTACGCCATCGGCGACAGCCCGTATGGACCGTTCACCTACGCTGGCGTGATCCTCACCCCCGTGGTCGGTTGGACCACCCACCACTCCATCTGCCAGTTCGAAGGACAGTGGTACCTGTTCTATCACGATGCACTGATGTCCGGCGGCATCACCCACCTGCGCTCGGCCAAGTGCACGCCGCTGCACATGGAGCCGGACGGAAGCATCCGCACGATCAACCCGTATGGGGCCTGAGCGGATGCTGCCGGTGGATGATGCGCTGGCTCCGCTGCCAGCCGGCGAGCTGCACTGGCTGAGGTGCGGCGAACTGGAGGTTGCGTTCGCCGCAGGGGCGGGCGGGCGCGTGGCGCACCTGCGCTACCGGGGCGTGGAATGGCTGGTGGATGCGCAGCAGGCAGGCCCGGCGGCGATCGCGTGGGGCTGCTACCCGATGGTGCCGTGGGCCGGGCGCATCCGCCGTGGACAGTTCCATTTTGACGGCAGGCCGCATCGGCTGCCGCTCAACTTCGACGGGCACGCCATCCATGGGGTGGGTTTCTCGCGACCCTGGCGGATCGACCGCTTGGACGCGGCGGCAGCCCGGTTGTCGCTGGAGCTGCCGAGCGACGGCTACTGGCCTTTCGGTGGCGCTGCCGTGCTGGACCTGCAGTTGCAGGCTCACAGCCTGCAGATGGACCTCTCGGTCCAGGCCGGCGGCCAGGCGATGCCGGCGGTGCTGGGCTGGCACCCCTGGTTCCGGAAGCCGGAACGACTGCTTTTCAGTCCTCGCTTGATGTATCCGCGGGACAGGGAAGGTATTGCCACGCTGCCCCGCGTGGAGCCCACCACCGGCCCCTGGGATGACTGCTTCATCGCCGACGGTGACGTCACGCTGATACGCGAAGGCCAGCACCTGCGGCTGAGGTCGGACCACGACCACTGGGTGGTCTACGATGGTACGCCGCACGCCACCTGTGTCGAGCCGCAGAGCGGCCCGCCAGATGGCTACACCCTGGCACCGCACCGGCTGGAGCCCGGCCAGCGCCTCGCATTGACATTCGAACTGGCGTGGGCGGCGGACAGCACCTGAAACCCCGGCCAGGGCAGGCGGTCACCCGGGTGCCGGGCGGTCGGTACGCCGCCTGGACCGGCCGTGGACCCGGTGCCTGACACGGGCCGCGCCCCAGGACCACCTGACATTTCCTACAGGTTCCAGTCGATCCGCATGCCGGCGATCAGCGCATCCGGCAGGTCATGCTGGCGTGCGGGCTCATTGAACTGGTCGGGGTGCACGATGTAGTGCAGGTTCGGTGCAACACGAAGCTGCGGGGTGAGCTGGATGCCGTAGCTCAGCTCCATCATCACCTGGCTCCCGTGCGGGGTGCCGCTGCCACCGGCTGCGGCGCGGGCGAGGCGCAGGTCTTCCAGCGCGATGCTGCTGTACTTCTGCTGGGTCACGACGAAAGCGATGCTGTCCTGCGGCCGCCGGGCGAACGTGCCTTTCTGCACCAGCCCGGCCTGCAGGAAATGATCCTCGATCAACTGGCCGGAGGTGCCCTTGAGCGCCGCACCGAAAAGGGTCAGGCCGCGGCCGGCACCATCACTGGTGAGCTGCTGCTCGAAGCGGGCGAACGCACCGGAGCGACCGTGACGCGTCGCGTACTCCTGGCCACTGAGCAGCGCGGGAATGCCGTTGGCATCGCGCAGCGGATCGCGATAGGTCGAGTTGTCCTGCCAACCACCGAGTTCGTAGCGGGCTTTCAGTCGTGCCGAAGCAGGGCTGCGCCAGCCGATCGTGTAGGGCACGATCCAGCCGGTGGCCTGGTTCGTATTCCACTTCAGGCCATGCTGGCCATCCTCGGCCTGGCTGGGATCAACCTGGTAGGCGCCGACGCGGACATAGACATCGGGCGTCACCCAGGCCGTGGCATCGGCCATCCAGCTCGATACCGGCCACCAGGTGAAACTGCTGGTGCGGAATACGTAGGTCGGGTTGCCACAGGCCGAGTTGCCCTGGAAGTACTGGCACAGGTCCGAACCCAGGTGGTGGATGTTGGCGACGCTGCGCCCTGCTTCCAGCACCAACCGGTCGTTGAACAACTTCTGTTCGAGGGTCAGGTTGGCCAGGCGCGTGCCCTGGCCGCCGTAGATTTCCTGCACCGAGGTGCTGTTGCCTGTACTGCTGTTGGCGAGATTGGTGCCATGGCGGTTGATGCCGTAGGCCTTGACCGTCGCACCTCGCCAGCCAAACGCCGCGTCCAGGTCCACGTCGGCACCGAACATCAGCTGGCCGGCATAGGCCGTGCCGCTGCGCTTGCCACCGTCGAGCGTGGCGGCCGCTTCGCCGGTGTAGGCGAGCTTCGGAGCGAAGACGTCGCTCGCGTCGGCGGCTGCGGCCAGTGATGGCAGGGCCAGCAGGATCACTGTCGGCAGCAGGCGGCGGGAAGGGGAGGTCATGGGCGGGTTCCTTTTACAGGGTGGGAGCCGTGACCGGCTTCTTGAGCACGCGCAGCGCGACCGCGGTGACGGCCACGCCGGCCACGAGTGCCAGCAGGTAGATGCCAAGGTGGGTGACTGCGTTCGGGATCGGCAGCACGAACACGCCGCCATGCGGCACCTTCAGTTCGACGCCTGCGGCCATCGAAATCGCACCGGCCACGGCAGAACCAAGGATCAGCGCCGGAATGGTGCGCAGCGGATCACGCGCAGCATAGGGGATCGCGCCTTCGGTCACGAAACTGAGGCCAAGCACGCCAGCGGCACCGGCCGTGCCACGCTCCTCGGCAGTGAAGCGGCTACTGAACAGCCATGTCGCCAGTGCGATACCCAGCGGCGGCGTCATGCCGCCGATCATCGTCGCCGCCATCGGCGTGTAGACCTGGCTGGAAATCAATGCGGTGGAGAAGGCGTAGGACGCCTTGTTGACGGGTCCGCCCATGTCCACCGCCATCATGCCGCCCAGCAGCAGGCCAAGCAGGATCGCGCTGCTGCCTTGCATGCCGCGCAGCCAGTCGGTCAGCCAGGCCAGCAGCCCAGCCACCGGCGTACCGATTACATACATCATCAACAGGCCGACCAGCAGCGTGCCCAGCACCGGCAGGATCAGCACCGGCTTGAGGCCTTCCAGGCTGCGCGGCAGGCGCAGCGCACGGTTGATCCAATGCACGCCGTAGCCGGCGATGAAACCGGCCAGGATGCCGCCGATGAAGCCCGCATCCATGTTGACTGCCACCAATCCCCCGATCATGCCCGGGGCGATGCCCGGGCGATCGGCGATGGAGTAGGCGATGTAGCCGGCCAGTGCCGGCACCATCAGCATGAAGCCGGACTTGGCGCCGATCTGGAACAGCGACCAGGCCAGCGTGCCCTTGTGTGCATCGTCGAAGGCATAGATGCCGCCGAGCGCGAACGCCAGTGCGATCAGCAGGCCGCCGGCAGTGACGAACGGCAGCATGAACGACACGCCGGTCATCAGGTGCTTGTAGGGGCCGGTGACCCTGGCCTTCTCGGTGGTGCGACCTGAAGCCACCCTGCCGGTCTGCACGCCAGCCTCGGCCAGCGCCTTGCGGATCAGGTTCTGGCCGTCATTGATCGCCGGCTTGGTGCCGCTCTTGAACAGGCGTTTGCCAGCAAAGCGCGACAGATCGACTTCGCGGTCGGCGGCGATCAGCACCAGGTCGGCGGCGGCGATTTCGTCGTCGCTCAACGCGTCCTGGGCGCCGACCGAGCCCTGGGTTTCCACCCGGATCGCGTGGCCCAGTGCCTTGGCCGCCTGCTGCAGGCCTTCGGCCGCCATGAACGTGTGGGCGATGCCGGTCGGGCAGGAGGTGACGGCGACGATGCGCTTGCCCGCGTCATCCCTGGAAGGGGGTGACGATGCTGCGGCGAGCTGCGCCAGCACGGCGAGCGGGTCGTCCAGCACTTCACCGAGGCCGGCGCGCACGATCTGGGCATTGCCGAAGCGGGCGCTGTCCGCCTCGCCGTCACCCACCAGCAGCAGCTGCGTTGCGGCGGCAGCCTGCGCGTCGGGCAATGCCCCGGTCACGCCCTGATCGCTGCGGATTTCGATCGCCAATTCGACCCTTTGCTGGCGTGCGGCGCGGCGCAGCGCTTCGGCGGCAAGAACGGCCTCGATGCTGCGTTCGCCAGCGGCGATGACTACGGTGGAAGCTTGCATGGCAACTCCTGGAATTCTTCGGGTTCGTCCTTGCAGCAGGGGCCATCGGTGGCCCAAGGCCAGCCGCAGCCCCCTCTGCAGGGGTTTCAATCCAACCGCTCGATCAGTACATCGCCGGTCCACGCGCGCACCTGCGCCGGGTCCAGCCGTCGCGCGTCGCCACTCTCCAGCCGGCTCATCGAGAACGCCGTGGCCAGTCGCGCACAACTGGCCAGATCGGGGGAGGGCTCCAACAAGGCGGCGGCGATGCCGGCGACCATGGCGTCGCCGGCACCGACCGTACTGCCCTGCGCCAGTCGCGCTGGCCGTGCAACCAGGGCGCCGCTGCGATCAATGAACAGCGCGCCGTCGGCGCCCATCGAGATCGCTACGAGTGCAACTCCGCGTTCGACCAAGGCCCGGCCCGCGGCGCGCAGGGCGCTGCGATCCAGCAGCGGCGTGCCGGCCCAGGCCTCCAGTTCATGGCGGTTGGGCTTGACCGCGTAGGGCAGTGCACCCTGTGCACCACTCAACGCCGCGGCAAGCGCGTCGCCACTGGTATCCAGCAGTACGCGCGCGCCGGCGGCGCGCACCTGCGCCTGCAGTCGGGCCCATGCATCGGCTTGCAGCCCGGACGGAAGGCTGCCGGACAGCACCACCGGCAGCTGCGGCTGGAGCAGTGCGTCGAGTCGGCGCGATACCGCGTCCAGATCGGCGTCACGCAGTGACAGGCCGGGCAGGTTGATGTCGGTGGTCTCGCCGTTGGCGTCTTCCACCAGCTTGATGTTGGTGCGGGTACGGCCCGGAATGCGCAGACACGCGTCTGCGATGCCCCGATCGGAAAACAGTGCGCTGAACACGCCGTCGTTGCCATCGCCGAGCACGCCCAGCGCAGTGGTCGGCACGCCCCAGTCTGCCAGGCAGGCGGCCACGTTGATGCCTTTGCCGCCGGCGTCGTCGCGGGAACTGCGGGCGCGATGCACGTGACCCGGTTGCAGGTTCGCCAGCCGCACGGTCTGGTCGATTGCCGGGTTCAGGGTAATGGTGACGGCGCGGGAACTCATGCGCGCGCTCCATCGAGCGCACGCACCTGCTCAGCGGTTTCGCGGTCCAGCGCCGTCGCAGCCAGCGTTCGCAGATCGGCCAGCGCGCTGCCACGCAGGCGTGCTTTCACGGCCGGGATGTCGTTCGGGGTCATCGACAGTTCGTCCACGCCCAGGCCGGCCAACAGCAGTGCGCCGAACGGATCGCCGGCCAGCCCGCCACAGACGCCCACCCAGCGCCCATGCAGTCGTGCGCCTTCCACCGTGGCGCGGATCGCGCGCAGCACAGCCGGATGCAGGCTGTCGGCCTCGGCGGCCAGTTCCGGATTCTGGCGGTCGATCGCCAGCACGTACTGGGTCAGGTCGTTGGTACCGATCGAGAAGAAGTCGGCGTGGCGGGCCAGCACATCGCTCTGCGCCGCAGCGGCCGGCACTTCGATCATGATGCCGATCGGTACCCCGGGCGCCTGCAGTGCTGCGCGCTGGCGCTCGCAGATGGCGCGCAGTGCGACCAGCTCGCTCACCGAGGTGATCATCGGGAACATGATGGACAGGCGCGCGCCGTCTTTCGCCGCGCGGTACAGCGCACGCAGCTGCGGTTCCAGCAGGTCCGGCCGGCGCAGCAGCAGGCGCGCGCCGCGCACGCCCAGGAACGGGTTTTCCTCATGCGGCAGCTCCAGGTGCGCCACCTGCTTGTCGCCACCGATATCGAGCGCACGCACGATCAGTGGGCGGCCGCCGAGTGCCTTGGCCATCGCCACATACGTGGTGTACTGCTCATCCTCGCTGGGCGTACTGCCACGTTCAAGGAACAGGAATTCGGTGCGCATCAGGCCGACGCCTTCCGCACCTTGCTCCAGTGCCAGCGGCACCTGCTCGGGCAGGTTGACGTTGGCGCCGATGTCGATGCGGTGGCCGTCCGGCGTCTGTGCCGGCTGCGCGCGTTGCGCCGCTTCACGCTCGCGGATCTGCTGCTGTTCGGCGATCCACGCGCGCGCCGAGGCGAGGTCGGCCTCGGACGGAGACAGGTAGAGCCGCCCGCTGCTGCCGTCGATGATCGCCTCGCGACCGGCGCTGATCGCGAGCAGCTCGCCCCCCCCGGCGACCAGCGCCGGCAGGCCGAGGGTGCGCGAGAGGATGGCGGTGTGCGAGGTCGGCCCGCCCTGCGCGGTGGCCAGGCCAATCACGCGGGTAGTGTCGAGGTTGGCCGTGTCGGACGGCGAAAGGTCCGCCGCGATCAGGATGCACGGGTGCGCGGGCAGGTCGGCCAGGCCGCCACCGGCGGCCGACGGATCAAGCTGCGCCAGCACTCGGCGGCCAACGTCACGCAGGTCGGCGGCGCGCCCGGCCAGCACCGGGTTGCCCAGCGCGGCCAGGCCCGAGGCGATGTGTTCGATGGCCTGGTGCCAGGACCATGCGACGCCATGGCCTTCGACCATCAGCTGGCAGGTACGGGTAATCAGGTCGGTGTCGTCCAACAGCGCGGCATGGGCCTTGAAGATGGCGGCGTCCGAGGCGCCAAGCCGGCGCTGGGTGTCATCCTGCAGCGCGGCCAACTGCTGGCGGGTACGGGCGAGCGCGTCCTGCAGACACGCCCCGCCTTCGCCGAGCGGGGCCGGGCGGTCGGCGACCTCGGCCTGCGTGCTGGCCAATACATGCACCGGGCCGATTGCCAGCCCAGGGCTGGCACCGATGCCGACGATGGCAGCCTGTGCCTCGGGCGGATTCCAGCCTGCCACCGGCGTGGCCTTGCGTTGTGCTGCGCGTTCGGCGTCGGCCTTTTCCTGTGCCATCAGGTCCTCCATGACCCTGCGCAGCGCGGTCAGCAGGGCAGGGGCATCCGCCCCCTCGGCAGACACGCTGACGGCATCGCCATGACGCAGGCCAAGTTGCAGCAGCGCGACCAGACTCTTGGCGTCCGCTGCCTGGTCGCCGGCACGCACCTGGGCGCGGGCCGCAAAGCGGCGCGCCGTCTCTGCCCAGCGCGTGGCCGGGCGCGCGTGCAGGCCGCTGGGGTAGGCAATGGTCCAGTCAAAGCGCTCGGCCAGATCGGTGGCCGGTACCTGGGCGGCCGTGATCGCAATGTCGCCGGTCAGCGCGTTGACGATCTCACCCGCATCGGTGGTCGCAAACAGGCGCTGCAGCGTTGCCTCATCCTGGATCAGCCGGGTCAGGCGGCGCAGCAGGGTAATGTGGGTATCGGACTGGGCAGCGATGCCAACCACCAGACGGGTGACCTGCCCCGGATTCCATTCCACGCCTTCCGGCAACTGCAGCACGGCAATGCCATCGCGGCGCACCAGATGGCGGTCCTCGCCAAGCCCGTGCGGGATTGCCACGCCATGGCCGAGGAAGGTGTTGGCCAGCGCTTCGCGCCGTCCCATGCTGGCCTCGTACCCCGGCGCCACGCAGCCGGCCGCGACCAGCATCTGCGCGACCTGGGCGATCGCATCGGTCTTGTCCTGCGCCCGCGCGTCCAGGCGGATCAGTTCCCGGCTGACGGGGGAGGGGAAGGTCTGGGGCGACAAAGGGCGGCTCCGGCAAAAGGATGGCTGGGCATATTGGGAACGTTCCCACTGCCTATTTCAATGTGCACTGCACAAAATGCCAATAGCTATTTGGCGTTAGCATTGTCCTGAACAGCCGCCGGGCCATGGCAGGCGCACTTTTCCGGGAACGTTTCCAATGAGTATCAGCATCAATGACGTCGCGCGTGTAGCGGGGGTATCCAAGTCCACCGTGTCGCGGGTGCTCGGGGGCGGCCCGGTCAGCGAAGAGGTTCGCGGCCGGGTCGAGGTGGCGATCCGCCAGACCGGCTATCGGCCGAACCTGCAGGCAAGGCGGCTGCGCTCCCGGCACACCGGCATCATCGGGTTGATCGTTGCGGATATCCGCAACCCGTTCTTCACTGCGCTTATCCGTGCGGTGGAGGAGGTCGCCTATCGCGAAGGCCTGCGCGTCACGCTCTGCAACACCGACGAAGACCCCGAGCGCGAGGCGCTGTACCTGCAGTTGATGCACGAGGAGCGCATCAGTGGACTGATCTTTGCGCCCACACGGACCACGGTGGGGCGGCTGGAACGGCTCACGCTGGACTTCCCGACGGTACTGGTGGACCGCGCCGCGGCCAGCGGGTCGATCGACAGCGTGGTGCTGGACAATCCCGCGGCGATGGGCGCGCTGGTCGAGCATCTCGTCGAGCGTGGCTATCGCCGCATCGGCGGCCTGTTCGGCAGCACCAGCACCACGGCGGCCGAGCGCCGCGACGGCTATCTTGCTGCGATGCGCACGCACGGATTGGAGCCGGATTACCGTGAAGTCGAGCCAACGGCCGAGGCCGCCATCGCAACGGTCGACCAATGGCTGGCCGGCCCTTCGCGTCCCGACGCGCTGGTCACCAGCAACAGCCTGCTGCTCATGGGTGCATTGAAGGCGGCACGCAGCGCCGGTCTCGCCATTCCAGGGGAGCTGGCGCTGGCAGGGTTCGACAACGAGCGCTGGACCGAGCTGGTCGAACCTGGCATTACCGTGGTCGAGCAGCCGGTTGAAGACATGGGGCGCGCTGCGATGTCGCTGTTGCTGGAACGCCTGCGCATGCCGGAGCTGCCCGTGCGCAGGCTGGTGATGACGGGAAGGTGCGTGGTGAGAGGGTCGACGGCTGGGCGATAGTCCGGCGCCTGCTTGCGGCAGTCCATGAAGCAGCCGCCAGGTGTTGGCGGGTCATGCGTTGTCTGCTACAAGCCATCCGTACGCAGGCACAGGGAGCACCGCCGTGTCAGAGCCATATTCAGCACTGCTCCGCCTGCAGGCATCCATCACGATCTGTCCAGATGGCTGGCAGCGCCCGTGCCTTCATCAACCCGTTGGTCCGACTGGCGAGGCATCTCCGGGCAGTGGCGCATGGAAAACGGCCAATACGACGTATTCTGGAAGCCTCTACGATCTCACCGCGTTTCTCGGCCAGCTTGATCGGCTTTGACCTCTGCCGCGTGGCATCCATGAAAGCAACAGCCAGGGCCTCAACATGAAGGGACATCACCAACCCCAGGCGCGCCGCGTCATGCCTCGGCTCCTCGCACTTGGCCTCTGCGCGCTGGCTGGGTCCACCGTGGCCGGAACAACGCAGCCGGCACGGACCTGGCTTGTCAGCGGCACGGAACTCATCACCCTCCTCCAGGGGAAAGGCGATGACGGGTTCTGCGACGGCGAACAGTGCCGGAGCCTGTCCAGCGCTCGCGCCAGCGGCTATATCCTGGGCGTCGCCGATGCCAGCCGCGGACAGTGGTGCGGGCAGGGCCAGATCCTTCCGCATGAACTGGTCGACCATGTGTCTTCCCATCTCCGGCAACTGCCCCGCGAGCGATTGCAGCAGGATGCGTCGCCACTGGTTGTCGAAGGGCTGCGCACGGCGTTTCCCTGTGGTCGCGGCACACCACGTGGCAACAGTGCCGAGCCCGGCAATGGCCAATGAAGCACGCCGCGCCCGCTTGGCGACGATGCGGACGTCCTACACCCTCGCGACACGGTGCATTCACGGCCACCGACATTCGCGCTCGCCACACTGCATGTTCCTTCCACAGCACGAGGTGCCCCATGGCTACCTGTGATGTCTGCGGCAACAACTACGACAAGAGCTTTACCCTGCAGCAGGGCGGGCGCAGCGGCACGTTCGATTCGTTCGAGTGCGCGATCCACGCATTCGCACCCCGCTGCGCACACTGCAAATGCGCGGTCATTGGGCATGGCGTTGAAGGAAATGGCCAGATCTTCTGCTGTGCACATTGCGCCGGTCATGCCGGCGTACAGGGTATAGCCGACCGGGCCTGAGCTGCCTTCAGCGCCCTCCTGCTTCCTGCCCAGAGACAAGCGAAGAAAGCCGCGCGATCCGGGCTGCGCCCGAATCAGTCAGCAGCGCCAGTGCGCGCCGCTTCCGGGAAGGCAGCCCCGCCACGACCTCCGGTGCCAACACGACGTCGAACTCTCTGGCGTTGGCATCCAGCGCGGTGGCCAGAACGCACGAATCGGCCGTCATGCCACTCAGGCACAGGCGGCGCACGCTCAATTTGGCCAGCAGAATTGGCAAGGGACTGGCCAGGAACGCCGAGTGCTTGGGCTTGAGCACGAAGTAATGACCGGGCAAGGGCGAGAGAAGGCTGGCAATTCGTCCCGCCGGACCGCCGTCGCGCCGGCACTGTTCCACCTGCTGGCGGAAATCGCGCTTCCAATCCGAGAAATTGTCATTGGCGTAGATGACCGGCCACCCGCGTTCGTCGAAGTGATCCCTCAGGCGCCGGATCTGCCGGGCCGCCCGCTCTGCCGCGGGCGCCAGCTCCTGCGCGCCCGGGAAATCGAAACGGCTGAACATGTCGATGATCAGCAAGGCCGTCGACGGATCATCTGCCATGGTTCAATCTCCTGTCTGGGTATGCGGCGCCTCGACCGGCTTGGACTGCGGCGAATCTTTCTGGCGCAGGAAGATCGTCAGCACCACCAGAGACAGCACGGCCAGGAACTCGCTTTGCCAGTTCTGCATGGATTCGAACCAGAATGTGCTGCTGGCGAGGTGCTCCACAAAGCCTGGCGGCGGCAATCCCTTCAACTGCTGTTCGGCCTCCTCGGCGCGCCAGCTTCCCAATGCATGCAGCGTAAAGCTGAACAGGAACAACAGCCCGAACGCAATCGCCAGCGAATGACCGTAAAGAACCTTCCACAGGCCACCGCGCCTGACCGGCCAGGGCGTGCGGCCGGGTTCGATGCGATTCTGTTCCTGCGCAGGGTCCAGCGGCCGCGATTCGGCCGAACCGCGCTGGCGCAGGCTGACCGTCAGCAGAACGTACATCCCCATCTGCAGGAACTCGCTCTCCCAGTTCTCGAACGTGGCGCTGACGAAGTGCCCGGTAGCCAGGTAGTGCCAGAAATCGATCGGCACGCGTCCGTGCTCGACCAGTTCCTGGTTGTGCACGTGATGCCCCGCAACTGCCTGGCCCACAATGAACACCAACGTGAGCGCAAGCAGCACCAGCGAGAGACCGTTGCGTTTCCACATGCAACACCTCGTTCAGGCCGTTCCAAAGATCGTCCATGAAGCTTGCGTGGGCAAAGGGCCATGCCTCGTGATTGCTGCGCATCCGGGATGTGAGGCGGACTCAACGCTTTCCCGTCGGATCGGGATCAGGGCGCTCGTAGTCCTCCGGTACCGCCTTGGGGCCGTCGCCGTCGTCGGGCATGTCGTGCTCCTTCCATCTGGCTCGATCGTTGCGCCGTTTGTCCGGCGTGTGCGCTTTTGACTGATCGTCCACATCCGTCGTTGGATTGAAGGGCAGTTTGTCGTTCATGGGCAGCTCCTGCGGCGAGAGAGTGAAGCCTGCGCCGCGCCGGGTTAACGCCACGACGCTGCAGAATGAACGCCGCGCACACCGGGATGTCACTGCAGCCGGATGGCGGCCTTGCGATGCTGAAGACCCGAGCTCCTGGAGCAGCACGATGCAGGCATTGACCTATCACGGCCGCAGGGATGTGCGCGTCGAGACTGTGCCCGACCCGGTACTGGCGGCGGATGACGATCTGATACTGCGGGTGACCGCCACCGCCATCTGCGGTTCGGACCTGCACCTCTACCGCGGCAAGATTCCTGATCTGCACGATGGCGATGTACTGGGCCACGAATTCATGGGCGTGGTGGAAGAGGTCGGCAGCGGCGTGACCCAGGTGAAGCCGGGCGATCGCGTGGTGATTCCGTTCGTGATCGCCTGTGGCGAGTGTTTCCACTGCAGGCTGGCCGAATATGCCGCATGCGAGACCACCAATCCTGGCAAGGGCGCGGCGCTGAACCCGAAAGGGCTGCTGCCTCCAGCTGCTTTGTTCGGATACAGCCATCTGTATGGCGGCGTAGCCGGTGGCCAAGCCGAATTCGTACGCGTGCCGAAGGCCAACGTGGGCCCGTTGCGCATTCCGGAAGGCGTGGCCGATGAGCAGGTGCTGTTCCTGTCTGACATTCTCCCGACCGGCTATCAGGCCGCGCTGAACGCGGGTGTGAAGCCCGGCTCGACGGTGGCCATCTTCGGCGCCGGTCCGGTTGGGCTGATGAGCGCGGCCTGTTGCCGACTGCTGGGAGCAGAGACCATCTTCATGGTCGACCACCTTCGTTACCGCCTGGACTATGCACGCCGTGCTTACGGCGTGACCCCCATCGACTTCAAGGAGATAGAAGACCCGGCCGATTACATCCTTACCCAGACCAGTGGGCGGGGCGTAGACGCCTGCATCGAGGCCGTAGGCTTCGAGGCCGAGGGCAGTGCGCTGGAGTCAGCGTTGACCGCTGTAAAGCTGGAAGGCAGCAGTGGCGTGGCGATACGGCAATGCATCGCGGCAACGCGCCGTGGCGGCGTGGTCAGCATTCCAGGCGTCTATGCCGGCTTCATCCATGGTTTTCTGCTGGGTGATGCGTTCGATAAAGGTCTGACATTCAAGATGGGCCAGACCCATGTGCAGGGGCTGATGCCGGAACTGCTTGACGCAATCATGGAAGGAAAGCTGGATCCGGGTGACATCATCTCGCACCGGATGCGCCTGGCCGACGCTGCGCAGGGCTACGCGATATTCGATGCCAAGGATGACGACTGCCGCAAGATCGTGCTGATACCCTGAGCATGCTGCCATGAGCGCGATTGCCGCCGGTGTCTACGCACTGTGGCTGGCTGCCGGCTGGCTGGACTTCCATTTTCACCGGCGGACCGACCTTCCACACACCTCTGCGATGCGCGAAAGCCTGTTGCATGGGGTGCAGTTGCTGCTGATCGGAAGCGGGGTGCTCGCATGGCTCCTGCTGGAAAACACGCTGTCGCTCGTCACGTTTCTGGCACTTCTGGTCCTCGCGCACGCAATCGCCGGCTACTTCGACACCGTCAGCGCGGACGGCAGACGACGCATCAGCCCGGCAGAGCAGCATGTGCACAGCGTGCTCGATGCCGCGCCGTGGGTCCTGCTGGGCTGGGTGGGCTGGCAGGTCCACCCCCGGTGGTCGCTCGAAGTGAAGCCTGCAGCACCGGGCGTCTGGTGGCTGGTCCTGCTGCCGGCGCTGGGCGTGGTCGTGCTGCCATGGTTGTGGGAGCTGCTGCAGTGCCTGCGCGCACGACGGCAGCGCGGGCAAGCGAGCGCGTGAGGATCATCGCGCAGAGAATTCATGCGCCGGCTACGCCTCCCAGACAGTGATGTGACCGCTTGCCGCCTACGTTCGACATGTCTCTCCATTTCAGGCCCCTTCATGCAGCATGTGACGCCGCCATCCCCGCTGGAGAGCCGCGCTCGCGAGGTAGTGGTCCAGCGGCCCGACCTGCCATTGCCCGGAAGCGGCCTCACGCTGCGGCGGTGGCAGGCGCTGGCGGCATGGGGGGCGGAAGACCTGTGCCTGGCCAAAGTGCTTGAGGCGCACTACGACGCCCAAGCGATCATTGCCGAACTGAACGCGCCCGCCCTGGCTGAAGGCCAGCTACTGGCGGTCTGGGCCGCGGAAGGTCCAGCCAACACACTCCGCTTCGATGTTCACGGTCAGCTCCATGGTGACAAGCCCTGGTGTTCCGGCAGCGCGTGGGTGGATGCGGCATTGGTAACCGTCCGCAACGCGCAGGGCGTGTGGCTGTGCCAGGTGGCAGCGAAGCACTGGCGCACGCTTGCAGATGAGCCCTGGCCGGCCGTTGGCATGGCCGGCGTTCCGTCCACCACGGTGCGGTTCGACGGCGCACCGATGGCGCTTCTGGGAACGCGCGATGAGTACCTGCAGCGACCGGGTTTCTGGCACGGCGGTGCGGGCATCGCGGCAGTCTGGTTCGGCGCGGCGGCCGCCCTGGCCGAGCGCATGCGGCCAGCCTGCACCGAGGGGAATCGCGCGCGATTACTGGGTGAAGTGGACCTCGCCTTGGGCCCGGCGGCGGCGCTGCTTCGCGAAGTGGCGGCGCGCATCGACGCCGCGCCGGAATCGGCGCACCGCGAAGAGGTCGTGCGCCTGCGCTGCGTGGTCGAGCGCGCGGCGACGCGTGTCCTGGATCTGGCGGGGCGCGCACTGGGCCCGGCGCCGATGTGCCTGGAAGATGCCCACGCCCGTCGCTGCGCGGACCTGACCGTGTTCCTTCGGCAGAGCCACGCAGATCGCGATTGGGAATGGCTGGGCGGCCAGCGGGCGAGCCAGGAGGCGACATGGGCGCTGTAGCCAGGACACCCCTGCAGGGGGAAGGAACGCAGGAGCAGGCATGGCTGCGCTGCGATTGGCTGTGGCAGCGGCCGGCAACATCGGCCAATGCCCTGTGCGCCGGCCATGATCGCGTCGTGGTGGTCGCACCCCATCCAGACGACGAGATCCTCGGCTGTGGTGGACTGCTCCGTCACGCTGCGGAGCAGGGCATGGAGGTACGCGTCGTCGCCGTGACTGATGGCGAAGCGTGCTATCCGGACGAGCACTGGTGGACGCCAGAACGCCTGCGCTCGGCGCGACGCGCCGAGCTTGCCGCAGCGCTGGGCGAACTCGGTATCCGGCCTGGATCCGCGTTTCATCTCGGCATCGCCGACGGCGCGGTCAGTGCGCACGAACAGGGCCTGGAAGATTGGCTGCAGCAGCACCTCCAGCCGAGCGACCTGGTCCTGGCACCCTGGCGCTTTGATGGGCATCCCGATCATGAAGCCGCAGGGCGTGCTGCCTGCAGGGCGGTGCGGACAGTGGGCTGCCGACGCCTGGAGTACCCGGTGTGGGGCTGGCACTGGCTTGACCCCGCCTGCGCACACATGGCGTGGGAGGTTCCCAGGCTGATCGACATTTCAGCAGTGGCTGCCGCAAAACGAAACGCCATCGCGCACTTCCGGACCCAGACCGGCGAGGTGCCGGAATTGAACAGCCCGCCGGTGCTGCCCGCACATGTATTGACCCGATTCTTCCGGAACTACGAGGTATTCCTGGCATGAGCGCGCAACCGTACTTCGATGAACTGCATGAGCAGGAGGATCCCTTCGGCTATCGCAGCCGATGGTATGAAGAACGCAAGCGTGCGCTGCTGCTGGCCAGCCTGAGCCAGCGCCAGTTCATTCGGGGCTGGGAGCTGGGATGCTCCAACGGCGTGCTGACCGAGGCCTTGGCCGCCCGCTGCGAGCGCCTGCTGGCCACCGACATCAGCCCACGCGCAGCGTTCCGGGCCCGCCGCAACCTGGCCCACCTGCCGCATGTGCAGGTCCATTGCGCCAGCCATCCCGAGCAATGGCCGCCGGGCCGCTTCGACCTGATCGTCTGCGGGGAAATGGGCTACTACCTGGGTGCAGCAGCGCTACACGAGCTGCGCGCCGGCATCGATTCGGCCCTTCGCGACGACGGACTGCTGGTCGCCTGCCATTGGTTGCCTTCGTTCCATGGGCGCGCAAGTCGCACCGACGTCGTGCATCGGTGCCTTGGCCAAGGCCTGCACGAAGCCTTCCACTATCGTGATGCGGACTTCGTGCTGCAGGGCTGGACGCGCAGCGCACTATCGCTGGCCCGCAACGAGGGCCTGCGATGATCGGCATCCTGGTTCCGGCCCATGACGAGGCAGCCAGCGTGGAGCGCTGCCTGCAATCGATCCGAAGGGCAGCCCTGCATCCCGGGCTGCACGGCGAAGCAGTGCAGGTGGTGGTTGCACTGGACAGCTGCTCGGATGCCACCGCGTCCATCTGCCAGCAGCAGCGGGTCGATACGGTGCGCCTGGAAGCACGCTGCGTCGGCGTTGCCAGGGCAGCGGCCGCCGCTGAGCTGCTCGGACGCGGTGCGAGATGGCTGGCGAGCACCGATGCCGACAGCGAGGTACCTCCCGAATGGCTGGTTGCCCAGCTTGAGGGCCGGTGCGACGCCTTCTGCGGACTGGTGGACATAGCAACCACCTCCAGGACGGAGAAGCGCCTGCGACGCGCGTTCCAGAAACGGCAGCAGTGGGGCGACGATCATGGGCGCATCCACGGTGCCAATTTCGGCGTCTCCGCCCAGGCCTATCTGGCGGCCGGGGGATTTGCTCCCCTGCGCTGTGGAGAGGATGTTGCACTGGTGAGGAGCCTGCAACGCCTCGGCGCTGACGTAAGGTGGGCCGGCGCTCCCATCGTCATGACCAGTGCCCGCCTGGTGGGACGCGCGACCGGAGGGTTCTCGGCCTACCTGGCCGGAATGGAGGGTGCGCGCCCCCGCCACGGCGGCAGATCGGCGGAAGGTGGGAGCTGGAAGCGCCTCGAAAACCACGCTGAATTGGGCATGATGTGATGTTTTCCCGGCCGGCGTTTACGGTTTCGCCACGATGCCCGTCCTAGAGTGAAGCGCTGGGAAGCAGGAGTGGCACCATGCCGAATCGAGCCATCGTCTACGTCAGCGAGGCCGTCAGTGGATTCTCGCCGGAACGTCTGAAAGCGCTGATGGACGATGCCGCGCGCTTCAATCGGGGCGCAGGGGTGACCGGGGTGCTGCTGTTCGACGGCGAACGCTTCCTGCAGTACATGGAGGGCCCTGCCGATGGACTGGATGTGGCCTTCTCCCGTGTCGCCGGCGCCAGCAGTCACATCCACCTGATCGAACTTGCGCGGGGGCGTGTCGGCCAGCGGCGGCTGCCGTTCTGGCCCATGCGTTGCCTGTCCGTCACTGCAGATGAGCTGCGCGAGATCGCCTGTGCCGACTGGACCAGCTTCATCCAGCGGGCAGCGACCGAACAGGCCGATGCCACGGCGATGGGCAAGCTGCTGCTGATTGTCGAGCCCTACGCAAAGGCCGCCTGAGCCGGAAACCTGTTACTGCAGTGTGCCGCAGGGGAGAGGATGGAGCGAGGCAGGTTGTGAACCGCCTCATTTGGCTCTACGGCAAGCGCGGCATCATGGAAGGGCAGGACACTTCCTGCGTCAGAAGGAATCAACGTGCCCCTCCGCGCAATCGCTTACGCAAGTGAGGCGATACCGGGGCTTTCCATGGACCCTGTGGACGACCTCGCCAGGGCCGCTGCCCGCTTCAACTTCGAAGCAGGCGTGACGGGTGTGCTTCTTTACGATGGGCACCGCTTCCTCCAGTACATCGAGGGACCGGAAGACAGCATCAACGTGGTGTACAGCCGCATCCTCGGTGCCCGCAGCCATTGCGAACTGCTTGAGCTGGGCCGGGGCAGGGTGTCCGGCCGGTTCTTTCCCTATTGGTCGATGCGGCTGCTCTGGACCGACCCTGCCGACATCCGCAGCGTCGCTCGTGGCAACTGGAGCGGGCTCTCCCGTGGTGGTGCGCTGCGCCAGCTGGGCCAGGTGGTAGCCCCACACCTGGCATAATCCCGGCGTCTGCCGCTCAATGCGTGGCAGGGGGCGCGCAGGCGTCTCCCACGACCTGCTGGACGGCTTCCTGCAACCGGTCGATGTGGAACGGCTTGGCCACGAAGGTTGCCCGGCGGTGGCGCAGCGGCACCAGCTGGTCATAGACCGCAGACACGAACAGGTAGGGAATGCCGAGTTCCGCCAGCCGATCGGCCACCGGGAACACCACGCCGTCGCGAAGCTCCACATCCAGAACCGCGCCATCGAAACGTTGCGTATCCAGCAGCCCCAGCGCATCGAACACGCTGTAGGCATGGGTCACCCGGCCGCCGCCGTCTTCCAGCGCCTGTTCCATCAGTGCAGCCAGATCGAGCTGGTCTTCAACCAGCAGCAGGTTGCACCTGCGCTGGTTCATTTCCGATTGCATGCGCGCATGCCTGTGTTGCCTTGGGAACTGCAGTGTGTGCTGTATTGCATCAACGGCGCGCGTGGGCCGTGTCAGCCCAGCGCGAAGCCGCCTTGCGCACCCGGTGCCGTCGATGCGGCGTGGAAGGCGGTGCGCCTTTTTTGACGGCGCGTTGGCGGCGGCCATGGATACTGCCGCCGTCCCCCAGCACTGGAGCCATGACCATGCCTCGATCCGCCACCGACCCCACCGCCCCCTGCGCATTGCGCGTGGAGTGCATGTCCCTGGATTGCGGCGGCGCTGCGATCGTCGTGGAGCTGGATCGCACCCCCGAACGGGCATGGATGAAATCGCTCAAGCGCGCCCTGCAGGAAGATGACGTGCTGGAGGGTGCCCAGGCCAAGTTCGATGGCCGCTTTGTCTACGTGGTGGGCGTGGAAGGTGGCGCGCACCGTGCGCAGCACCGGGTGATCCAGGCGTTGAAGGCGTCCGCAGGCGCGCGCGCACCCGCAGCAAGCCCCCGTCGCGACGCCGGCAGCGCTGTAGTGTCCGGCGCGATGCCCGCCTGACCGTACGGTCGGCGTTGCCAGTCGCCCGCGGATGTTATGACCGCATCAGCGCCAGGTGCAGCGCGCACGCCCGCCGGCTCACGCCGGCCGACGAGGCAGTGATTGCTGCCTCGCCACCATGGTCTCCGGAGGCATGTCGCCCCACTACCGGAGACCGTGATGGCAGACCAGAACACCGTCCGCAGCGAGCGCCTGCTGAAATGGCTGCAGGATGCCTACGCCATGGAGCAGGAGGCGGAGACCATGATGAAGGCCATGGCTTCGCGCATCCAGAACTATCCCCATCTTGCCGCACGCATCGGCCAGCACGTGCTGGAGACGCAGCAGCAGGCCGCCTCCCTGCGCGAGTGCATTGAAGCGCTCGGCGGAAGCGTGCCCACCGCCAAGGGGCTGTTCGCGAGCATGACCGCAGCGATCCACGCCGCCGGCAACACCCTGATGGAGGACGAGGTCGTCAAGAGCATCGGCATCTCCTTTGGCTTCGAGAACACCGAGATCGCCACCTACCGGGCACTGGTGATCGCGGCCGAGCGGGCCGCCGCGCCGGATATCGCGGCCGTGTGCGGCCAGATCCTGCAGGAAGAGATCGCCATGGCGCGCTGGCTGGAAGAGCACCAGGACAGCCTGGTCGGCGCCTTCCTCAACCGTGACGAAACGCCTGGCGCCCAAGCCAAGCGTTGATCCCGATCCCGCCTGCCATACACAGGAGACAGTCCCATGTTCTTTCACCACAGGAAACTGATGTACACCGTGCGCGTGCGCGAATCCAACCCGCAGCTTGCCAGCCTCATGCTGGAACAGTTTGGCGGCCCGCAAGGCGAACTGGCGGCTGCAATGCGTTACTTCACCCAGGGACTCGGTGAATGCGATCCGGGCCGTAAGGACCTGCTGATGGACATTGCCACCGAAGAGATCAGCCACCTGGAGATCATCGGCACCATCATCGCCATGCTCAACCGCGGCCCGAAGGCCATCCAGTCCGAGGGTCTTGCCGAAGCCGAGGACATGCGGCTGCTGGGCCAGAACAGCACCAGCCATACCGAACAGATCCTGTATGGGGGCGGCCCGGCGCTGGTCAATTCCAGCGGGGTGCCGTGGACGGCGGCCTACGTCGATTCGATCGGGGAGCCCACCGCCGACCTGCGCTCGAACATCGCCGCCGAAGCCCGCGCCAAGCTGGTCTACGAACGACTGATCACGGTGACCGATGATCCAGGCATCAAGGACGCACTGCGCTTCCTGATGACGCGCGAAATCGCCCACCAGAAGTCCTTCGAAAAGGCATTGCACAGCATCCAGCCCAACTTCCCACCGGGCAAGCAGCCGGGTGACCCCGCCTTTACCGACCTGTACATGGACATGTCGCAGGGCGACGGCGCCGATGACCTGCTGGGCAGCTGGAACAGCGGCGAGCTGTGGGAGCGGGTCAGCGACCGCGAGGCCCAGGCCGCTGTGGACGGCGGTGACGGCAGCGCCACGGTGGGCCTGGACCCACGCGAGCAGGCGGCGGTGCAGGCCATGACCCTGCGAACGCTTTCCGATCCCGAAGCACGGCCGACAACCGGTGCCGAACTGGGCGCCGGGCCGGGCGCCGGTGCGCTCGACCTGCCGCCACGGGAGCCTTGACGCGGGACAGGCCGGGGCGGGCCTCCGCCCCACGTTTCGCGTGAAAAAAAAGTGGGCGGACACGCTGTCCGCCCACATGGGGTGCAACCGGTCAGTCTCGATCAACGCTGCTGGCCACCGCGGTTGTTGTTGCCGCCACGTTCCTGCTGTTGCTGCCGACCGCCCTGGTTGCCACCCTGGTTGCCGCCGCCATGGCTGTTCTGGCCGCCTTCGCGGCCGATGTCGGCCATGTGCTGGCGATCCTGGCTCACCGCTTCGCCGCCCTTGCGACCGGCTTCGCGCGCTTCTTCAGAGCTGAATTCATGGGCGTTGCCCGACTCATGCGCGGCGCGGCCGCCCTTGGCGGCGATCTCGCGCTGCTTGTCTTCGTCCATCGAAGCGAAGCCGCGGTTGCTGCTGCCCTGGTTCTGGTTCTGGTTGGCCATGGAAAGTCTCCTTGGAGTGAGCCGCCCGATTGGCGGCAGCGACCATCTTCCAGATCCGCCGCTAGACGGCGGTGGCACCACTGCCAACGTGATGTCATGCGCAGGCACGCGCTTCCTCATGCATTCTCCACGAAAGCAAATCCATCGGCGGAAGACACGGCATGCCGGTCGTGGTGCTCGAGCCGGGTGTCAACGCAGCGCGCCGTTGGCACGTACAGGTTCAACGCCGCCTCCACGCCGGTGTCACCGCGCGTTTGATCCGCACCGCTAAGGTAGAGCCATCTGCAACAACCCGGTGCTGTCATGCCTCTTCGTGCCATTGCATATGTAAGTGAAGCCACCCGAAACCTGACTGCAGAACGGCTGCAGCAGCTTGTCGCGGACGCGATGCTGTTCAACGAGTCGGTTGATGTGACCGGCGTCCTCCTGTTCGACGGCACGCGCTTCCTGCAATATCTCGAAGGCCCGGAGTCCGGTGTCAGCGCGGCGTACACCCGCATCCTGGCGGCCGGCAGCCACAACGGTCTGGTCGAACTCAACCGGGGCAGGGTGGGGCGGCGGCAGTTCCCGCACTGGCGCATGCACAGCGTGCGCGTGGATGAGCTGGCGCTGGGAAAGATCGCGATCTCCGACTGGACCGGCTTCGTGCGCAGCGCCTCCGCGCTCGCTCCTGGCACCAGTGCGCTTGATCGACTGCAATCGGTGGCGCAGGCGCCGCCAGGCGCCAGCGATGGCCGGTTGCTGGAGCCGGACGGACCGGTAGCACGATGAGCGCAGCCGACGCCCCGGGCACGCCAGGACATGTACGGATCGGCTGCGCAGGCTGGTCGCTGTCGCGCGCGGCGCAGGCGGCGTTCGGCGCAGGCGACAGCGTACTGCAGCGCTATGCCACCCGCCTGCCGATGGTCGAGATCAATTCCTCGTTCTACCGCCCCCACCAGGCGGCGACCTACGCCCGGTGGGCGGCGAGCGTGCCCGCGGGTTTCCGCTTCGCGGTGAAACTGCCGCGCGTGATCAGCCATGAACGCCGGCTGCGCGACGCGATGCAGCCGCTGGCGCTGTTCCTTGATGGCGTGATCGCGCTGGGGGACAGGCTGGGGCCGCTGCTGCTCCAGCTGCCGCCCAGCCTGGCGTATGAGCCGGCAACCGTAAAGGCATTCCTGCACGGACTGCGCGCACGCACCTCGGTTGATGTCGCCTGCGAACCGCGCCATCCCAGTTGGTTCACTGCGGACGTCGATACGCTGCTGAGCGACCATGGCATCGCACGGGTCGCGGCTGACCCGGCCCGGGTACCGGCAGCAGCTGTCCCGGGCGGTGACCGCACGTGGAGCTACTGGCGCTGGCACGGGCAGCCGCAGATCTATTGCAGCCCCTACAGCGAACAGGCGCTGGCGGGGCTGGCCCAGCACCTGCAGCGTGAAGCCGCTGCGCAGCGCCGCGCCTGGTGCGTACTGGACAACACCGCGCTGGGCCACGCGACCGGCAACGCCCTGCACCTGCAGGCACTGCTGCAGGAGAACGCGCATGCCTGAGGGTCCGTCCATTGTCCTGCTGCGCGAAGCCGCCAGCCGCTTCAAGGGTCACGTCGTGCGCGGCGTCTCCGGCAACAGCCGCATCGACCTGTCACCGCTGCAGGGACGCAGGGTCAAGGCGGTTCGCAGCTGGGGCAAGCACTTCCTGCTGGAGTTCAGCCACCACACGCTGCGCATCCATCTGATGATGTTCGGCAGCTGGCGCATCGACGAACGGAAGCCAGTTCCTGCACGGGTGTCGCTGGCATTCGAGAACGGGGAACTGAATTTCTATGCGTGTTCCGTCCGGCTGATCGACCAGCCGTTGGACGACGTCTACGACTGGCGGGCGGACGTGATGAACGACGCCTGGGATCCAAAACTGGCCCGGCGCAAGCTGAAGGCGCTGCCGGACACCCTGGTCTGTGATGCGCTTCTGGACCAGACGATCTTCGCCGGCGTCGGCAACATCATCAAGAACGAGGTGCTGTTCCGCATCCGCGTGCATCCGGCCACGCGACTGGGCGACCTGCCACCGCGCAAGCTCACCGCCCTGATCACCCAGGCCCGTGCCTACAGCTTCGACTTCCTGGAATGGAAACGGCGCTTCGAATTGAAGAAGCACTGGCAGGTGCATACGCGCAAGGTGTGCCCGCTCTGCGGTGGCCCGGTCAGCAAGCTGTACATGGGTACGACGCGGCGACGCACGTTCTTCTGCCCAAACGATCAGGTACTCTACCCACCCTGAGGCCGCCTTCCATGGCGGCCGAGGGGCATGCGATTCGACTCAGGCGGCCTGCGCGGCCTTGGCATTGCCGCCGCCCTTGGCCAGCAGGGTCAGCTTCTCATCGGTCGCCTTTTCTTCCTCCAGCGTCTCCAGCAGCAACGGCAGGGCATCCTTGTAGCCCAGCTGCTTGGCCAGCGCGGCGATGGTGCCGTAGGAGGCTATTTCATAATGCTCGACCTTCTGCGCGCCACCGATCAGGGCAGCGTCGCGCACCGGCCCCTTGTCGATGCTGTCGATCACCTCCTTGCCTTCCTCGACCAGGCCTTCCATCGCCGCGCACTTGATTCGCTTCAGGCGGATGCCGAGCACCTCGACCACCTGGTCGATGCGTTCGATCTGCCCCTGGGTTTCTTCCAGGTGCGTTTCGAACGCTGCGGCCAGATCCGGATTCTCGGCCGCACGGGCCAGGCGCGGAAGCGCCTTGGTCAGCTGCTTCTCGGCGCTGTAGATGTCCGAGAGCTCGTGGATGAACAGATCTTCCGCCGTCTTGATAGCCATGCTGGGCTCCGCTGTGAATGGAGTGCCCAGAGTAGGTCCCGTCCGGTTGCGATCAGGCGGGGAAGGAGTGAAGGCGGCATGTGAATTCCCACGCGGACCCTGCGCGCTGCCTTCACGAAGCAGCGTCTTTCGCGCATCGGCAAGACGCCGTGCCGGCGGCCTTCGCCATGGCTTCACAGTGGCATCGCTCCGTGCCCATGGAATGGCCGGTACGGTCAGTTCACCCCCGATCACGCTGGAGACTCCCATGAGCGATGACAAGAACAACGCCGGCAGCCCGGACCGGGACCGCATCAACGTCAATGAGGATTACGAACTGCGGTACTGGACCACGACGCTGGGCGTGTCCGCCGACGAACTTCGCGCGGCCGTCGCGGCAGTCGGGCCCACGGCGGTTGCTGTCCGGAAGCACCTGGGCAAATAGCGCGGAGCTGGCCATGTCCCTGGTCGAGTATCGCCGCAAGCGTCGTTTTGACCAGACCAAGGAGCCCGAGCCGGGCAAGGCGCTGCCGAAAGGCCAGCGCGCCATTTTCGTGGTGCAGCTGCATCATGCCAGCCGCAGGCACTATGACTTCCGCCTGCAGGTTGGCGATGCGCTGAAGAGCTGGGCGGTGCCCAAAGGCCCCAGTTACGACCCGAAGGTCAAGCGCATGGCGGTGGAAGTGGAAGACCACCCGGTGGACTACGCGGCGTTCGAGGGTGATATTCCCAAGGGCCAGTACGGCGGCGGCCATGTCGCCCAGTTTGACCATGGTGTATGGGCCACGCAGGGCGATCCGGAAGCCCAGCTCGCCAAGGGCCATCTGCGCTTCGAGCTGTTCGGTACCAAGTTGAAAGGCGGCTGGCATCTGGTCCGGTCGGGAAAGCCCGCGCGCCAGCCACAGTGGCTGCTGTTCAAGGACGACGACGAATTTGCCAGCGATATCGAGGCAGACGATCTGCTGGGGGACGTCGCTGAAGCGCCACCGGAGGATCTGAAGCGTGCCGGCGCTGGCAAGGCCGCGAAGAAGCGGCTGACGGCGGTACCTGCCAGACGCGCCCGGCGAAAGAACTGGGCGAAGAAGGCCCTGGCGCTCAGCAAGGCGAAAAGGGCCGCAGCGCCGTCCGGGCCGTTTGAGCCGCAGTTGGCCAAGCTGGGCGAAGCGCCGCCCCAGGGCGGGCAGTGGACGCATGAGATCAAATGGGACGGGTACCGCATCCTTGCTACGGTGGCTGAGGGCAACGTGCAGCTGTGGTCACGGAACGCGCTGGAATGGACCGCCAAACTTCCCGAAATACGTGACGCGATCGCGGCCCTGGGCCTGACTTCGGCGGCACTGGACGGCGAGCTGATCGCCGGCGCCGGCACCAAGGAAGACTTCAACCTGCTGCAGGCCACGCTTTCCGGCGAGCGGCAGGGCGTCCTGACGTATGCACTGTTCGATCTGCTGCATCTTGATGGCGTGGATGTGGCCGATGCGCCCCTGCTTGAGCGCAAGACCCTGCTGCAATCGGTGCTGGAGGGGCAGGGCAGCCCATTGGCCTTCAGTTCGCATGTACAGGGGGATGGCGACCAGGCCTATCGTCTGGCCGGTGAGCAGCACTTCGAGGGCATCATCTCCAAGCGCGCCGATCGCAGCTACCACAGCGGCCGCAGCGAGGACTGGCGCAAGACGAAGCAGCTGGCCAGCGACGAGTTCGCGGTGGTGGGCTACACCGCACCCAAAGGCAGCCGCACCGGCTTTGGTTCGCTGCTGCTGGCCCGGCCAGACGCAACGCATGGCTGGCTCTACGCAGGCCGCGTCGGGTCCGGGTTCTCGGATGAACTGATTGGCGACATCAGCAAGCGCATCAAGGGCGGCGGCGGCCGCAAGCCAACCGCGTACGTGCCCACGCAGGACACCGATCTGCGCGCCGCGACCTGGTTCGAACCGCGTTTCGTGGTGGAGGTCTTCTACCGCGGAATCGGTGGGCAGCAACTGTTGCGCCAGGCGTCGCTGAAGGCGGTGCGGGCGGACAAGGATATCGCCGACCTCGCCGATTCCGATCGCGCCGGAGCGGCCCCGGCCGCAGCGCGGTCGCAAGCGCCCGCGCGGCGTGGGCGCCGGGTGGAAAGGGCGCCGGCAACGGATCGCGCGCCCCCCGTGCTGTCGTCCCCAGGCAAGATCCTGTTTCCCGGCGACGGCTACACCAAGCAGGACGTGTGGGACTACTACGCAGCAGTGATGGAGCACCTCCTGCCCGAGGTGGTGGATCGTCCGCTGTCGATCATCCGCTGTCCCAGCGGCACCGCAAAGCCCTGCTTCTTCCAGAAACACCATACGGCCGGGCTGGCGCTGGTCGATTCGGTAAGGCTGAAGGAGGAAAGCGGCATCAACGCCCATTACCTGGTGGTGCGGGACGCAGCCAGCCTGCTGGAACTGGTGCAGTTCAACGCGTTGGAGTTCCACCCTTGGGGCAGCCACGCCGAGGCGCCCGACAGGGCCGACCGGGTGGTGTTCGATCTGGATCCCGGACCGGATGTGCCCTTTGCCGAAGTCAAGAAAGCGGCAACCGATATCCGGAAACTGCTGGCGCAGCTGGAGCTGGAATCGTTCCTGCGAGTCTCCGGCGGAAAGGGCCTGCACGTGGTCGTGCCGCTCAACCCAGGGTGCGATTGGGACCTGACCAAGCGTTTTGCGAAGGGTTTCGCCGATGCATTGGCACAGTCCGAACCGCAGCGGTTCCTGGCAACCGCCACCAAGAGCCTGCGCAACAAGCGGATCTTCGTCGACTATCTGCGCAATGGGCGCGGTGCGACGGCGGTTGCGTCCTATTCGTTGCGCGCCCGGCCGGGCGCGCCGGTGGCACTGCCGATCGCCTGGGGTGATCTGGCGAAACTCAAGCGCGCCAACGCCTTCACGATCAAGGACGTGCCCGCAAAGCTCAGACGTCGCCGCAAGGACCCTTGGGCCGGCATCGCGGAAGTGAAGCAGAATCTCGCCCGATGGGCCCGGGCAGACCCGTAGCCCAGGCCCGTGCTGCGTACCGTCTGTCAGCCCGAACCCAACTGATTCGCAGAATACACAGGGCCGGAACATATCGTCGGCGCGGTTGGCCTATGCTTGCGGTACGGAATCTGGGGGGATTCGCTACAGGAGCAGCCAATGCCGATCAGGGCAGTCGCATACATAAGTGAGGCGGGCCCGGCCGTTGCCGGTGACCCGTTGGGCCTGCGCAGCGGGAAGCTGGACGACCTGGTCGATGATGCCGCCCGCTTCAACCGGAATGCCGGCGTTACCGGCGTACTGCTGTTCGATGGCGCCCGGTTCCTGCAGTACATGGAAGGACCCGAAGATGGCTTGAACGTGGCGTACTCGCGGGTACTCGGTGCTGCAAGCCACACGGGACTGATCGAGCTGCAGCGCGGCAGGGTAGGCAACCGGCGTCTCCCGTTCTGGCCGATGCGCTGGCTGCCGACGCAACCCGAGCAGTTGAAGAGTCTTGCCCGCGCGGACTGGTCAGGGTTCGCCCAGCGGACCGGTGACGATGTGCCAACCGAGACGGCGATGGATGTCCTGGCCAGGTTGGTGGAACCCCATGCCGTCGCAGCGTGATCGATCGGCCTAGCGGCCTCCATAGCGCGCCGCCCAGGGGATCTCGCCGCTGCACGAATCGAGGTGCCCGGTGCGCATCACGCAGTGCAGGCGGGCATCCGGGTCCGCACTGGCAGCGATGTAGTCCAGCGCCTCGGCGAGCATGCGGATGAACTGCGGCTCGGGATAGAACGCCGCCCAGGTCGGCAGCATTTCCTCCAGTTGCGCGATCATCAGGTCGATTTCCAGATGCGTGCTCACTGCCTGGCCCTCCATGCAGCCACGTTAGCAATCACGCTGCAAGCAAAGGGTCGCGGTTCGCACAGGCGACGCTGGCATCGTGTCCATGCGGCACTCACCCCGTCTTGATCCTCACCGCGGCAGTGCCACGCACGTGAGCATTTCCTGCACGGACACGCCACCGCCGTTTCACCCGGCAGGGCGTATCGGGGAAGGCTCTCCGCTGAACCTGCAAGGATCCTTTTCATGGCCGACCCTTCCCCGCGCGCCAGCTTATGGTCAGCTGATTCCGATCCGCACGGCTTCCGCCCGCTCGCCGGGACCACGCGCGCGGACGTGCTCGTGGTCGGTGCAGGCATGACGGGCCTGTTGACCGCCGCCCGCTTGGCCGACAGCGGCCTGGATGTGGTGGTGGTGGATGCCGGCCCCATCGGCGGACGCAACACGGTGATGTCAACCGGCAATCTTTACGCTCCCGTGTCCCGGCTGGCAGACCTGATCGCGCGTTGGGGCGGTGACACGGCACGTCGTGTCGTGCAGTGGCGGCAACACGCGGTGCGTTCCATCGAAACACTGGTCCACCGCTACGATCTGCACTGTGGCTTCGAGCGCGTGGCCATGCAGTACGGCGTGCAGGAGCGTTCGCGCGAGGCCACGGCGCAGTTCGAACGCGAGCTGCAGGCCTACCAACGCGTTGGCCTGCATTGCGAGCACCGCCAATCCGGGCTGCCGTTCACCTTGGGCCACGCTTTCCGCGTTCCCGACCAGGCGCAGTTGCATCCGGCGGCGTTCTGCAGGGAACTGGCCCGTCATCTGGTGGGCCGCGTGCGCATCCACGACTGGACCCGGATCACCCGCATCGAGGCTTCAGCCGGAGTGGCGACGGCCCCTGGTGCCCGCATCCATGCCAGGCACTTTGTGCTGGCCACCCACTCGCCAGCAGGATTCAACCTGGTGCAGGCCGAGATGGAGGTGTACCGCGAATACGGCGTAGCGGTACCGGTGGCCAATCCGCCAGCGGCAGGGATTCACTGGATCGCCGACCGGCACCGCTCGCTGCGCGGGGTGCATGGCGCTGATGGCCGCGACTGGCTGGTGCTGGTCGGTGAGACACATCGCACTGGCGAAACCCCGGCGATGGATCCGGCCCAGCATCTGGTCGCCGACGCGCGTCGCAACTTCAGCGTGCAGGGCGAGCCGCTGTGCTGGTCCGCGCAGCAGTTCCGGGCCGCGGATCAGCTGCCCTACATCGGCAGCAGCGCGCACGACAATGTATGGGTCGCTACCGGCTATGGGCCGGACGGATTGAACTGGGCGGGCGTGGCCGCGCGCGCGATCACGGAGGGAATCACGGGAACGACCAGCGAGATCGAGCAGCTGCTCAGCCCCATGCGCTTTACTCCGCTGCGCTCGGCTGCAGGCTGGGCCCGCACCAACGCCACGGTTGCGCGGCACATGGTGGGCGATCGCCTTGGAACCGCGCCGTCGCGCGCTCCCAGCGAGCTGGGCCGCGGGTGCGGTGCGCTGCTGGACGTGGGCGGAGAGCGCACCGCGATCTACCGCGATGATGATGGCCAGCTGCACGCAATGTCGGCGCTGTGCACGCACCTCAAGTGCGTCGTCCAATGGAATGGCCATGAACGCACATGGGACTGCCCGTGCCACGGCAGCCGCTTTTCCGCCACCGGAGCGCTGCTGGAAGGCCCTGCCAGACAGGGCCTCACACCAGAACAGCTGTAGGCGCAGGCATCCACCTCAGGCTTCGGCGGCTGCATCCGCATCGCAGGGCATGCAGCGCTCCTTCTTGGACTTGATGTCTGCAGCGGTCTTCGCCAGTGCCTCGTAACGCTGGCGTATCTCTTCAAGATGGGCCGGCTCCATCGACTCCAGGTTCAACAACTCCTGGTTGGCGTCCTTGCTCACCCGGATCAGTTCATCCAGCTTGATGTGCAACGCAGCGGTATCGGCGTTCTGCGTATGCTGGATCAGGAACACCATCAGGAAGGTCACGATAGTGGTTCCTGTATTCACCACCAGCTGCCACGTGTCATTGAAGTGGAAGGCCGGCCCGCTGGCAGCCCAGGTGATGATCACCCCCAGCGCTGCGACAAATGCCCCCAGGCTGCCGGACAATCGCGCCGTCGCCGCCGCGACGCGGGCGAAACCGCGCCGGATCACTGGTCACCTCCCGCGGCCTCCTCATCCGTGTGACGGTCTGGCAGTTTGACCCGCTCCCCGAGGCGTTTGGCCTGTTCGTCCGGCGTGGGCGCAGCGACGAAGGGGGAGATCGGGTCACTGGCGGGGAAGGTTTCCTGCAGCGCCTCGTCATGATTGCGGCGGTTGTGCAGCGTCGCCTGCAGCGGACTGACAGGATCGGGGCGCTGCGCCTCCGGGTCCGGATGGGGAAGGTCTTTCTGGTCGCGTTGCATGGTGCATCTCCAGGTTGATCACCACCTCGCAGGTGGCGGGCCCAGCATAGGAATGCGCTGTGAGCGGCCCCATCAAGGGCGGGGCAACGTGATGTCAAACCTTCAGGCAATACGCGTTAACAATCAGCGCGGCGGCGCGGTCTGCGTCGGCCATGGCGTTCTGATGCGGCACGTGGTTGCGCACCCCCTCACGCCATTCACCCCGCAACAGCGAGAATGGCCTACCGGGCGCACCATGCGCGAGCCGCCCACCGATTGCAGGAATGCTGAGATGTCCAACACCCCCTATGGCGAGTCGTCATGTGCTGCCGCAGCCAGCGGCTGCATCGAGGTCCGCGGTGCGCGCGAGCACAACCTGAAGAATGTCGATGTCTCCATTCCGCGCAATGCACTGGTGGTGTTCTCCGGCGTGTCGGGATCCGGCAAGTCCTCGTTGGCCTTCGGCACGGTTTTCGCCGAGGCGCAGCGGCGCTACTTCGAATCCGTCGCACCCTATGCGCGCCGCCTGATCGACCAGGCGGGCGTGCCCGATGTGGATGCCATCGACGGGCTGCCCCCGGCGGTCGCCCTGCAGCAGCAGCGCGGCGCCAGCAATGCGCGCTCCTCGGTGGGCAGCGTGACCACGCTGTCCAGCCTGGTGCGCATGATGTTCTCGCGGGCGGGAGCCTACCCGGCCCACCAGCCCATGCTGTACGCCGAAGACTTCTCGCCCAACACCCCACAGGGCGCCTGCAGCACCTGCCATGGGCTGGGGTATGTCTACGAAGTGACTGAAGCACTGATGGTTCCGGACCCGTCGCTGAGCATCCGCGAGCGCGCCATCGCGTCCTGGCCACCGGCATGGCATGGCCAGAACCTGCGCGACATCCTGGTCACGCTGGGCTACGACATCGATGTGCCGTGGAAGAAACTGCCGAAGAAGGACCGTGAGTGGATCCTGTTCACCGAGGAGACGCCCACCGTGCCGGTCTATGCCGGCTTCACGCCGGCCGAGACCCGTACCGCACTCAAGCGCAAGCAGGAGCCCAGCTACATGGGCACGTACACCGGCGCACGCCGCTACGTGCTGCACACCTTTGCCAACACCCAGAGCGCCCTGATGCGCAAGCGTGTGTCGCGCTACATGGAAGGCAAGCTGTGCCCCGCCTGCCACGGAAAGCGCCTGAAGCCGGAGGCGCTTTCGGTCACCTTTGCCGGTGTGGATATCGGCGAGTTCATGCGGCTGCCATTGGACCAGCTGGCGGCGTTGCTCGAGCCCATCGCGCGGGGCGACTTCAGTGCACACAGCCACGGCGCGCGTTCCAGCAGGCGTGCAACGCCCCGCGATCGCGCCAAGCGGGCAGCAAGTGACCGCGCGACCCACGAAGGCGCACCCGACGTGCGCCTGACCTCAGCCTTGTCTGAGGAAAAGCGCCTGGCGGCACAACGCCTGGCGGGCGGGGTCATGTCGCGGGTACGGCAACTGCGCGAGCTCGGCCTGGGCTATCTATCACTTGATCGCGCCACGCCCACGCTGTCGGCCGGCGAACTGCAGCGCCTGCGGCTGGCCACGCAGCTCAGCTCGTTGCTGTTTGGCGTGCTGTACGTGCTCGACGAACCCTCGGCCGGCCTGCATCCGGCCGACAGCCAGGCGCTGTACGACGCACTGGAACGGCTGCGCGACGGCGGTAACTCGGTGTTCGTTGTTGAACATGATCTGGAGCTGATGCGCCGCGCGCAGTGGCTGGTCGATGTGGGCCCGCAGGCAGGGGAGCATGGCGGACGCGTTCTCTACAGTGGCGAGCCCGATGGCCTGCGCGACGTTCAGGATTCGCGCACGGCGCAGTACCTGTTCGACCAGGTGCCTGCGCCCGCCAGCCGGCAGCGCAGTGTCATCAGCTGGCTGGAGCTGAAGGGTATCCACCGCCACAACCTGCAGGGCGTGGACGCACAGGTGCCGCTGGGGCTTCTGACCGCAGTGACCGGCATTTCCGGGTCGGGCAAGTCCAGCCTGATGGCGCAGGCGCTGCCCGAGCTGATGCTGCTGCACCTGGGGCATGAGCCGGTGGACGACAGCGCCGACAGCACGCCCGCGGATGGGCCGACCGTGATCGAAGCCACGCGGGGCCAGCTGGCCGGCGACGTGGACGCCATCCAGCGCGTAGTGCAGGTAGACCAGAAGCCCATCGGCCGCACGCCACGATCCAATCTGGCCACCTACACCGGCCTGTTCGATCACGTGCGCAAGCTCTTCGCCGCGACACCCGACGCGCGCCGCCGCCGATTCGACGCGGGCCGCTTTTCGTTCAACGTGGCCAAGGGCCGGTGCGAAACCTGCGAAGGCGAGGGCTTCGTCAGCGTCGAACTGCTGTTCATGCCGAGCGTCTATGCGCCGTGCCCCACCTGCCATGGCGCCCGCTACAACGAGGCCACCCTGAAGGTGCTGTGGAATGGTCGCACCATCGCCGAGGTCCTGCAGATGACGGTGGACCAGGCGCAGGCGTTCTTCGCCGAAGAAGACGCCATTGCCCGCCCGCTGCAGTTGCTGCAGGAAATCGGTCTGGGCTACCTGCGGCTGGGCCAGCCGGCCACCGAGCTTTCAGGCGGTGAGGCACAGCGCATAAAGCTGGCGACCGAGCTGCAGCGCAGCCAGCGCGGGCGCACGCTGTATGTGCTGGATGAGCCCACCACCGGCCTTCATGCATCTGACGCGGACAGGTTACTGGCGCAGCTGCAACGGCTGGTGGAGGCTGGCAACACCGTGGTGATGATCGAGCACGACATGCGTTCTGTCGCACAGGCGGACTGGGTGATTGATGTCGGGCCAGGTGCAGGCGGCGCGGGTGGCACCATCGTGGCGAAGGGCACGCCGCAACAGGTGGCCCGCGCCAAGGGAAGCAGGACTGCGCCGTTCCTTGCGCGCGAGCTGGGGCAGGCCAGCTGACGCCATCTCATCCGGGGCTGCGTGCATTCTGTTGTACTGTGGGAGTACTCGCAGCGCCCATCAGCGAGAGGATGGTCAGGTGAACGCTTCCATGCTCCCAAGAATCGTCGGCTTCGATGTCCCGTTGTTGCATGACCGTGTAGACGCATCCACCGACGAAGCCATCACCGCGCTGCTGGATGTGGCGCCGGGCGCTCGCTGGACAGAGATGTTCCTCATCAAGTGCAGGGCACTGGCGTCCCAGCTCCAGCTGGCGGATGTTCGCATTGAAGGCGCCAGGATCTACTTCTACGGATCCATAAGCGATTCCCGTGGACTTGCCGACGCGGTGATGTCCATTGTCCACGTACTGAATGATGAGTTGATGCGCGAGCGGAATCACGCAGCCAGCCGCGCCTAGGCGCAGCCAAGCAGGGACCAGCACCGATCGGCAATCTCCGCTGCGCCAGGATGGCCGCGCAGGCTCGATCGCTTCGCAAGCCTGCCCTGCAGATCGTCGATCCATGCCGACCGGGTGCCATGCGGATCTCTCACATAGATATCGCAGGCAAGCCGGATAACGGGCGCCACTTCATATCGGAAGCTCATCGCGGGCAGGGCGCCCAGGTTGAACGCGATTTTCCAGTGGGCCAGCTCGCGCTCGACGTCGACAACGTGCTTGCTTCTTCCATGGATCATGGCGTTACCCCTTTTCGAAACTCCACTGTACACGCTTGTTGCTGCGGGCCTGTTCATGACCCTTGTTCATATGGGACGCGTCCCCGTACGTTCCCGTAACGGTGACACGCCCACAGTCAATCGGCAGCAGACTTGCTGCGGCGGAGAATCGAAATGAACAGCGTCCCCGAACAGAACAGGAATGACCGCTCCAACGCGTCCGCTGAAGCAGAACAGCCTGCACAGCAGGGGCAGGGCGAGGGGGGCGAACCCGGCGGGGAGGAGCCCGGCAAGCAAGGACAGCAACAGCAGCAGGACAACAAGGATCGCGAGAGCCCGAAGCCAGCGGATGAAAAGAAGGGCGGTCTCGGCGGCGATACCCGCCGCTGAGGAACAGGAGGAGCCGCGCGCCGCGCGGCTGCTTCCGCAGCAGACAGGGAGCGTGCATGTCCGCACAAAGCCAGGCGATCAGCCTGATGACCAAGATCATGTACCAGTGTCGCCCGGAGAAAACCACAACAATGGCGCAATGCCGTTGCTGCCACGCGCCCAGCCCTGGCGGGATGGAGTGCGCACGGTGCCTGACCGGCAGGCTCGGCGATACGATTCACAATCGTGGTGCAGCGTTCGGCTGGCTGGAATCGTTCCGCAGGGTCCAGCAGGACGAAGCACACGTATTCGAATGCGCAAAGCGCGCCGATGTGGCATCTCCCTAGGCGTCGCATCCGGACCTGACATCGCGCAGGCGTATGCTCGAGTCATTCAGGAGCAACGCGATGACTTTTCCGATCTGCATCTACGATAGAACGGGCACAGGGCTCCGGCTGCCTGCGGGATGGTGGATCGACCTTCAGTCCGATCTGCCTGCACTGGTGAAGGGTGCCGCGCGCATTGACCTTCCGCGATCTTCAAAAGACGAGCATCCACGATTGGATCCTGAGGTTCTCACGGATCTCTTCCGGCGCATTGGAGGCTCTCAGTGGCTAGGTTGAATCCAGCCCATTCCCTGGGAGTGCGCTGGCTGTTCTTTCGCCTTCGCAACGGGCAGTCCATCAGTCCGGCCAGGCTGATGTCTGTCTGGTCCGAGGCGGCGGAATCCAACGACTGCGCCGTGCGCCGTGAAATCATCGACGGCGCCGGCTACGTCTACGCCTTGTATGCGCCCAACAGCCTGCTTTCACCCAGGCGCGTGGAGCTGCGCATGAGAGCGCTGCTGGAGGAGGCCGGCTACGCCTTCACGATGGGCAGCCTGGCGGGGCGGCACCCGGGCGACGGCTGAGGCGCGGCGCTGAGGCGCCGGCCGAAGAGTCCATGACAGCCGCTCTCATTCGGGGACACCAGGCTCCAGTGGTTCGTCAGGCGCGGGATCGAAGAGCGCCAGCATCCGCTCACGCCGGCACTGTTCGAGCCAGTGGTGCCATATCTCCACCTCGTCCATCAGCCCCGTGGCACCGCACGCTGGGCACGTGAGCGTCGTGCCCGATGGACTCGTCTTGATGCCCTCGTCCTGAGTCATTGATGAGCGCAAGCCGCAACTCTTGCAGGTGGATCGCAACTGATCGAGGCGAACGATGGCGCCATTGCGCGCAAGAAGGGGCTGGATCGCATGGATCCGGAAGGCATTGGGAGGGTGCATGGCCGTGTCGTCTTGGGCTGGACACGGGAGCAAAGGATTCTGCGCCGGAGAAGAGCCGTGAGGGCGCAGTGTCCTCCGTTGGAGGTTAACCCTTCATCAAAGTGCGGAACACGCTCCATCGTTGGCCTGAAATCCTACGCCCGCAATCGTGCACTGACGCGGCACCTGGCGCTTCTCCGGTGCCAGCCCTGCTTCTGGGAAGGAAGGGCTCTGCCATCACAACAGAGCCCCGGTCACTCACTTTTCCTGCAGGAACGCCAGCAGATCCTGGTTGACCTTGTCCTTGTGGGTGTCGGTCAGGCCGTGCGGCGCACCCGGGTAGACAATCATCCTGGCGCCCTTGATGAGCCTTGCCGATTGGCGGCCTGAGATATCGATCGGCACGATCTGATCGTCGTCACCGTGGATCACCAGGGTAGGAACATCGAACTTCTTCAGGTCGGCGCGGAAATCGGTGGCCGAGAACGCGGCGATCGAGTCGTAGGTGTTCTTGTGGCCGCCCTGCATGCCCTGCGCCCACCATGCGTCGATCAGCCCCTGCGACACCTTCGCGCCTGGGCGGTTGAAGCCATAGAACGGGCCCGACGGAATGTCGCGGTACAGCTGCGCGCGGTTCTCCATCTGTGCCTTGCGGATGCCGTCGAACACTTCGATCGGGAGGCCGTTCGGGTTGTCGGCGGTCTTCAGCATGAACGGCGGCACCGAGCTGATCAGCACGGCCTTCTTCACCCGCCCGGTGCCGTGCCGGCCGATGTAGCGCGCCACTTCGCCGCCACCGGTGGAGAAGCCCACCAGGGTCACATCGTGCAGGTCCAGCGTATCGATCACCGTGGCCAGGTCATCGGCGTAGTGATCCATGTCGTTGCCGTCCCATGGCTGGCTGGAGCGCCCGTGGCCGCGACGGTCATGCGCGATGACGCGGTAGCCATGGTTGGCCAGGAAGATCATCTGCGACTCCCAGCTGTCCGAATTCAACGGCCAGCCATGGCTGAAGGTCACGACCGGGCCGTCCTTCGGGCCCCAGTCCTTGTAGTACAGCTGCACGCCGTCGGCGGTGGTGATGTAGCTGGCGGTGCGCGCGATGGTGGTGACCGGGGCCGGCTTGGCCGGTTCGGCGGCCTGCGCGGACAGGCCGGCCTGGACCGAGAGGGCGAGGGCGGCAACCGCCAGCGTACGGGCGAAGGTGTTCATGCGGGAACTCTCATGGGTGGGTGGTGAGACGTACTTTGCGCCTGTGATCAGGCGCCCGGGTGATGAAGTGTCCGGATTTCTTGATAGATCGTCTTGCATGGATGTGCGCGCCCCCATCGCTCGCGATTGTCTGTTGACAGTGTAGAACGACCGTTCTACCTTGCAGCCATGAGCAAGGTCACCACCGACACCCAACAGAAGATCCTGGCCACGGCCGAGGCGCTGATCTACCAGAACGGGATCCATGCCACCGGCATGGACCTGCTGGTGAAGACCTCGGGCGTGGCGCGCAAGAGCATCTACCGCCACTTCGAGAACAAGGACGACGTGGCCGCCGCCGCGTTGAAGGCGCGCGACGTGCGCTGGTTGGCCTGGTTCCGGCAGGAGTGCGACAAGGCCGACAGCCCGGAAGCGCGCATCCTCGGCATGTTCACCGCGCTCAAGAGCTGGTTCCAGTCCGAGGGCTATCGCGGGTGTGCGTTCATCAATACCGCGGGGGAGGTCGGCGATCCGGCCGATCCGATCCGGCAGATCGCGCGGAATCACAAGCAGAAGCTGCTCGATTACACGCTGGAACTTACCGAACAACTGGATGTGGAGCAGCCGGCGGACCTGGCCCGCCAGTTGCTGATCCTGATGGAAGGCGCCATCACCCTGTCGCGCGTGATGGGTGATCTCGACGCCGCAGACACCGCGAAGGATGTCGCGAAGCTGTTGTTGGAACAGGCCAAGCGTTAGCGCCTGGGTACGCCAGATCCTTTGAAGCAACCCGTGTATCCATTTCGATTGGAGGTCTCCCCGTGTCCGCAGAACAACCCCGTCCGCCGCTTCCTCCGTTCACCCTCGAATCGGCCACGCAGAAGGTGCGCCTTGCCGAGGATGGCTGGAATTCCCGCGATGCCGACAAGGTGTCGCTTGCCTATTCGCTCGACACCCAGTGGCGTAACCGTGCCGAATTCACCAACGGCCGGGAGGAAGCCCGGCAGTTCCTGGCACGCAAATGGAACAAGGAACTCGAGTACCGCCTGATCAAGGAGCTCTGGGCCTTTACCGAAAACCGCATTGCGGTCCGCTACGCATACGAATGGCGCGACGACTCCGGCAACTGGTTCCGTTCCTATGGCAACGAAAACTGGGAATTCGGCGAGGACGGCCTGATGCAGCGCCGCTTCTCGTGCATCAACGACCTGCCGATCAAGGAAAGCGACCGCAAGTTCCATTGGCCGCTGGGGCGTCGCCCGGATGATCACCCGGGGTTGTCGGAGCTGGGCATGTGATTCCCGCTGGGGCGCCTTTCGAAGCGTGCTCAGGTACGATGGGGCGGCCGGCATCTGCGCCGGCCGGGGCAGGGGTGCAATGGACATGCAGGCAGGGGGCGGCGTCGATCCGCCGGCAACGACCGATTCGCAGGAACTGACATTCCACTGGCTCTATCAGCGGGTGCAGGGGCTGGTTGAGCACAGCATCTACCCGAAGGCGGGCAGGGTGGAGACGTGGGCGTTCCGCATCGGCATGGGGGCGGCGGTCATCGGCATTCTCACTGGCCAGCTTCCGGATCGATGGCTGCCTGTTGGCGCAGTGCTTCAGGTGGTTGTTGCCTGCCTGGCAATCGAAATCGGAGGGTTCATTGTCGGTGGCGTCCTGGCCGCCCGCAGAGGTATCCGCCAGTTCAGCCAACCGCGGCTCTCGCACGCCCGGGAGATGGATGAAGACTTCGCTCACTGGCAATCGGTGGTGACCGAGCTTCGCGGATTCCCGCGCGTCCAGCGCGAGCGGCGACTCAAATTCGTCAGCACCCTGCGCACAAACATGATTGAGCGCATGGGCATGATGTATGGCGGGCTGCAGCGGCTCGGGCCATTCCCGCTGTTGATTGCCCTCTACCTGCAGTTCCGCGGATGGAAATGGGGCGACTGGGCGGGCGCTTTCGATGTTGGATTGCTAGGCGCACTGCTTATCTTCGCCATGGTGCTGCTGTACCTGCTGGGCTGGATGCTGATCGGCCTTCGCACCCGGCTGGATACCTACGTTGCCTTGTTGGAGGGCTCCGTCCACGAGCCCGAACCCTCGAAGCCAGCGCCGTGAGAGACAAGCAGAACTGTGAGCCATCCAATGAGGCATGCGCATGGTTCAAGAGTGCCGCGCTGAAGAGTAAAAGTCGCGGTTGCCTGCCTTGGCAGGGTCGCACATTTCGCCGACTTCACAGGCCTGTACCCCGCAGATGGGCATAGTGCCCCTTGGGTAGTGTGAGCGCGTCCATCCAGCCACGGGATTTTCCCGAACGCCAGGAGGTCACTGTGCCAAGTTGTGATGAAGGAATGAAGTTGACGCGTCGCCAGGTGATCGCCGGCGGCGTCACGACCGTGGCAATGTCCGCCGCACCGGGGGCGTCATCGCTCGCCGCCGAACTGGCGACGCCCCCGCCGCCCAGGCCGCCGGTCATCAGCACGGTGGCGTTGACCGTCAACGGCAAGCGGCGGGAGCTTGAGCTCGACACCCGGACCACGCTGCTCGATGCGCTGCGCGAACATCTGAAGCTGACCGGGACCAAGAAGGGCTGCGATCACGGTCAATGCGGTGCCTGTACCGTGCTGGTCAACGGTGAGCGCATCAATGCCTGCCTCAGCCTGGCGGTGCAGCACCAGGGTGATGCCATCACCACCATCGAAGGCCTCGGAACCCCCGATGACCTGCATCCGATGCAGGCCGCCTTCATCAAGCATGACGGCTACCAGTGCGGGTACTGCACGCCGGGGCAGATCTGCTCGGCGGTGGCGGTACTGGACGAGATCAAGCGGGGTGTCCCCAGCCATGTACAGGCAGACGTCAGTGCACGGCCCCGCGCCACCAACATGGAAATGCGCGAACGCATGAGCGGCAACCTCTGCCGCTGCGGTGCCTATTCCAACATTGCCGAGGCGATGGAAGAGGTCGCTGGCGTGACCTCTGCAGGGAGGCGCTCATGAGGGCCTTCAGTTACGAACGCGCGAAATCCCCAGCCGAGGCCGCCAAGGCCGTCGCTGGTACCGAGGGCGCGAAGTTCCTGGCCGGAGGGACCAACCTGCTCGACCTGATGAAGCTTGAGGTCGAGACGCCAGCGCACCTGGTCGATGTGCAGGACATCGGCCTGGACAGGATCGAAACCACCGACGAGGGCGGCCTGCGCATCGGCACGCTGGTCACCAATACCGCGCTGGCCTCGCATGAGCGCGTGCGCCGCGACTACGCGGTGCTGACCCGCGCGATAGTGGCAGGCGCCTCCGGGCAGCTGCGCAACAAAGCCACCACCGGCGGCAACCTGCTGCAGCGCACGCGCTGCCCGTATTTCTACGACCCCCATCTGCCCTGCAACAAGCGCCTGCCCGGATCAGGCTGCGGCGCGCTCGAGGGATTCTCCCGGCAGATGGGCGTGATCGGCACCTCGGACAGCTGCATCGCGACCTATCCGGGCGACATGGCGGTGGCCCTGCGGGTGCTGGACGCCTCGATCCAGACCGTCAGCGGTGACGGCAGTACGCGCAGCATCCCGATTGCCGATTTCCATCGTTCCCCCGGCGATAGGCCGCAGCAGGACAACGTGCTGCAGCGCGGTGAGCTGATCACCCACGTCACGCTGCCGAAGCCCCTGGGCGGTCGGCACGTGTACCACAAGGTACGTGACCGCGCGTCCTATGCGTTCGCACTGGTGTCGGTCGCCGCGGTCGTGCAGCGAGACGGCTCGGCGCGGTTCGCCTTCGGTGGAGTTGCGCCCAAGCCGTGGCGCGTCGAGGCAGCCGAACCGCTGCTGCGCGACGGCGTAAAGGCCGCGGCCCTGCAGGTGTTCGCCGGTGCCCGTCCCACGCGGGAGAATGCGTTCAAGATCGCGCTCGCCGAGCGCACCCTCGCAGCCGTGCTGGTGGAAGGAGAGCGCTGATGCCCCTTGAATTCAACGCCCCCGCCGGCGACAACCTGTTCGACAAGGCCAAGGTCGTCGGCAAGTCGACGCCGCGCATCGACGGTCCACGCAAGACCACCGGCACCGCCCCCTATGCCTACGAGCGCCATGACGTGGCGCCGAACCAGGCCTACGGCTACATCGTCGGTGCGGGCATCGGCAAGGGGCGCATCATTTCGATGGATGCCTCCCGCGCACGTGCCGCGCCCGGCGTACTGGCGGTCATCACCGCACCGGAAACCAAGCCGGTCGGCAAATCGAACTGGAACAACGCGCCGTTGTTCGGCGGACCCGAAGTGGCCCACTACCACCAGGCCATCGCCTGCGTGGTGGCAGAGACTTTCGAGCAGGCCCGCGCCGCCGCGGCGCTGATCCGCACCCGCTACGAGCGCAGCAAGGGCCGCTTCGATTTCCCGGCCCTGGCACCGACCGCGCCGCTGGCAAAGGGGCGTGACGGCAAGCCCGACCGGCAGGCGCTGGGCGATTTCGACACCGCCTACGCGAGCGCCGCGGTCAAGCTCGACGAGACCTATCACACCTCCGACGAAAGTCATTCGATGATGGAGCCGCACGCCACCATCGCCGCCTGGGAGGGTGACACGCTCACGCTGTGGACGGCGAACCAGATGATCGACTGGGCCAGGCAGGGCATGGCGGCGATCCTCGGCATCGATCCTGCCAAGGTGCGCGTGGACTCGCCCTATGTCGGCGGCGGCTTCGGCGGCAAGCTGTTCATCCGTGCGGACGCGGTGCTGGCCGCGTTGGCGGCCAAGCAGGTCGGGCGACCGGTGAAGATCGCGCTGCAACGCCCGTTGATGCCCAACAACACCACGCACCGGCACGCCACCCTCCAGCGCGTGCGGATCGGCTGCGGAAAGGATGGCCGGATCTCCGCCATCGCCCATGAGAACTGGTCGGGCAACATCAACGGCGAGGATGGCGAAAACGGCACCCTGCAGACGCCCAAGCTCTATGCAGGCGCCAACCGTCTGATAGCCAACTACATCGCCACGCTCGACATGCCCGAAGGCAATGCGATGCGCGCACCGGGCGAAGCGCCGGGCCACATGGCGCTGGAAGTGGCGATGGACGAAATGGCCGAGAAGCTGGGTCTCGACCCGATCGCGTTCCGCATCCTCAACGAGCCTGAGGTCGTGCCCGGCGATCCGTCCAAGAAGTTCTCCGACCGCAATCTGGTGCGCTGCCTGCGCGAAGGCGCGGAGCGCTTCAACTGGAACAAGCGCAACGCCCGGCCGGCGCAGGTCAGGGAAGGGCATTGGCTGGTCGGCATGGGCGTGTCCGCGGGCTATCGTGGCGCACCGACGATGAAGTCGGCGGCGCGGGTCCGGCTTGACGGCCAGGGCGGGGTGATTGTCGAGACCGACATGACCGACATCGGCACCGGCTCCTACACGATCATCGCGCAGACGGCAGCCGAGACCATGGGCGTGCCGCTGGACCAGGTCCAGGTCACCCTCGGTGACTCCCGTCATCCCGCCTCCGCCGGTTCCGGCGGCCAGTGGGGCGCGGCAAGCTCCACCGCGGGCGTGTACGCGGCGTGCGTCAGCCTGCGCCGCAAGGTGGGCGAGAAACTCGGCTTCGACGGCGACACCGCAGACTTCGCCAATGGCCGCATCCAGGCGGGTGGGCGGACCATCAAGCTGGCGGAGGCGGGCACGCTGTCGGCGGAGGACGGCATTGCCTTCGGCGACTTCAAACAAGGCTACGACGTCGGCACCTATGCAGGGCATTTCTGCGAGGTCGCCGTGCATGCCTACACTGGAGAAACGCGCATTCGCCGCATGCTTGCCGTATGCGATGGCGGCCGGATCCTCAATCCGCTCTCCGCACGCAGCCAGGTCATCGGCGGGATGGTGATGGGTGCGGGCGCGACCCTGATGGAGGAGCTGGTGGTCGACAAACGGCTTGGTTTGTTCATCAACCACGACCTGGCCGGCTACGAGGTTCCCGTGCACGCCGACATCCCGTACCAGGAGGTGGTCTTCCTCGACACGCTGGATCCGGTGATCTCGCCGATGAAGGCCAAGGGTGTGGGTGAACTGGGCATCTGCGGGGTTGGCGCCGCGATCGCCAATGCGATCTACAACGCAACCGGCGTGCGCGTGCGCAGCTATCCCATCACCCTGGACAAGCTGTTGCCCGGCTTGCCCGACATAGGCTGACGTTGCGCATGGACCGACCCGTAGCCTCGCCCACTCTGGAGGTCTCCGCCGCAGGCGGAGGGGAGCCCGGCGATCTTGCCGAGGACCTGTCCGCAGCGCCGGGCTTCCTCACCGAGGGCAGCCCGCGCGGCGTACTCGAGACGGCCTTGACGCGCATGCGCGCGGGGGAGCACGCCGTGCTCGCGCTGGTGCTGGAAACCGATGGCTCCACCTACGCCGGTGCCGGCGACATGGTGCTGTTCTACAACGGCAGCCAGGTCGGCTGGCTGAGCGGCGGATGCCTGGAGCCCGAGCTCGCGCGACGCGCGGAGCAGGTGAGCGCGGCAGGGCGGGTCGACTGGATCGAGATCGACACCCGCAGTGACGACGACCTGTTGAGCGGGTCCGCGCTCGGCTGCCGCGGCCGGCTGCGGATTGCGCTGCTGCCGTTGCGTGCCATGGCCGGCATCGACAACGTCATCGAGGTCTGGCTCCGCGAGGGCGTGTCACTCCAGCGCGACCTTCGCACGTCGGGGCAGGTCGCTTTCCGCGCCGGCAATTGCGAGCAGGCATGGCAGCTGCATCCGATGGACGGGGCGCAGCCCTTTGGCGAGGGCGCATGGCGTTTGCCGTTGCCCCGGCTTCCGCGGGCTCTGGTGCTGGGTGGCGGTCCAGAAACGCCCTTCCTGGTTCCGTTGCTGCGGGGACTGGGATGGCGGGTCAGCGTGGCCGAACGACGAGCGCGCTGGTCCTCAGCGGGGCAGGGCGCCGATGCACAGCTCCAGGTGAGCCCGGCCGAGGCCCTTCATGCCGACCCGTGCGACGCGGTACTGGTGATGCACCACGACTTCGAGCTGGACCGCGAGGCACTGGTGGCCCTGACCGATACCGAGGTTGCCTTCATTGGACTTCTGGGGCCGCGGCGAAGGCGCGAGGACCTGTTCAAGCTGCTGACACCGGATCAGCGCCACCGCCTTTCCCCCAGACTTCGATCACCGGTCGGCCTGGACATCGGCGGCCGAGGGCCAGAGGCGATTTCGCTCAGCATCGCCGCGCAGCTGCAGCAATGGCGAAGCGCGCACGGCAGGTGACTGACGCGCATGCGGTCATCGTGCTTGCTGCCGGCGGGAGCACCCGACTTGGCCAGCCCAAGCAGCTTCTGACCCGGCAGGGCGAGACCCTGGTACACCGCGTAGTGCGGCTAGCGCGGGAGCTCGCGCCAGCGCAGGTCCTGGTCGTGGTGGGCGCGAACGCACAGGGCGTGACATCCAGCATTGCCGGGCTGGATGCCACTCCGGTAACCAATCACCACTGGGAGCGTGGCCTGGCGAGCAGTCTGCAGGTTGCCGGCGCACACCTGCTGCCCACGGTGACCGCGGTGATGATCGTGGCATGCGACCAGCCCGCAATCGAGCGCTCCCATCTGCAGGCGCTGCTTTCCGGTGCCCGCGCCGCAGCGTCAACGTGCGCGGGCACCCGCCACGGAAATGCGCTTGGCGTTCCCGCAGTCGTGCCGCGCGCCTGGTTCACCCCTGTCGGTGCATCCGGTGACCGCGGCTTCGGAGCGCGCCTGCGGCAACTTCCTGTCGATACGGTGCATGTCCTGCAGGCACCGGAACTGGGCCTGGATATTGATACGCCAGAAGATCTTGCGCGTGCGCGCGATGCGGGCTGGATCGATGCCGGGAGGTGACCCGCATGGTCACTTGGCCAATGCCTGTCGCGCAGGTGACCAGTGCGGGCCACATCGCGCGCCCTCAGGCACCTCGCCCCCGAACATCTGCAGCACCCGATCCAACAGAACAGGTTCCGGCACGTCAGCCAGCACCTGCTCCAGATAGCCCACCGGCTCCAGCTGCCATTGAAGCAACGTACCAAGCTGCACAATGGCGGGCGCCCGCTGCTCCGCGTCCAGTGAGACCTGCAACAGCAGATGGTGCGAGCGCCCCTCCAGCCACAGCACGGGTATGCCCCGGCAATGAACCTGGAACTCGGCATCTCGGCGCCGCTCGACGAACTGGAAGCCCTGTCGTGGCCGAGAGTCCACGAACTGCATCGCCTGGCGGCGCAGTTGTGAGAATCGATCGTCGTTGATGCTTTGGAACGCGACAGGCGAGGGCGCCGGCGTCGCCGGCCACTGCGCCTGTGCCGCAACCACCACCACAAGACAGAGCGCGTTGGCCGCCCAGCGGCACCACGCCACTCAGCCCTCCGGATGCAGTCGGGTACTGGCGTGTGCGGTAAGGCCGATTCCGGCCATGATCAGGCCCTCCATGACGCGCGGGCCAACGTACTGTTCCAGTTCGCCGTTCTCGCGGGCGCGCTGCGCGGCCAGCAGGATCTCCAGCACCACCCGAAGGCCGGCCAGCGAGCAATCGGTGTCCGCCAGGGCGATGCGCCGGCCGGGCATCTGATGGCGTTCCGGCCACGGCTGACCATCGGAGGCGACACCGGCGCCGATGCTGTGCAGCAGGGCGATGAGCGTGTTCGGGTCCAGCGCGGGGCTGTTCGCGCACGCGTCGTGGATCGGGTGCGGGGCAGGGGAGTGGGGCTGGGTCATGGCTGGGCTCCTTGCGTGCATGCAGAAGCCGCCACCGATAAAGGTGGCGGACGGTGCGAGGTTCGAAACCCGGTGTTCGCTAAACCGGCAGGCACAAGGCCTCCACGCACCGCCCGCCATAGCCGGCCGACGGATTGCCAGCCGGCACCACACAGGGTGATGCCGGCTGGCAAGCGTTTACTTCAGCGAACTACCGGGGTTTCGAATCCCGGCCACCTGTTTTCGGTGGCACGGAGAGGAATACGCCCGGCTGTGCGCGATGCCAATGCAGTAAGGCCGATGCCGTCACCACATTCAACATTTTCAGAATCGTTGCATATGGCGCAACGGCGCTGGAGCCTTGCGCCGCAAGGCTGTCGGCGATTTCGGCGGTGCACGCCTGACGAGTGTCGGCATCCGCCCGGCGAGGCCGTGAACGAGGCGGATGCGACAGGGTTGCCAAAGGCCGCCAGGCGTCAGTAGCCCTTCAACGCGACCTTGGTCCGCTCCAGCCATGCGGCATTGTGGCTGCGTGCGTGACGCGACCAGTGCTGGGCATCATCGATGATGCTGGCGAACAGGCTGCGGGCCTGCTCACGATCGTCGGGCTGCGGCTGTGCCATCAACCACTCGCCATACAGGCAACGGGCGGCCGCATCGTTTCCGCATTCCACGGCTCGCTCGAACGCGGCACGGGTGCCGGGCGCTTGGGCAGCCGCCAGTGCCTGCGCGTAAAGCAGGGTCTGTTCCGGCTTGCGGCGCACATCCGGATGGCGGGCGAACAGGCCGTCCAGCGTCTCCGCCGCAAGCGCGGGCTGCCCGGACTCGAGGCGGGCACGGGCAAGGCCGGTCAGGATGTAGGGATCGTCGCCCAGCGGCGAGCTGGCTGCCTGCTCAAGCAGGGTCCTGGCTTCCTCGGCCTGGCCGGCAGCCAGCAGTGCCATGCCCAGGCGAACCCGATTCTGCACGGTGGGCGTACGCGCCAGTTCGGCACGCGCGTTGCGCAGGTCCTGGCCCGGGTCCATGAGCTGCTTGGCGGAGCGGATTGCCTGCCGCGCGCCGCGCGAGTTGCGGGCTTCCGGGAAGTAGATCGCCAGGAAGTAGACGATGCTGCCTAGCAGTGGGAAGGAGAAGAGCAGGATGAGCCAATAGAGGCTCTGGCCCGAGCGGATGGCGTGTACCGCGAAGTAGATGGCCGCCAGTACGTGGAGTCCGATTCCGATATAGGGCATGTGTGCCGCCTCGTCCTTGTGAGGGGTGGAACTATAGTGGGGGTGGGGTGGGGCGCCAATGGGCGGGGTGATCGGGCGTGACGCGTCACGTTAATAGGGTGGGTTCTGCGAGGTGGAGCGCTGCATGCCACTATGTGGCGGGGCTGCATTGATGGAAGGGGATACATGGAACGTACGCAGAAGACGCTAACGATGGCTGATGTTGCTGGATGGGGTTCGGCGCTCGTCACGTTTGGATTGATTCAAGGCGCCTTCTACCTGAAGGCGTATTGGGGCCACTTCGGCCTGGATCCCTTTCAGTTTGTTGCGGTGAGTGAGCTTGCGCTGGCAGGGCTTGCGGGGATCGGCATGGTGTTGTTCTTCATACTGATTGCGCTGCTGCTTGGAGGGTGGGTCGAGGGGAAGGTGACAACGACGCCGTCCCAAGCCAATCTGCTGATGTGGCTGATCCTGACTCTTTGTCTTGTTGGAATGGGTGCCTTGCTTTGGTGGTCAAATGCCTGGCCCGTTTTGATAGGTGTGGCGCTGACGGGCATATGTGCAATGGCAGTACGCCTGTCTCCAGTGTTGCCGGCCGCCGTGAAGGAGTCGCCCTGGCTGGTCTATGCGCTCGTGATGATTGTCTATGTCCCGATCTCGTCAAACTGGCTTGGCTTCGAGCGCGCCAAGGCGATTACTTCTGGCGGCAGCAAGTACACGGTCAATGTGACTATTGATGAGAATGTGCAAGGCGGCCTGGGCCTAGTGGGGCGTTTGGGTGATAGCTATGTGCTTTGGGACCCGGTACAGAAAGCTGCAGTTCTTATGCCAGTGGAAGACGTGAATAGGCTGGAGATTGCGCAAAAATCCGTTCCGCCTGCCAAATCAGCTCAGTCGCGATAGGGGATTTTATTGGGAGTGTCGAAGACATCATGTTTCAAGCCGACTGCGCTGGTACGGGGAATAGGCCAGAATCAAGGCTTGAGATCGCACTTGGCCGACGACGCCACTGACTGATGGCATTTCCCGTTGATGAACTCTGCAATGGGTGACAATCTAGCTGGAACTACCTCAGGCCTCAAACGGATGATCGAGTCAACTTATTGGCGGCAAGAGCTGCGCGCAGAAGTGCTGTGGCTTAAGCGGCATCGAAATTATCGAAGATGGTCCGAGAAGCAGCTGGTCCTGTATGAACGCCGTCTAATGCTAGTAGCCTTCCAGGTCCGCTCCTTGCTTGAGCGCCCCAAGGTCAACGATTGTGCTCGAAGCGTTCGACTACCTGCAATTCGCTACAAGAAGATCGGCATCAAGCCATTCACATTTTTAGGCGCAGGATTTCCGGAAGATGGATTTGATATTGCGAACCCTGAGGCTGTTGATCTAGGCGTTCTCGATGTTTGCAATCAGCTTATTCACTACTACTGGATGCAGACATGGTCAGAGGGCACTGAATTCAAGGGCATGCTCGTCTTCTCCGACTACATGCGGCACAAGTGGGCCTACGAATTCTTGATCGAAGACCTTATATGCATCTTCAGCGTATTTGCTGATGAATCGTCTGCGGCCACCAGTATCAGCTTTGAGTGGAACGAGAAGAGGCAAGACTACGTGACTCACTTCGCTCGTTGATGGCGAGTGGCACGGCACCTAGCCATTGCTCCGCAGCATCTCTTCTTTACTCACCTTTAAGGCAATAGGCTCTTAGCTGGGCAGGGAAGTCCTGGCCGGGCAGGGGGTTAGCAAGATCTATCGGGGTAGGTAAGGGGCTCTGTCGAACCGTAGCAGACAGGCCACTCTGAGGGCTCGAGGCGATCGGCGTTTTGGGGATGAGCGCCTATCGCGCCCTTGAGGAATTTATGGCGGCGCGTTCTGGCTATCTTTTGTTGCAATGAAGGCCTGACACGCGATAGTTGGACCGAAGGCTTACGTCATTCACAGAGAGGGGGCGATGATTAAATCTGTAGCCATAGAGAACATTAGGGGCATCAAGGACTCCACGTTTCAACTCGACATTATTCCTAACAAGCCTTCACTCCTTGTCGCTCCAAATGGATTCGGCAAAAGCTCGCTTGCCGCGGCGTTCGCCGCGCTCAAGACCAAGAGGTTAGAGCTTCCAAAAGATCAGTTCCACCTTGGAGATGAATCGCTCGCCCCAAAACTGACCCTCACGATTAGGAAGAATGGCGAAATTTCCACCCTCGTTGCAGATGGGGGCTGCAACGGAATTGCGGCATCCTTTGATGTCCATGTGATCGCCAGCCGGCTTCGGGCGAAGGTCACCAAGCACAACTTAGGCAGGTTCACGACCGCAACAGCGTCACTGGATATCAGCGACTTGGTGCTGGTCCAGACCATTCCCGCCAAGGCAAAACACGCCTACGACGTAACGGAGATGCGCACTCGCTTTGGGCCATCCGGCAAGGCCTTCCAGAACCTCAGCAAGACACTCGGGAACCCAGCGCTAGCCGACGGCTTGATTGATCTGTATGGCGTGATGGACAAGATGACGGGTGTCCGCATTCAAAATGACCTAGAAGAGGTAACTGCGTTGCTTCAGGCTCAGGCCGGAACCGTCGACGAAATACGAGCATGGGCTAGTGATGCCCTCGCGCTACGCCTTGAAGCGATCGACGCCGTCAAGGCGTTGGCTGATCTCTTGGCAATGGCTGCCGGCCCCGCCCAAGCCCGTATCGACGCTCTGCTCTCGGGCCTGCAAGTGGCGCTGACCTACCTGGGTAACAAGAAGGCCTTCAAGGAAGCGTGCAAGTATCTCTCGTATGTCAACGAAAAGGAGAGCTTTGAGGACATCATCAAGGCGTTCGGTTCCACATGGAAGAGGGTCAGGCCTGCTGAGCGCAATGGGAGTCTCGTCGTCTCCTTCCCGCCAGCCCTGCATATATCTAATGGCCAGCGTGACTCTCTGTGCTTTGCGGCGGAGCTGAGGAAGATTGAGCGATCCATCTCGTCGCGCGACATCATCCTCGTTATTGACGAGGTGTTTGACTACCTGGACGACGCCAATCTCGTAGCGGTTCAGTACTACATCACCAGGCTTATCAAGAAGGTCCGCGAGAAACAAAGGAACATGTATCCATTGATTCTTACGCACCTGAATCCTTACTACTTTAAGAACTTCACGTTCGCTAGTCAGAAGATCTATTTCCTAAAGAAGTCCAAACCGACCATCAACAAGGACTTTCGCGCCCTTATCGCAAAGCGTGAAGATCCATCCATTAAAGAAGACATTGGCCGCCATTATCTGCACTATGATCCGTCGCCGGTTGACGTAACGGCACAGTTCCAGGCTCTTGGCCTGAAGGAGTCCTGGGGAGATTCGATCGCATTTCATGCTTACACAGAAGCGGAGTGGAACAAGTACGTCAACGAATCGGACAACTATGATCCATTTGCCGTCTGCTGCTTTGTTCGTGTCAGAATTGAGAAGATTACCCATGACGCGATCCAAGGTCAGGCTCGGAAAGCGGATTTCCTCGACAAGTTCATGACGAAGAAGAAGCTGGATTTTGCCGTCGAGAACGGCGTCGACGTTGACGACACGATCTACCTCCTGGGAATTATCTACAACGAGGGCATGCACGTTCACGAAAACGTAGATGACAGTAGCCCCATTGTTTCTAAGCTGGAGAATCGGACTATTCGCCATATGCTCATCGAGAGCGTAAGGGAGTAAGCCGCTCTTGTGCCTGGCAGGCGGTGAGCGACAGCGAGGCCAGATATTCGGGAAGCAGCTCGCGGCCTTCGGGCGTGATCAGACGATCACCGAGGACAGAAAATCCAGCCCAAGGGCCGGTCAGTCAATGCGGTGGTGCGGGTCGAACTCAATCATGCCGCGATCTCATCCTTGGCCGGGGATTGAGGGCGCAGGCAAGAGCCGAGCCAGAGGCCCAGCCATTGCCACGCAGAGGAGACGAACGCCGCAACAGCCCGACACGTCATTTCGCATAATGTATATTATGTTCTAGCCAGACTGGCCCGGGCGACCGGCCGCCCGGGCCCAACCCGCGCTGCAGGCTCCCCCTTCAAATGGCCGCCCCAACACCGGCAGAACCGCGCCCCACACGCCGAGCCTTTCTCACCCCGTATCCAAACGCCCTCGTGTAGGCTCGGCGCACCACTTAAGGACGGGTTTGGCGATGCGCCTGGCTGATTTTATCGAACGGAATGCGCGGGAAATCCTCGACGACGCGGTGGCATTCGCCGAAACGCAGGCACCCGATACCGTCGAGTTCAGCGCAAAGCAACTTCGGAATCATCTTCCCCAGATTCTTCAGGCGGTCATAGACGATCTCAGATCGCCGCAGACAGACTCCCAGCAGCTCGCAAAGTCCCACGGGCTTGCACCGTTGAAACCCGGCCCCGAGTCCGCCGCGTCCTATCATGGCCGAACCCGCGCCATCGCCGGCTTTGGCCTCAACCAGATGGTGGCTGAGTATCGAGCGCTTCGGGCTTCGGTACTTCGGCGATGGGCATCCGACCAGCGGCTGGTCACTTCATCGATCGATGACATCCTTCGTTTCAATGAGGCCATCGACCAGGCGGTGGCCGAATCCCTTGCTCAGTTCTCTGCCGAGGTCGAATCCTGGCGGCAGATCTTCCTCGCGGCGCTCGGGCATGATCTCCGAGGCCCCTTGGCAGCGATCATCTTCTCGGCAGACACCCTGGCCAGTGGGCTGCAGGACCCAGCTTTGGCCAAGCAGGTCGAGCGGATCATCAACGGCAGCATGCGCATGAAAAAGCTGCTGGACGACCTGCTGGCTTACAGCCGCAGCAAGCTGGGCGATGGGATGGCCATTCATCCGGTGGACTGCGATCTTGCCCAATCGCTTGGCGAGGAAGTCGAATTGCTTCGCGCTGCCCTGCCCCACGTCCCTATCACGTATGAGGTTGAAGGCGATGCCCGCGGTTGCTTCGATGCCTCTTCGTTGCGCGAGGCGGTTCACAACCTCACGACCAACGCCGCAAAGTACGGCGAACACGGCACCGATGTGCGGATCAGCCTTGAGGGCCTCGCCGACCAGATCCTGATCACGGTGAGCAACACGGGGGCCGAACTGTCGGACGAAGCGTTCAACAGCCTGTTCGATCCCTTGCGCCGAGGCTCGCACAACGCGTCACAGGGAGAACACGCGAGCCTTGGCCTCGGCCTGTTCCTGGTGCGGGAAATCTGCCACGCGCACCGCGGCACTGTCCATGGACGATGGCGTGATGGCCGCACCTCATTCGTCATCACACTCCCGAAGAATGCTGATTGATGCGGCCGACCTGGCGACGGCACTACAGGAACCTGTGCATCACGAAGACATCGACCAACCCGCGCCTGCCATGCCGGAAGGCCTCTGGCAGCGTTCCAACCACCGCAAACCCCAGCTTCCGGTACAGCGCCACCGCCGGGCCGTTGGTGCTGACCACGTAATTGAACTGCATGGCCAGGAACCCTTCCGCCCTCGCCCGCTCCAGGCTGTGTTCCACCAGGGCTCGGCCCACGCCCCGCCCCTGTGTCGCGGCGTCGACCACATACGTGGCGCTGGCCACATGCGCCCCAAGGTCAGGGAAATTCGGGCCCATCTTGTACATGCCCACAACCCGGCCCTCCAGCACAGCTACATGAGGTGCCTGGGCCTGGAACCAATGCGCGCGAAACGTCTCGACAGCGAAAGAGCCAGCAAAGGGCAGCGCATCCTGCGTCGCAATGGCTTGCTCGAACATGCCCCACATCACGTCGAAATCGCCTGCACGGGCGGGCCGGATATCCATGCGACTCCTGCAGATCTGTGGTGGTGACCAGGCCGGACACTACCAGAATCCAACGCCTGCTCCGTAGCTGCTTCACGCGCCACCGCCATCGGCTCGGCAATAGTTGCAGATATTCCGGCCTTCAGAGCAGTAGATGCCCCCTGTTTCCGCGCACATCCCGCACCGGCTTCGACGGTGGCGTGTTCCTGCCTGCGTCCTGCTGGGCATCTACCTGCTGTACCTGCTGGCCGGCAACATCTTCCTCAACACACCGCTGTTTGACCAGGTCACCAACCGCAAGCCGCACAAGTTCGTGATGACCACTGGGCCGGCCATTACCGTGCTGCCAGGCCATGTCATCGCCTGGAACGTGCACATGCGCGGCCATGTGAACCACACGGTCTACGTGCTGCACGCCGACCGCGCCAGCGCTCGCTTGGCGGTGCTGCCCCTGTTCCAGCGCGAGGTGCGGGTGCCCCGGCTGCAGGCCACCGGGGTTTCGGCCGAGATCAGCCGCGTGGAAGAGGCCATCCCGCCACCGCCGCGCAGCGACCGGGGCTGGACCCTGCGCTTCGACGCCATCCACAGCGATAGTATCCGCAGCGTACGTTTCGGCAAGCTGCTGATCATCGGCCAGGGCCAGGGCACGGTGGGCTTCCTCAAGCAGCTGCGCGGCGGGCCGTCGGAACTGTTCGAATCCGAGGTTGCATTCAGCGATGCGGACACCAGTTTTGACGGCGTGCAGCTGTTGGGCGACATGGATCTCACCGCGCGCTTCAGCTATCCGCGCCATTATCGGGACCAGGCGCCCGGCCTGGCCAAGTTGAAGCTGCTGCATGCCCAGCTCGAGGTCGATGCCCGCAGCCAGGGCCTGCGCATGGACACCAATGCCACAACGCCGAAGATCTCCAGCGCACCAGTGCCCGGACGGCTGCAGGCAGCACTCCACCTGATCGATGGCCAACTGCAGCCCGGCGACCACGCGCTGTGGCAGGTGCCGCTCTACCTGGGCGACGGCGCCCCCGATCGCGGCATGCTGGCGCTGCAACTCAATGTGGCCAAGGACATGCGCCTGCAGGCCCGCTTGCCGCCAAAGTCCGGTTCAGGCAGCGAGGTGGATGCCGATCTGCATATCAGTGGCCGGGACATTCCCTTCCAACAGCCCGCACAGCTGCTGGAACGCAGCTCTGGCACAGTGCGCGGCGAATGGACGTTCACCTCGCTCAACTGGATCCCTGCCCTGTTCCTGCGCAAGCCGTGGCTGCAGCTGGATGGCGGCGGCACGCTGAAGGCGGACCTGCGCCTTCGCAACGGCGAGCTGACCGAAGGCAGCACCGTGGACATTCCTGCAGCCGAAGCCGTGGCCGAGGTGGCGGGTGTGCGCTTGGCGGGCACGGCCAGTGCCCACGGCGAACTGAAGGCCGGCACGCCCAGCCAGGCGCGGCTGGCCGTCCGGTTGCCCCGCTTCACCGCGCGGCCAGGCGATGCCAAGGACGTACGCCTGTTCGACGGCCGGGATCTGGCCCTGGACCTGACCGGCGATGGCCGCCTGCAGGAACTGCGCAAAGGCGTCCGCGCGCAGCTGCGCTTCAGTGAAGCCACCATCCCTGATCTGACCGCCTACAACCGTTACCTGGGCTCGCCCCAGGTGCGACTGCTCCGTGGCACCGGCACCGTAAGTGGTGATGCGACCCTCGATACCGACGGGCGCGTCGGCCATGGCACGGCCCGGCTGTTGGGGCGCAACGCCAGTGCAAAGGTGGCAGGGCTGGACATGGGCGGCGATATCGACGTGAACGCAACACTGCGCCGGGGAGACTTCAACCAGCGTCATTTCGATCTGTCCGGCACCACGGTCGAGCTGCGCAACGTGCAGGTGGCGGGCACGCAGGGCTCGACGGCATGGAAAGGCCGCGTGGACTTCAGGCGTGGGCGCATCGATGCGCAGTCGCCGTTCCAGGTGGATGCCACCACGGACCTCGATCTCAGCGATGCGCGACCGTTGCTGGCGCTGTTCGCGGAGCGCACCGACTACCCGCGCTGGACCTTGTCCCTGCTGGATTCCGGACAGGTACAGGCGCAGGCGACGCTGCGCTGGCGCCCTGGCCATCTGGTCATCGATGGCCTGCAGGCCGAGAACGACCGCCTGTCGGTACGCGCGCGGCTGGATCTGCTGGAACAGCGCAAGCGCGGTGATCTCTATCTACGGTGGGGGCTGCTGGGTGCGGGCATCGAGCTGGACGGCGACCAGCGCCAATGGCATCTGGTCAAGGCACGCGAGTGGTTTGACCAGCAGCCTTCGCTGCTGCCAGCGGGCCAGGGCACGGGAGCTGCAGGCTCGTCGCACTGAAGGCAAGCGGCTGCATCCATTGCCGGCCCCGGTGCGTATACACCGACGCCCCAATTGACGAGTTGCACGCAATGAACAAGCGCACACAGGCCTATGGCTTTCTGGGATGGGTGGCGATCACCTTCGCCGCCGCCGCACTGGGCGCGTGGGCCTCGACGTCCGCCGCCAGCTTCTATGCCACCCTCGTCCTGCCTGCATGGGCGCCGCCTGCCGGTGTGTTTGGCCCGGCATGGACCCTGCTGTACGCCATGATGGCGATTGCGGCGTGGCTGGTCTGGCGGGAGCGCGGCTGGCGCGGCGCGCGGCCTGCGCTGTGGCTCTATCTGGTGCAGCTGGCCATCAATGCACTGTGGAGCTGGCTGTTCTTCGGCTGGAAGCTGGGCGCCCTCGCCTTCGCCGACATCCTGGTGCTGGTGGCGCTGGTGTGCGCGACGATGCTCGCGTTCGTGCGCGTCCGCACGATGGCAGCCGTACTGCTGCTGCCCTATCTGGCCTGGATTTGCTTCGCCTCGGCGCTCAACTTCGCAGTCTGGCGTGCCAACCCCGGGCTGCTGTGATAGCGCGCCGCATCGCTTACGCCTGGGCCACGACCTGTGGGCGCCAGTTCCTCAACAGCGCCGGCTTGAACGCCTGCTGCCCGCAGCCGGTGGGGCAACGCACCACACGCGCCGACGAATGGCTGACCAGCCCTTGTCCTTCTTCGGCCTTGAACACCGTCTCGCAGGACAGGCAACGGGCCACCAGCGAATACAGGTGCAGCAACCGGCCACTGGCGGGGTCCTGCAGGGCATCCACATCCAGCAGTTCGAACTGGCAACTGTCAGCCAGCATGCGGTACGGCGTAGAAGGCAGGGTCTGCAGGTTCACGGGCGTGGTATCCGACGGAAGTCGAGCCACCCTAGGGCAGCCGCTGTCGAGCCGGCGTGCAGCGCAGATGCACTGGCCGCGAAGCCGGCAGAGACGCCTGCCGCATGCGCATCGCTGCTTGTATGAAGAATTCAGTTTCAGATGGAGGACACGCCACATGCACAGGGAGGTAGGCGGATACGCTCTTTTGCTTCACCATCCATGGTTACCGGATACACCGCTGGGTCGTTCCTGCCCTTCACGAATCATGAGTCCCGCCCTTGATGCCTTCTGCTGAGCCCACGCACGACGCTCCCCTGTCGCGTTGCGCGCGCGAACCGATCCATACCCCCGGCGCGATCCAGCCGTACGGTGTGCTTCTGGTGGTGGAACCGCACTCGCTGCAGGTGCGTGAGCGCGCCATCAGCCACCCCGCCCTGCTGCAGCAGTTCGGCGAGCCGTTGATGCAACACGTCGCCGAGGTGATGGGTGGCGTGCTGGCGCCGTTCCAGGCGGTGTTGCAGCAGGCCACGGTTGGCAGCAGCGCACACGTGGGCGCGGTGCATCTGGATGGCCATGGCCGCCACCAGCTGCTCGTGCACCGGTCTGCAACCGACCTTCTGGTTGAACTGGAGGCGCCGGTTCCGGGCCAGCCCGGTTCGCTGGAAGAGCTGTACCCGGCGATCCGCGAGCTGATGTCCGGCATCGAGACCGCCACGACGGTGGAAGACCTGTGCAGGCTGGCCGCCGCGCATGTGCGACGCCTCACCGGCTTCGACCGCACCCTGGTCTACCAGTTCGATGCAGGCTGGAATGGCACGGTGGTGGCCGAGGACGGCAACGGCCTGCTGCCATCCTATCTGGACCTGCGCTTCCCCGAATCGGACATCCCCGCCCAGGCGCGTGAGCTGTACCGCCGCAACCGGGTGCGCCTGATTGCGGACAGCGATTACACCCCTGCACCGCTGCTGCGCGCGGAAGCGCATCGCGACGCGCCTCCCACCGACCTTAGCCTGGCCGTGCTGCGCAGCGTCTCGCCCGTGCACCTGCAGTACATGCGCAACATGGGCACCGGGGCATCAATGTCGGTGTCGCTGGTGCACGAAGGGCGGCTGTGGGGCCTGGTGTCCTGCCACGCGGTGCAGCCGCGCCGCCTGCCGTACCACGTGCGTACGGCCTGTGAGTTCATGGGCCAGATCCTGTCACTGCAGATCGCGCTGAAGGAGCGCGCGCGCGCGATCGAGGAACGCGTGGCCCGTCGCTCGGTGCTGGTCAAGCTGCTGGCACGCATGGCCGGGGACGAAGAGTTCATGGCGGCGCTGCGCCACGATGAGGCCAGCCTGCTGTCGCTGACCGGCGCGGCCGGCGCGGCCATCGTGCACAAGGGGGACTGCATGCGCGTGGGGCAGTGCCCGCCCCCCAGCGAGGTGCTGGCCCTGGCCGACTGGCTGGCCAACCAGCACGCCGGGCAGGAAATGTACTGCACCGATCATCTCGCCGCCGACTGGTCGCCTGCCGCGTGCCTGACCGACGTGGCCAGTGGCCTGCTGGCGGTGTCGATCTCGCAGCTCCATCACAGCTACCTGATGTGGTTCCGGCCGGAGGTCGTGCGCACCGTGCGCTGGGGGGGCGACCCGCGCAAGACCGAGGCACCCGGCGTGGCCCTGTCGCCGCGCAACTCGTTCGAGGCGTGGAAGGAGACCGTGCAGCAGCGCAGCCTGCCGTGGAGTGATGCCGACTGCGATGCCGCGCACGAAATGCGCACCGCCATTGTCGACATCGTGCTGCGCAAGGCCGAGGAAATGGCGGAGCTGAACGAACAGCTGGTGCGCAGCAACAAGGAACTGGAAGCGTTCTCGTATTCGGTCAGCCACGACCTGCGCGCTCCCTTCCGCCACATCGTCGGCTACTCGGAGCTGCTGGGCAGCTCTGCGGGCGAGCGCCTCAACGACACCGAACGCCGCTTCCTCGACACCATCGTGGAATCGGCGAAATCGGCCGGCACGTTGGTGGATGACCTGCTCAGCTTCTCGCAGATGGGCCGCTCGACGGTGGGCCGGGTGCGGCTGGACATGGCTGCGCTGGCCGAGGACGTACGCAGGACGTTGGCCCTGGACTATGCCGGCCGCGAGGTGCAGTGGACGCTGGCGCCGCTGCCGGAAGTCGAGGCCGATCCGACCATGCTGCGCCTGGTCTGGCAGAACCTGCTGGGCAACGCGATCAAGTTCACCCGCGAGCGCGAGCAGGCGGTTATCGAGGTCGGCCACGAACGCAACGACGACGAAGATCATTTCTTCGTGCGCGACAACGGCTGCGGCTTCGACATGCGCTACGTGGACAAGCTGTTCGGCGTGTTCCAGCGCCTGCATCACGTCGAGGAATTCGAAGGCACCGGCATCGGCCTGGCCAATGTGCGCCGCATCATCGGCCGCCACGGCGGCCGCACCTGGGCCGAGGGCGAACCCGGCAAGGGCGCCACGATCCATTTCACCCTACCCCGTTCCACAGGAGATCACCCATGAGGGACCTGCGGCCGATCCTCCTGGTCGAGGACAGCCCCAAAGACGCCGAGCTGACGATGGCCGCGTTGTCACGCTGCCAGCTGCTGAACGACGTCATCCACGTGCGCGATGGCGCCGAGGCGCTGGAGTACCTGCGCTGCGAAGGCAAGTTCGCCGGCGCCATGCACGGTGGCCCGGTCGTGGTGCTGCTGGACCTGAAGCTGCCCAAGGTCAATGGCCTGGAAGTGCTCGAACAGGTCCGTGGCGACGCGCAGCTGAGCAGCACCCCGATCGTGATGCTGACCTCCTCGCGCGAGGAGCAGGACCTGGTGCGGAGCTACGAACTGGGCGTCAATGCATTCGTGGTCAAGCCGGTCGATTTCAAGGAATTCTTCGATGCCATCCAGGGGCTGGGCATGTTCTGGGGCATCACCAACCAGCCACCGCCGCACCGGCCCAACGGTTCGGGGCAGCACCATGCGTGATGGATCGCGCCGCAGTGAGCGCCTGCGCATCCTCATGCTGGAGGACAGCGCGCTTGACGCGGAGCTGATCAGCGCACAGCTGCAGCGCGCAGGCCTCGACTTCGAGGCCGAGCGGCTGTGGACCCGCAATGCGTTCATCGAGGCGATCGACAATCGCCCCTTCGACATCATCCTGGCCGACCACGTACTGCCTGGATTCGATGGCGATGCCGCCCTTGCGCTGGCGCGCGAGCGCATCCCGCACACGCCTTTCATCTTCGTCTCCGGCACCCTGACCGAAGAGCTGGCCGTGCAGGCCTTGACCCGCGGCGCACGCGACTATGTGGTGAAGCAGCGCCTGCAGCGCTTGCCGGATGCAATCCGTCGCGCGCGGCAGGAAGCCCACGAGCGCAACCAGCTGGTGCAGGCGCAGGCTGCGCTCAATGAGAGCCAGGCGCAGCTGCAGCAGGTGACCGACGCCGTTCCGGCGCTGATCGCCCGGCTCGACAAGGACCACCGCTACCGCTTCGCGAACAAGGCGTTCCTGGATTGGCATGGCGTGAGCCAGGCCGAATTGCTGGGACGCCTTGCCCGCGATGTCAGCGGCATCAGCGCCTTCGAACGTGCCCTCCCCAGCCTGGAACGCGTGCTGCAGGGCGAGCGCACCAGCTTCCAGGTCGAGCTCGTGCATCGCAGCGGCCAGTCACGATTCGTGCAGATGGACTGCGTGCCGGAGCATGCCGCCGATGGCAGCGTGGCCGGCTACATCTGCATGGGCAGCGACGTATCGGTGTTGAAGCAGGCCGAACTGGCCCTGCGTGAGGACAACCAGGCCCTGGAGCAGCAGGTGCAGGCGCGCACCGCCGAACTGCGGGCCAGCAAACGGCGGCTGCAGGCAATCTTTGAATCCAGCTTCCAGCATCAGGTGCTGCTGGATCTGTCCGGGCGCGTGGTCGATGCCAATGACGCTTCATTGGCCGCCGTGCTGGCGGACAAGAAGGACATTGTCGGCCAGCGCTTCGGCGAATCCCTGTGGTTCGCCAACACCGATGGCGTCGGCGCGGTGGTTGACCAGGCCGTCGCCGCGGCGGCGCAGGGTCGCAACTCGCTGCATTCCCTCGAGCTGGAACTGCCCACCGGCCGGCGCAGCTTCGACGTCTCGCTGCGCCCGCTGCTGGACGCCGACGGCGTGGCCACCGCCGTGGTATCGGAGGCGGTGGAAACTACTGCGCGGCGGCAGGCCGAGCATGCGCTTCGCCAGTCGCAGAAGATCGAGGCGGTCGGCCAGCTCACCGGCGGCATCGCGCATGATTTCAACAACATCCTGACGGTGATCTCGGGCAACATCGAGCACGCCATGCTGCTCAGCGAACGGGCCGGCGAAGCCGGCGCGATGGCCAGCCGTGCCCTGGACAATGCCCTGAAGGGGGTTGGCCGTGCCGCCAGCCTCACCCAGCGCCTGCTCGCCTTTGCCCGGCGCCAGCCGCTGCACAGCCAGGCAGCCAACCTCAACGAGTGCCTGCTGGACATGCAGGACATGCTGCGGCGGGCGCTGGGCGAACTGGTGCAACTGGACATCCGCACCGCCGAGGACATCTGGTGCGTGGAGATCGACATCAGCCAACTGGAAGCGTCGGTGCTGAACCTGGCGGTCAATGCGCGCGACGCGATGCCGCACGGCGGCCGCCTGGTGATCGAAGTCGACAACAGCCACCTCGACCACGACTACGCCGCATTGTTCCCGGATGCTTCCCCCGGCGAGTATGTGATGCTGCGGGTGCGCGACAACGGCCACGGCATGGACGCGGCCACCCTGGCGCGCGTGTTCGAGCCGTTCTTCACCACCAAGCAGGTCGGCCGCGGCACCGGGCTCGGCCTGTCGATGGTGCACGGCTTCGTGAAGCAGTCCGGTGGCCACGTGCTGATCGATTCGGTGGAAGGCGGCGGTACCAGCATCACCATGATGTTCCCGCGCTCGCCTCTGGCGCTGCCTTGCGAGGCTCGCGTCCCGCAGACGGGCCTGGCCGGCTACTCGCCACGCGAGGAAACCGTGCTGGTGGCCGAGGACAACGACGATGTCCGTGCGCATACAGTCGATGCGCTGCGCCTGCTGGGCTACCGCGTGCTGGAAGCGCACGACGGCCCCTCGGCGTTGCGGCTGCTGGAACGGCCGGACACCAAGGTCGACCTGCTGTTCTCGGACGTGGTGATGCCGGGCATGTCCGGCTGGGAGCTGGTGCGTGAGGTGCGTGAACGCTGGCCGGCAATCGCGGTCCTGTTCACGTCAGGCTATCCACGCGACCACGATGCGGTTGGCGCGCAGGGGCGTGCAGCCGCCCTGCTGCCAAAGCCATTTACCCGCAGTGACCTTGCGCTGGCAGTGCGCACCGCGCTGGAGGCTGCGCCGCGCTGAGGTCAGGCGGACGCATCGCGCATGCCTGCCGCGATCCGGTTGATATCCGCGCACTCGATCGTGGCCGGCGGGTTTTCTCTTCCGGCCAGGGCGATCATGGCCATGCCCAGCGCCAGGTTGCTGGTCATCAGCGAGGGCGCGAGCGCACCGGCCAGTTTCATCAACGGTGCGCCGCCCCAGTACAGGGGTTTCAACAGGGCATGCCGGGTACCTGTCCCCGGCACCGGCCGGACCCCGCCCGGACGCAGCATCACCGCGCGCAGCGGCAGCGCCTGCAACGCCCGCTCGGTCTCGCCCTTCACCCGCAGCGGCATCAGCCGGCTTTGCGGGTCCGCGCCTGCGCCGGAGACATACAGGAAGGACCCCTGCGGATTCACCGCAGCCCAGGCGCGGGCCACTGCCAGTGTGGTGTCCAGGGTCACGCGCCGGTACTCGGCCTCGGCAGTGCCAACCGGTGGCGCACCGGCACAGTAGAAGCATGCGTCGTACCCGGCCAGTTCATCACGCTGCGCGTCGATGTGCAGGAAGTCCGGGACCACCCGTTCGCTGCCGGGTCCGCGCAGGCTGCCCGGGCGCCGCACCAGCGCGGTCAAGCCGGCAACCTGCGGCGAACGCTGGCAGGCCAGGGCAACGCCCTGCCCCACCAGGCCTGCAGCGCCGGTCAGGAGAATCCGCAATGTCCGTGCCTGAGCCATGGCCAGGGCCGCACTAGAGTTTCACGAACCGCTGGATCTTGCGCGCCAGCCACCCGCTGAACACCAGCGGTGCATCCAGCGCCGACACACAGATGCACGGCACCCCCGGCGCGGTCACCGGCTGATGCTCCACGTCTTCATCCAGGTCCGCCACGTCGCCGGGTGCGAACAGCCCCAGCGCATCGTTGTAGGAACCGCGCAGGATCTGGGTCAGCTCGCTGCGGCCATGGCTGTGCATGGGCAGGCATTTGCCCGGGGCGATCTTCAGCATGATCAGCGAAGGCATCTGCTCGGCACGGATGCAGTGCACGCCGGGTGCCATCCAGCGCCAACGCAACCCACTGAGCGATGCCCCGAAGTAGGGGTGCAGCGAGGCAGGCAGATGGTCCGGGTCGGCCTCGGGCCGCTCCTTCGGCACGGGACGCGCGGCCTGGTCCATGGCAATCGGCATTTCCGCAGCCAGCTGCATCAGCATGGCCTCGCGCAGCTGTTCGCGGCGTGGATCAGGCGCGGGCGGCTGGGTCTGCTCGAGCAGCACCGAGCCGATCGCCTCGGCCTCGCGCAGGCGCTGGCGGCAGTGCGGGCACTGCTCCAGATGCGTACCAGCGACCACGCTCAGTGGCGCGGGCAGCGCGCCTGCGGCATAGCTCATCAACGTCGATTCGTGCAGGTGGTGGCGCGGGTTCACAGCGCACCTCCCACTTTGGCCTGCAGCTGCAGGAACGCGCGCCGCAGATGCGACTTGACGGTGCCCAAGGGCATGCCGATCGCCTCGGCGATCTCGCTGTGGCTCTTGGCCTCGAAATAGGACATGCGCACCAAGCGCGCCTGCACGGCGGGCAGTTCGTTGATGCGCTGGCGCAGCCGGGCCTGGTCGGCAAACTGTTCGGCGCTGCTGCGTTCGATCACATCCAGGGTTGCTGCGTCCTCGACGGCAGCCTGCACCTGCATCCAGCTGCGCTCGCGGCGGATGCGGTCAATGTGCAGGTTACGGGCGATGCGATACAGCCACGTGCTCAGCGCACCCTGCGCGGGATCGAAGTCGGCCGCGCGCAGCCATAGCCGCAGCAGGCTCTCCTGCGCCAGTTCCTCGGCCACCGCGTCAGGCACGCCCAGGCCCCGCAGGTATACGCACAGCCGCGGCATGAAGTAATCATAGATCCGCATGAAACAGTCGCGGTCACGAAGCCGTGCCACGCCGTCCATGTCACCGGCCCAGTTCGTCGGCTCGCTGCTCGGCTGCTGGGAACTGGACACGATGCGTGCGGTATCGAAGTTGAGGGGGCTGCTGGCGGCGTCAGGGTACATCGGCGTTCGCGGCGGGCGGGTGAAGGTCTGTCCTCTGTACGCGCAGGGGCCGTGATTGGATGCAGCCGCTGCAGACGCATCCAACCGCCCATCCCCGCCGTATGACCTCAGCCCTCCTTTCCCGGATGAACGCGATGCGTACCGCCTGGCTGCTGCTGTGCCTGCCCCATGTCGCGCTGGCCGCGCCCTGGCTGCGAAGCGAGGGAGTAGCAACGTCGCCGCGCGGCGACCTGCTCTACCGCGAGGTGCACTGGCGACGCGATGCGGCCGAGGGTGCCGAGCGCTGGGTGCTGTACCAATGCGCGGACGGGCGGCCTTTCGCCCGCAAGCACCTGCCGGCCAGCGCGGACCCACAGGCGCGCGGCTATACCCTGGAGGACCGGCGCAGCGGCCAGAAGGCCGACGTCGAGGCCGCCAGCGGCAGGGTCTCGATCGCGTGGAAGGAGGATGCCGGCAGCCCACCGGTGCAGCGCGAGCTCGACCTGCCGACCGGCGCGGTCATCGACGCAGGGTTCGACGCGGCGGTGCGCCTGCATTGGCAGGCGCTCATGCGCGGCGAGCGTGTGACCCTGCCCTTCCTGGTTCCAGCGCGGCAGCGCTACTTCCCGGTGCAGGTAAGGCGCATCGGCCCGCAGCGCTGGCAGGGGATCGATGCGCAGTCGATCGAGGTCAGCCTGGACACCTGGTACGGCGGCATCGCGCCACGCCTTGCGCTGGTATATGCCAGTGCTGACCAGCGCCTGCTGGAGTTCCGTGGCACCAGCAACCTGCGCGATCAACGCGGTGCCTATCCACAGGTGACGGTGCGCTTCATCGCCGCAGCGGCTGGTCGCCCCGCCAGCGAATGGCAGCAGGCCTGGGCGCAGCCGCTGACAGATCGCTGCACCGTTACGGCCAGGTGAAATCGAAATTTCCTGCCGCGCTCCGCATCCAGTGGGCCTTCTGCCGCGTAGAGGAAGACACGAAACCCGCCGAGATCCGCCATGGCCTCTGTAGCGCCCCTCCCCCGTCGACGCTGGCGCCTGCTGCGCACGCTGCAGCGCTGGTTCGATACCGGCAACGCCGCAGAGGCCACCGGCGAGCGGCCGGGGCGGATCGACTGGGTGCGCGCCGTGCCCTTCGCGCTGATGCACCTGGCCTGCATCGCGGTGATCTGGGTGGGCATCTCGTGGACAGCGGTGATCGTGGCTGCAGCACTCTATGCGGTGCGCATGTTCGCCATCACGGCGTTCTACCACCGCTACTTCTCGCATCGCACCTTCCAGGCATCGCGGCCGGTGCAGTTCGTGTTCGCGGTGATAGGCGCCTCCAGCGTACAGCGCGGGCCGCTGTGGTGGGCCGCCCACCATCGCCACCACCACCGTCACGCCGACCAGCCGCTGGACCCGCACTCCCCCCGTGAGGGCGGCTTCTGGCGCAGCCACATGGGCTGGTTCCTGACCCGCGAGGCCTTTGCCACCGACCTGTCGCGGGTGCCCGACCTGGCGCGCTACCCGGAGCTGCGCTGGCTGGACCGCTTCGATACGGCTGTGCCGGTACTGCTGGCCGCAGCGCTGTATGCACTGGGCGCCGGGTTGGAGCGCTGGGCGCCAGGCTTGCATACCTCCGGCTCGCAATTGCTGGTGTGGGGCTTCTTCATCTCCACGATCGTGCTGTTCCACGCCACGGTCACCATCAATTCGCTGGCCCATCGCTTCGGTCGCCGCCGCTTCGAGACCCGCGATGACAGCCGCAACAATCTCTGGCTGGCGCTGCTCACCTTCGGCGAAGGCTGGCACAACAACCACCACTTCTTCCCGGGCACCGTCCGCCAGGGCTTCCGCTGGTGGGAAGTGGACCTGACCTGGTATGGACTGCGCGCGATGGCGGCGCTTGGGCTGGTCAAAGGGCTCAAGCCGATTCCCGAGTGGGTGCTGGCCAAGGCGAGGTACTGACATGCGCATCGCGATCATCGGTTCGGGCATTGCCGGACTGGCCAGCGCCTGGTGGCTGGACGGCGAACACGACGTCACGCTGTTCGAGGCCAACGACTATCTGGGCGGCCATACCCACACCCACGACGTGCAGGTGGATGGCGTCCGCATGGCGGTGGACACCGGCTTCATCGTGTTCAATCCCCAGCACTACCCGCTGCTGACCGCACTGTTCGACGAGCTGGGCGTAGCCTCGCAGCCGACCACGATGAGCTTCTCGATGCACAGCGAGCGCAGCGGCGTGGAGTACAACGCCACCTCGCTGGATGGCCTGTTCTGCCAGCGCCGCAACCTGGTGTCGCCGCGGTTCTGGGGCATGCTGGCCGACCTGCGCCGGTTCTACCGCGATGCCCCCCTGTTGCTGGCAGAAGACGAGGGCCCAACGTTGGGGCAGTACCTGCGCAGCCAGCGCTACGGCGATGCCTTCATCGACGAGCACCTGCTGCCGATGGCCTCCGCGCTGTGGTCGTCCCCGACGGCCACGGTGATGGACTTTCCGGCGCGCTATCTGGCCCAGTTCATGGCCAACCACCAGATGCTGCAGATGACCGGGCGTGCACCGTGGCGGGTGGTGAGCGGTGGATCGGCCCGCTATGTCGATGCCCTGCGCGCCCGCTGGCGGGTGCATGAGCGGCTGGAGTGCCCGGTACAGTCGGTCGAGCGCATGCCGTGGGGCGCTCGCGTGCACAGCGCGGCCGGCGTGGAAGGCTTCGATGAGGTCATCCTGGCCTGCCACAGCGACCAGGCCCTGGCGCTGCTGCGTGACGCCGACCCCATCGAACGCGACGTGCTCGGCGCCATCCGCTACCAGGCCAACGAAGCGGTGCTGCACACCGACGCGTCATTGCTGCCGCGCAACCGCAAGGCGTGGGCGGCATGGAATGCCCATGTGCCCCGCGACCCTGCCGCGCCCTGCACGGTCAGCTACTGCATGAACCAGCTGCAGGGCCTGCCCGGCAGCACGCCCCTGGTGGTCACGCTCAACCGCAGCGAGGCAATCGACCCGGGCAAGGTGCTGCGCACCCTGCATTATGCGCACCCGGTGCACGACCATGCCGCAGTGCGCGCGCAACAGCGCTGGGCCGAGCTGCAGGGCCGCCGCCACACCTGGTTCGCAGGCGCCTATTGGGGCTGGGGCTTCCATGAGGACGGCATCCGCAGCGCCCGCCGCGTGGTCGATGCACTGCGCACCTATGAACCGCACCACGTCATGGCGGCTCCCGGCGAGGTGGCCGCATGAGCGCCAGTGCGCTCTACTTCGGGCAGGTGGCGCACCGCAGGCACCTGCCACACCCGCATGCGTTCCGCTATCCGATCGCACAGCTGCTGCTCGACCTGGATGAACTCGACAGCGTGTTCGCCGGGCGCTGGCTGTGGTCGATCAATCGCCGCAATCTGGCCGAGTTCCGTCGCAGCGACTACTTCGGCGATCCCGCGCGGCCCTTGGCCGATGCAGTGCGCGACCACGCTGCATCAACCCTGGGCTACCGGCCCACCGGCCCGGTCCGCCTGCTCACCCATCTGCGCTTCGCCGGTCACGTGTTCAACCCGGTCAGCTTCTACTACTGCTACCGGGCCGATGGCAGCACGCTGGACTGCATCGTCGCCGAGATCACCAACACACCCTGGAAGGAACGGCACGCCTACGTGCTGCCGGTCGCAACGGCCACGCAGGAAGGCACCTCGCTGCGCTGGCGGTTCGAAAAGTGCTTCCATGTCTCGCCCTTCATGCCGATGGATTGTCATTACGACTGGCGGTTCAACTGCCCTGATGAGGACCTGCGCGTGCATATGCAGGTCTGGCGCGACGGCGCGCGCCAGTTTGATGCCACCCAGGTCATGCAACGACACCCCCTGGATGGCCGCGGGCTGGCCCGCGTCCTGGCCTGCTATCCACTGATGACCACCCAGGTGGTGGCCGCCATCCACTGGCATGCGTTGCGGCTGTGGCTGAAACGCAATCCCGTACACGACCACCCTACCCTTGCCGAGAAACCGCGATGAATTCGATGATTCCTTCGGTCGCGCTGCCGCGCCCCGGCGCATTGGATGCCTTCCTGCGCCGCCGCCTGCTGGCCCAGCTCGCCCCGATGCGCGACGGCCGCCTGTGCGTGCGCGACGCGCTGGGCGAAGTCTGGTTGGGCGATGCCCGCGGTGAGCTGCATGTCACCGTCACCATCGAGGACCCGGCGTTCTATCGCAAGGTGGCGGCCCAGGGCAGCGTCGGCGCCGGCGAAAGCTACATACATGGCGAATGGCGCTGTGACGACCTGGTCGCCCTGATACGGCTGCTCGTGCGCAACCGCGATCTGCTCGACAGCATGGAACACGGCCCGGCGCGCGTGGGAGGCTGGCTGCTGCGCGGCTGGAACCGCCTGCGCCGCAACAGCCGTGAAGGCAGCCGCCGCAACATCGCCGCGCACTACGACCTCGGCAACGACTTCTTCGCCCTGTTCCTGTCACCGGACCTGATGTACTCCTCGGCCCTGTTCGCCGAAGAGGGCGAGTCGCTGGAATCCGCCTCGCGGCGCAAGCTGGACCGCATCTGCCAGCAGCTGCAGCTCAAGCCGGGCGACCGCGTGGTGGAGATCGGTACCGGCTGGGGTGGTTTTGCGCTGCACGCGGCGCAGCACTACGGCTGCCACGTCACCACCACCACGATCTCCGCCGAGCAGCATGCACTGGCCAGCGAGCGCGTCCGCGTAGCCGGGCTGCAGGACAAGGTCACGCTGTTGATGCAGGACTACCGCGACCTGCAGGGCCAGTTCGACAAGCTGGTATCGATCGAGATGATCGAAGCCATCGGCGCCGAATACCTGGACACCTACATGGCAACGCTGCAGCGCCTGCTCAAGCCCGATGGTGTCGCCCTGCTGCAGGCCATCACCATCGAAGATCACCGCTACGAGCAGGCACGGCGCAGCGTCGACTACATCAAGCGCTATGTGTTTCCGGGCAGCTTCATTCCGTCGATCAACGCGATCATGGCGGCCAAGACCCGATCCAGTGACCTGCAGCTGGTCGCCCAGCAGGATTTCGGTCACTCCTACGCACTGACCCTGCGCGCCTGGCGCCAACGCTTCCTTGCCCAGCTGCCCGCTGTGCAGGCACAGGGCTTTGATACGCGCTTCTGCCGGATGTGGGAGTTCTACCTGGCCTATTGCGAGGGCGGCTTCCTGGAGCGTTCGATCGGCGTTTCGCATCTGCTGCTGGCGCGCCCCGGGCATCGTCCCGCTGGCGCATCGGGTCAAGGCGGCTGAGGTGCGCCGGTTCTGGGCCAATCTGCTTGGCAACCAGCTGGTCTGGCTGTGCGCCGTGGCCGGCGCCGGGCGCGGCTGGCAATGGCCGGCGCTGCTGGCAGCGTCGCTCTACATCGGCAGCCAGCTGCTGATCTCGCCGCAACCTCGGCTGGATCTTCGGCTGATGCTGTTGGCGCTGGCCTGCGCGTGGCTGGTCGACGCCAGTGCCGCCGCCAGCGGCACCGTGCGCTACGCCGCGGCCCCGCTGGGCTGGACGCCACCCCTTTGGATCATGGCGTTGTGGGCCGCGTTTGCGATGACGCTGACCACTTCGATGCGCTTCCTGCTGCGCCACCCTGCCCTGCCAGCCGCGTTCGGCCTGCTGCTGGCCCCGCTGGCCTATCTCTCCGCAGCGCGCGGTTTCGATGCGGTTCGATTCACTACGCCGCTGTGGCAGGGCCTGCTGGTACTGGGGGTGGGCTGGAGCATCGCGCTTTCGCTGCTGTGCATGGCCGCTCGTCGCGGCTCCCGCACCATCCCGCCGCCCTTGGCCGGAGCGCCGTCATGATCAATCTGGTGTGGGTACTGCTGTATGCCGTGCTTGTGATGAGCTGGGGCTGGGCCTGGCAGCGGCGCCACCGCAACATCGGCGTGGTCGATGTGCTCTGGGCCAAGGGCGTGGGTGCTTCGGCCCTGTTGCTGGCGTGGCTCGGCGATGGTGCGGCGGCGCCACGCATTGCACTGGGCGTGCTCGGTGGCCTGTGGGGCAGCCGACTGGCACTGCACCTGTGGCATCGGGTCCGCCATGAACAGGAAGACGGTCGCTACCGTTATCTGCGCGAGTACTGGCAAGGGCATCAAGCCAAGATCTTCGGCTTCTTCATGGCCCAGGCACTGCTGGTCGTGCTGTTCGCCCTGCCCTTCGTCGCGGTGGCTGCCAATCCACAGACCAGCATGACGTTGTGGGTCGTGGCCGCCGCACTCGTCTGGCTGCTGAGCGTCGGCGGCGAGAGCCTGGCCGACCATCAGCTGGCCCGGTTCCGCGCGGATCCTGCAAACCAGGGTCGCACCTGCCGCGACGGGCTCTGGCGTTACTCCCGCCACCCCAACTACTTCTTCGAGTGGCTGCACTGGTTCAGCTATGTCCTGCTCGCGGTCGGCTCGCCGCTGTGGTGGCTGGCGTGGTCCGGCCCGCTGCTGATGTATGTGTTCCTGCGCTACCTGAGCGGCATTCCATTCACCGAAAAGCAGGCGCTGCGCAGCCGCGGCGACGATTACCGCGCCTACCAGCGCAGCACGCCGATGTTCTTCCCCTGGTTCCCTCGTCCTTCCAAGGAGCATTCCGCATGAGCGCGATTCCGTCACTGACCCCGGCCGACGACGCGGAAACCGGGCTGATCGCCTGGGCCGAACGCGGCCTGGTTCCCGATGCCGCGCTGCGCGCCGGCATCCGTCGCTTGTGCGCGCAACGCCTGCACGAGGAAATGCTGGGCGGTATCGAAGCACAGTCCGCACGCTTCGGCCGTCGCATCGCCGAGCTGGCCGACAGCCCGCTCGCGCTGCATACCGACGCGGCCAACCGCCAGCACTATGAGGTTCCGGCGGCCTTCTTCCAGGCCTGCCTGGGCAGGCGCCTGAAGTACAGCAGCTGCTACTACCCCACCGGGCGCGAAACGCTGGACCAGGCGGAGGACGCCATGCTGGAGCTGTACGGCCAGCGCGCCGGACTGGCCGATGGCCAGCAGATCCTCGAACTGGGCTGCGGCTGGGGTTCGCTGACCCTGTGGATGGCCGAGCGCTATCCCGCCGCCGCGATCACCGCCGTGTCCAATTCGCACAGCCAGCGCCAGCACATCATGGCGCAGTGCCAGGCCCGGGGGCTGCACAACGTCGAGGTGATCACCCGCGACGTCAACCAGCTCGAGCTGCCAACCGCACGCTTCGACCGCTGCGTCTCGGTGGAAATGTTCGAGCATGTGCGCAACTACGAGCGCCTGCTGGCGCGCATCAGCCAGTGGCTGAAGCCCGACGGCGCGCTGTTCGTGCACATCTTCGCCCACCGCACGCTGATGTACCCGTTCGAGACCGAGGGCGGCGACAACTGGATGGGCCGCCATTTCTTCACTGGTGGCCTGATGCCGGCGGCCGACACGCTGCTGCATTTCCAGCGCGACCTGCGGCTTGACCAGCGCTGGTTGCTGGACGGCACCCACTACCAGCGCACGGCCGACCACTGGCTGGCCAACCAGGATGCAGCACGCGAGGCGGTGATGCCGGTGCTGGTCGCGACCTACGGCCAGGCCGCCGCGAAGATCTGGTGGCAGCGCTGGCGCATGTTCTGGATGGCATGCGCCGAGCTGTTCGGCTACGACGACGGCCAGCAGTGGCTGGTCGCCCACTATCTGTTCCGCCCCCGTTGAGGTGTGACATGCGCATGCGCTCGCTGCTTCCCCTGCTGGCATTGAGCCTGTTTGGTTCCGGCTGCAGTTCCACCGATACCCGTCCCCTGCCCCGCCCGCCCTCAGTGGACGTGCCACGCTTCATGGGCGACTGGTATGTGATCGCCCACATCCCCTCATGGCCGGAGCGCAAAGCTTTCGACGCGGTGGAGAGCTACGCATTGAAGCCCGACGGGCGCATCCAGACCACCTTCACCTATCGCAAGGGCAGCTTCGACGCCCCCCAGAAGTCGATGCACCCTGTGGGACGGGTCGAGAAGGACGGCAACGGCGCCATCTGGGGCATGCAGTTCATCTGGCCGATCCAGGCCGAGTATGTGATTGCCTGGCTGCGCGATGACTACGGCCAGACCATCGTCGCGCGCAGCAAGCGCGACTACGTGTGGTACATGGCACGCACGCCACAGGTGTCCGAGAGCGACTACCAGCAGGCCGTGCAGCGCATCGCGGCCATGGGTTACGACACCGCAAAGCTGAGGCGCGTGCCGCAGTCGGTGCGCTGAGCCATCGGTCATCCCCACGCAGCACCTGCTGACGGCAGGGCGTGTCGACATCTGCTTGCGCCGGATGTCGCATTCATCACCGCTGCCGCATTGTTCATCCAGCACGCGCGCAGCCGCTGCCAGACCCGTGCGTACAGCGACGCCGCCCCTGCCCTGCCTGCAGTAGCTGGCGCCGGGGTCGCGAACACTCAAGACTCGCCCGCGACGGCCGCTAATGGCCAATACAGGGCTGTGCGCGCCGGCCACAATGGCCGACGAAGGGTGCATTCCGGTCGTGGCGGATTTCACAATGGAAGGAACAGGCAGTTGAAGGAAGAACGACGCAACACGTTGCAGGCCAGTCATCGCGCGATCCTCAGCTTCTGGCACAGGGTTGAGTTCTTCATACCCTACGATCTGCAGGGCCAGGTCCTTGAGTCGAAGGACGCGGACTGGAGCGTACGGCAGCTGTCCAGGGATCAGCTCGAGCGATTGGACCCGAAGGATCTGTGGTCCCCACCCCTGCCATTCGGTCGCAGGCTGAGCGGATTCGATGTCTACCTCGGCATATTCGACAAAGCCCAGCTGGCCGATATCACCCAGCGGGTACTGGCTGAGACGCCAAGCGGAGACGAGTCGCTGGAACAGGACGAACGGGCCGAACTGGAAGGCCTGACCTGCGCGGCCAGCCTGCGGGCAAGCGCCGAGGGCGTGCTGCAGCTGGGTGAAATCTCGGTATCGACCGTTCCGTGGGCACTGGGCACGATCTCCAGGCGTGGCTTGCAGGGCCTGGACTTCGACGCCTTCCAGGCAAGCCTTGAAGCACTCAAGCGCGACGTAGCAACGTTCCGCAGCGCCGCTGCCACCCCCGCCGGACAGGGTGAGGGCCCAACGCCCTGCAGCCCCGACGACCTGTTGCGCCTGCTCGACATCCTGTGCAACTGGTCGGGTCATGACCCTTCCGCGGGCGACGCGTCCGCTCCGCTGCTGGTCATCCGGGCGAAAAGCGTTGAAGACAAGCCGAAGCCGGAACGGGCAGCAAAAGCCACACCCCCAGGGCCGGACAACGAGCCAACGGCGGAAGCGGACGACGCCGAGGACGACGAGGCCCAGCCCGAAGAGGACGCGGAGATCAGCATCCTCAACAGTTTCTTCGTCGAGGATATCGCGCGGGCCATCGGCGCACTCGACCAGGGCAAGGCCAGTGCGCCGCTACGCGCCTATCTGAGCCCATTGCTTGAAAGCCGACGCGAAGACCTTTACACCCCAGAAGGCCATGCGCTGATTGCCGACCGGCTGCGCCCGCGCCACATCAATCGGGGCCACTGGCCCGGCGATCCTGCACACACGATGAGCCTGATGCAGCAGTTCGCTGTGAACAGCATCTTCGAGCAGGTGTGCGATTCAGGCATGTTCTCGGTCAATGGCCCGCCCGGAACCGGAAAGACCACGCTGTTGCGTGAGGTCTTCGCTGAGAACATCGTGCGGCGCGCACGTGCATTGTCACAGTACGCGACGCCAGCCGCTGCGCTCGGCCCAGCCCGCGAAGTGAACTTCGAAGGTGAGAAGCCGTGCAGGGTCTCGCCACTGAAGGCCGACCTGACCGGCTTCGAGATGGTGGTCGCATCGTCGAACAATGCCGCCGTGGAGAATATTTCGCGTGACCTGCCGAAGAGCCGGTCACTGGGCAAGCCCGGAGGATCGCGCTGGCGCAACAGCACAGGGGACGTGACCTTCGACTACCTGCGGCCACTGGCCCGCAACCTGCTCGAATGGAACGGCAGGGGCGCCTATGAACGACCGGCGGCAGACAGCGATGCCTGGGGGTTGATCAGCTGCGCGCTGGGCAGGAAGGCCAACCGCGAGGCACTTGTGCGGGCCATCAGCAGGAGCGCCCCAAAAGATGGCAAAACCCCCGCACCGAAGGGCTACGACCGCGCCCGCCACCAGTCGCTCTGGGAGTGGCGGGACAACCCAGCAGCCATGAGCTTCCAGCAGGCCAGGCAGGCGTTCGGCAAGGCCGATGCGATCGTCAATGGCCTGGTCGAAAAGCTGGATCGGCTTGCCTCGCTCAGCCGTGAAATCAGCGGCAACGATGAGGAGAGCTTCTGCCGGCAAACGACTTCTCAGCTTCGCGATGCACAGCGCGCGCATGAGGAAGCTGCACAGCAGTGCCGTGCACTCGAGAGCCAGCGCAGCAGATCCGATGAACAGCTCGCCCTGCTCAAGGCGCAACGCATCCTGCTCAGGGAAGAGAAGCCTGGCTGGTGGGCCCGCATCTTTGACCGGCAGCGCGCGCACAGCCATGCGGCCGCAATGGTGCAGAACGCAGATCATCAGCACCGATGGACCCAGCGCGGGCTCGAACTCGGGACGCAATGTGATACGGCGCAACAGCACCTGGGCCAAACCGCGAGCACCCTGGCCGAGGCATCGGCCGCCGCGCAGGCACGGGCGCAGCAATGGGCTGGAATGACGCAACAGCTCGAACAACTGAAAGCCGAATTCGGCACCGCGTCCCATCCCGCCGACGCGGCCGAACTGGAAGGTCAGGACTGGCAGATCAAGGGAGTCTGGAACAGCGAGCAGCTCAACGAGCAGCGCGCCAATCTCTTCGTGGCGGCACTGCAGCTTCACCAGGCCTGGCTGCACGAAGTGGTGCAGAAGGGCGGCGGCTTCGCCCAGAACGTCATTGCACTGTGCCACCTGCTGAGTGGCAAGCGGCTGCAGGAGCCACGCGATGCGCTGGCCATCTGGCAGAGCCTGTTCATGATCGTGCCGGTTGTCTCCAGCACGTTCGCCTCGGTCGCACGCCAGTTCCGACATCTGGGGCCGGACTCGATCAGCTGGCTGTTCATCGATGAAGCTGGCCAGGCCGTGCCGCAGGCGGCAGTCGGTGCACTGCTGCGCTCCAGGCGCGCGGTCGTGGTGGGTGATCCGCTGCAGATCGAGCCGGTGTTCACCGTGCCGGTCAAGCTGCTGCAGGCGCTGGGCCGAACCAGCGCACTGCCCGCAGGCGTGAACGTCTCGCCCGACAAGACCTCCGTACAGGTACTGGCCGACGAGGCCAACCCGCTCGGTGCCCGCATGGAGTCCGGCGGCTCGCCGCTCTGGATCGGCAGTCCGCTGCGCGTGCATCGTCGCTGCGTCGAACCGATGTTCTCCATTGCCAACACGATTGCCTACGAGGGGAAGATGATCTTCTCCAACCCCTGGGAACCCAGTGCGGCGCGGCCACCCGCCGACAGCCTGGACATCGGCAGCAGCGCCTGGGTACACGCCCCCGGCCGCACCAGCGACAAGCAGGTCGTGCCGTGCCAGATCGACCTGGTGCAGCAGGCGTTGGCCGCGCTCTACCACAGCACCGGAAGCCTTCCCCCGGTCTACATCATTTCGCCCTTCAAGCGCATCAAGAATGCCCTGCTCGAGCGACTGCGGAGCCAGGACGCCTGGCTTGGCCCGGATGCCCCACCCGGCACGCAGGCGCCACGCACCACCGAACTGCGCACGTGGTGCAGGGAGCGCGTCGGCACCGTGCACACCTTCCAGGGCAAGGAGGAAAGCATTGTCTGGATGGTCCTGGGCTGCGACACGGACACGGTGGGCGCGGCGCACTGGGCCTCCAGCAAGCCCAATCTGCTCAACGTCGCCGTCACCCGTGCCCAGCACCGCTGCTTCCTGATCGGAGACACCGCACTCTGGGGCGGCCTGCGCCACTTCTCAGACGCCCATGCCAAACAGTTGCCCCGCATCACCCCGGCGCAGTTCCTGGGTCGCATGTCGATCCCCCGCGTGCAGACTCGATAGCCCTGCCCTGACGGCGTCAACGACTCAGGTCAGGGGCGCAGGGTCACGCCAGCGTGACGCGTCACATTAATGGTTCCGGCAGCCACGACGGGACGCCTGCAGCACCCCATCCATTTACGTCACGAATGCGTAAGCCCCGGCCGATCAACTGCATCCATCGATCTTTAGGAATAGTCGTAAAAACGCAACGAATTCGATGTTCGACGCGACAGCGGCGCCAGAATGGCGGCCACGCCCATGGGCGCCGACCACCTCCCGCGCATGAATGGATTTCCTGCACCGCGTCGGCTTCGCCTGGCGCTCCTGGACGATCACGAAGTCGTCCGTCGCGGCACCGCCCTGCACCTGTCAGGCGATCTCCGCTTCGACATCGTCGCCAGCCACGGTTGCAGCAACGAACTGCTCTGCAGCCTGCAACGCACACCAGTGGATGTGGCCATCATCGATCTCACGCTTGCCCGTGACGACCTGGGTAGCCTCGAGCTCGTTGCGCTGCTGCGCCGGGAATTCCCGCGCACGCCATTGCTGGCCTTCGCCACGCTCTGCCCCACCACCAACCTCAACAGCCTGATCGATGCCGGACTCAACGGATTCGTCAGCAAGGCCGAACCGCTTGCTGCATTGTCCGACGCCATCGTACGTGTTTCCCAGGGCCTGACCCGGGTTCCACCGGACGTCAGGCTGGCCGGCGACCGCGGCGAGCTCAGCCGCAACGAGCGCGAAGTGCTGGGCCTGCTGCTGGAAGGCTTGACGGTCTCCGAGATCGCATTGCGGCGGCACCGCAGCATCAAGACTGTCAGCACGCAGAAGGTTGCTGTGCTGCGCAAGCTGGGATTGCGCAGCGACGTGGAAATCTACGCACTGCGCGAACGACTGGAGACACCGTGAGGCGCCAGCCGCCGTTGCGCCGCCGCTTCCTGTCCACGGGGCTGCTGGCGCTCCTTCTCCTGCCGGCTGCCTCGGCCGAAGATATCCGCTCGCCACGCTGGCTGCCGGGCAGCACTGTACGGGTCGCCACGACTCCCTCCCTGCGCCCCCTGCCCGCGGCCCTGGCCGATCCGTCATCACCGCCAACGCTCGCCCATGGCTATGCCAACCTGGTGGCGCGGCACGCCCAATTCCGTTTCCTGGAACACCCCTACCCGACAACCGCCGCATCGATCCTCGCTGTATGCCATCACGAGGCTGACCTGGTCATGGTGTTTGGCGGCGCAAGGCACCAGGCGCTGCCCTGCCCCGGCCTTGCCGCGTCCACCCCGTTCCGTGGCGGCGCCACCCTGTTGGCCGGACGCGCCGGCGAGTGGCTGCCACGGGAGATGCGCGAACTCGACGGCCGGGTCATCGCCGTCGTTGAAGGCGGACCCTACGCCAGCTGGCTGCACGCGCATCACCCGCAGGTCCGGCTGCGGCAGCTGCCAGACCGGCATGCAGCACTGGCGGCAGTCGAAACCGGCCTGGCGGACGTGGCGATTGGCCTGGAGTCCACGCTGCGCCCCCTGGTTCGACGCCATTTCAATGGCAGCCTGCGCCTGCAGCCGTTCGATAGCGGCTTCTCCACCGACCTTTACCTGCTGGTTCGCCGGGAAGACCAGCAACTGCTTGGGCGCATCGAACAGGCATTGCGGGAGGTCACACTGGAAGAGCACGCAGGCCTGCTCCACCTATGGGCAGGCCAGACCCTGCCTGCCGCGGCCGGGAATGCACTGGACTGGATGCAGGCGTCGCCCCCGCGCGGGTGGCTGCTGCTGGCCCCACTGCTGATTGCCCTGCCGCTGCTGTGGCTCGCAATGCGCCACCTGCGGGCGCGCGGTGACCGAAGCAGCGCGCATGCCATCGGCGTGATCAGCCACGAGATGCGCAACTCGGCGCAGGCCGTGCTGACCTCGATCGAGCTGCTGGGGCAATCGACATTGCCCAAGGGCGAGCGTGACCTGCTCGCCGCTGCCAGCAGCGCCAGCCAATCCCTGCGCAGCCTGTTGAATCGCGCACTGGATTTTTCGCGCCTTGCGAGCGGCGCTTTCAAGCCGCATGCGCAACCCTGCGATGCAACCCAGCTGTGCCGGCAGGCTCTGGAGGCGATCCGGCCACAGGCCCAGCGGAAAGGCCTGCAGCTGCATCTCGATGCCCAGGGCGCATCCCCGTCGAACATCCTGGTGGACGCCGATGCGCTACGCCAGATTGCCAGCAATCTATTGGCGAACGCAGTGAAGTTCAGCGATTCCGGCCGCATCGAGCTGCGCCTGCAACTGATGCCGGCGGCGCGTCCTCGGGCGCTGCTGCTGGAGGTGATCGACAGCGGCATCGGCATCGCGCCGGCGCAGGTAGCCACCCTGTTCCAGCCTTTCCAGCAAGGCAGCAGCGGACGCCAGCGTGGCGGCAGTGGCCTGGGGCTTTCCATCGCGCGCGAACTGGCCCGCGCAATGGGCGGCGACCTCACCGTGCACAGCGTGCTGGGCCGTGGCAGCCGCTTCATCCTGCGCCTGCCGGTGTGCCCGGCTGGCACCGGCGTGGATGCCCAGGACATTCCCGTGGGCGATACGCCACTGGCCGGACTGCACCTGCTGCTGGTCGAGGACCACGAGCTCAATCGCCACGTGATCGCCGAACAGCTGCGGCGCTGGGGCGCAGAGGTGTGCGCCGTGAAAGATGCGGCCAGTGCCCTGGCCGAACAGGCACGACAGCCCCGCTCCGTTGCTCTGATCGACATTGGATTGCCTGGCGCCGATGGTCACGTGCTGGCGCGCGAGCTACGCGGGTCTGCCGGGCGCACCGTTCGCCTGATCGCATTGTCTGCCCGCACCGGACGGCGTCATCGCGCACGCTGCCACCGCTCGGGCTTCGACGCGGTGCTGGCCAAGCCGCTGCGCGCCGCCCAGCTGCTGCCTGCGCTCGACATTGCGCGACCACAGGGCCTGGGCGCAGCCGCGCAGACGATTGACATGGACGCGGCCTACATCGCCGACATCCACGATGAGCTCGGCAACATCGAACGGGTTATTGATCGAGCGGATGCATCGGCACTGGGCCATCACGCGCACCGATTGCAGGGCACGCTGCAGATGCTGGGCCAATGCGAGCATGCGGCCATCGCGGCGGAGCTGGTCGACCTGGCGCATGACGCCGCGCCGGACTGGGCCGATGCGCGGCGCCTGCTGGACGTGCTGAAGGCCGGACAGGGCTCCCGCCCAGCGGGAACCCTGCCAATGCCTTGATCAGGCGGCCAGGCGCTCGACCTGGCGACGGGTCAGGTCATTGAAGCGACCCAGCGACATCAGGTGCTGGTGGATCAGTGCCAGCCAGCCGCTGCGGTGCCACTCGACCACGGTGGCTTCCGGCAGCGCAACGAACTTCTCGACGTCCACCACCAGGAAGCCATTGAGGTTGAACTCGCGGCCATCCGGGGTACGCACGGTGGCGTTGCGCTCGACCAGCAGGCCGTTGTCGGTCAGGGCCTTGGAGAAGGCCAGGGTCTGTTCGTGCTCGCGGGTGTACTGGCCGCAGAACTCCAGCGCCTGCTGCACCATTTCGGTGGCCTTGCCGTCAACGAACAGCGGCTGGCCTTCCTCGCCGCCCTTGACCACGCGCGGGCTTTCTTCGTCGATGCCCAGCAGGAAGTCATTCTCCGCGCCGGTGTCGATGAAGATGAAGGGGTGGCGGCGCAGGTAGGCCGGAATATAGGCCTCGTCTTCCCACAGGCCGTCCTTGATGAACAGGTTCTGGTCGGACACGCCGACGGCAGCCATCGGAACCGCACCGGGGCCGGCGAACAGGATCGGGAAATGATGCAGCGCCAGCGAGAACTCGCCCAGCACCAGCGGAATGGCGTTGTTGCCGGCGGCGAACTCGAGCTTGCCCGGCAGGATGCGCAGATCGGCGTGCACATCGGCCTGCAGCGGCACCGGACGGGTATAGAACAGGGGAGCGCCGCTCGGCGCCGCTTCGGTGGTGGTGTCGCTGGTGGTGGTCATCTTGGGAACCGTTCGATCATGCGCGCCTGCCATCCCGGGCACGCCAGCGGGAACAACCTGAATCCCGCATTATCAACAAGCTCGATGACAACGGCCACCCCGCCAGCGAACTATTTCAGCTGCAGGGGGTAGCGCTGCCAGAGCACGTGGACCAGGAATCCGGCCAGTTCGGTGTCGCGCGCGCTCACCGCTGCACGGATCTTGTCCAGCAGCACCATGTCGCTGCAGGAGCGCACATCGGCGTGGTTGGCCTGCCCTGCCCGGCGCGCACGATAGCGTGCGGCCCGCTGCGCATCGCTCATCGCATACCCGAACTTGGGCGGACGACCGCGCTTGCGCGGCAGGGTCAGCTCCAGGGTTCCGGGGTCTTTGTCATCACGCATGAGAGGGGTGCGGGCGGCGGCGAGCAACGGGGGGTGCGCAATTTATCGTGAGGCATCACTTTAATCCAGCTTTTTCTGCAGTTTTGTTGCATCGCAATGCAAAAAAAAGCGCATCGCGAGGGCCCCATCCACGCATGGCGTGGCTCTAGTGCAGCGCTCGCGACCCGATCACCCGGTAGATCCACGCCATGCATGGATGCGGCAACCCGAACCCACAAAAAAGGGAGCCCGCGAACGGGCTCCCCTCACCTTCTTCATGCAGCGCGCACCGGCTCGTAGCCATGCAGGTGCGCCTCGCTGCTGGCCCGCCCCTGGCTGAGCGAACGCAGCGAGGTGGTATAGCCCACCAGCTGCGCCAGCGGTGCGAAGCCACTGACCTCGGCGCGACCATCCTGATCGTCGATGCGGGCAATGCGACCATGGCGGCGGTTGAGGTCGCCGACCACATCACCCACCGACGCTGACGGCGAATGCACCGTCACCGCCATCACCGGCTCCAGCAGCTGCGTGCCGCCTTCGGCCAGCGCCGCCTTGATCGCCTCGGCGCCTGCGCGATGGAACGCCATCTCCGAGGAGTCCTTGGCATGGGTCTGGCCATCGACAAGACTGACCTCGATGCCGACCACCGGATGGCCCTGCGGACCTTCCGACAACGCAGCACGCACGCCCTTCTCCACCGCCGCGATGAAGCTGCGCGGAACCACGCCACCGACGATGCGGTCGTTGAATACGACCTGGTCGTCCTCGCGCGGCGATACATCCAGCACCACGTGCGCGAACTGGCCCTGGCCGCCGGTCTGCTTGACCAGCCGCCCGACGACGCCGGTCATCGCACGCGTCGGCGTCTCCTGGTAGGCCACGCGCGGCGCACCTACGCCTACGTCGACCTTCCATTCGCTGCGCAGGCGCTCGACCATCACCTCCAGGTGCAGTTCGCCCATGCCCCAGACCAGGGTCTCCGCCGTGTCGCGATCGGTTTCGACGCGGAACGAGGGATCTTCCTGGGCCAGGCTGGCCAAACCCTGTGCCATCCGGATCAGGTCGGCCGCACGCGCCGGCTCCAACCGCCACGCCAGCACCGGTGCCTGTGCCTGGATGTTCTCCAGGCGCAGCGGCTGCGCACGACCGCTCAGCGTTTCACCACTGACCGCATCCTTCCAGCCCAGCACTGCAACGATGTCACCGGCCACGGCCTGTTCGATGTCGTGGGTCTGGTCGGCCTGCACCCGCACCAGGCGACTGACACGCCGCCCCTGCGGATGCTGCGAACTGGCCACCGCATCGCCCACCTTCAAGGTGCCCGAGTACAGCCGCACGAAGCTCAACGCGCCGTGCTGCTGGTGGGTGATCTTGAACAGCAGGCCGGCCAGCGGACCGTCCGGGTCCGGCGGCAGCACGACCTCGCCCTCATCGCTTTCGGCGCTGACGGCAGGGCGATCCAGCGGCGACGGCAGGTAATCGACCACGGCGTCCAGCAGCGTCTCGATACCCTTGTCCTTGAACGCAGCACCGGCCAGCACGGGCACGCCCGCACCCGCCAGCGTCGCCCGGCGGATCGCCGCGCGCAGCTGCCCGGCATCGATCACGCGACCTTCCAGCCAGGCATCGGCCAGTTGCTCATCGTGATCGGCCACGGCCTCGACCAGCGCATCGCGCTGGGCTTGCCACTGGGCCCGCGTCGCTTGCTCCCACGGGGTCACCGTGGTTGCGGCACCATCCTGCCACTGCAGCACGCGCTCATCGACCAGATCGACCCAGCCGTTGAAGCCACTTTCGCTGCCCAACGGCACGCCCAGCGCCCACGGCCGCGCCCGCAGCTTGTCCCGCAGCTGCTCCAGTACGCGCTCGAACGAAGCGCCGACGCGGTCCATCTTGTTGACGAAAGCGATCAGCGGCACGCGGTGGCGACGCGCCTGGCGCCACACGGTTTCGGACTGCGGCTGCACGCCATCCACGGCCGAGAACACGGCCACGGCGCCGTCGAGCACGCGCAGTGAACGCTCGACCTCGATGGCGAAGTCGATGTGGCCAGGGGTGTCGATCAGGGTCAGCCGATGCGGCGGCAGGTCGCGCGGCGCCCACTGCGCCTGCACGGCGGCAGCGCCGATGGTGATGCCGCGTTCGCGTTCGATCGCCGAGAAATCGGTGGTCGCGTTGCCGTCGTGCACTTCACCGACGCGGTGGATCTCGCCGCTTTTCCACAGCAGGCGTTCGGTCAGCGTGGTCTTGCCGGCGTCGATGTGGGCAATGATGCCAAGGTTGCGACGACGGGAAAGGACTTGGGTGTTCATATAGAGGTTCCTGCAAAGCCAACTTCAGGGGCCGCGCCCCCCGGTTGGCGACAGGGTGCGCGGCTAGCGTTCGGTCTCGGCGATCTGGTGCATGGCACGTTCTCCTTTGCAGTACTGGGTAGCGTCGGCTGGGTAGCGTCGACTGTCAGTCGACTCACAAGAAACAGAAACGAAAAGAGCGCCCCGGGGGGCGCTCTGTCGAAGGTCCAGCGATGGCCGCTTCAACGGCCTCGTGGGGCTCCAGGCAGACACGCCCGTTCCGCGTTGGCGCGGGTCAGGGTGAAAAACTTCAGGAGCGGCATCCGATTCATGGGGCGCATTCTAGACCTGCCAATCTGGCGCGCAAGTGAATATTGCAAACATAAATGGAACGATGAGGCCGACAATGATCGGGGTCAGATCCCTTTGCCCCTGGGCAAAGGGATCTGCCTCCTCTCAGCCCTTACTTGCAGCCGTGCAGCGTGCGCGCCTCGGCCACGGTCGCCGCCTGGTCATCCCCCATCGAAATCCACCCCTTCAGCGACGTCGCCGGGTCAATGTGCGGCAGCTGCGGGCCACCATGGATCAGCACCTCGGTCCAGCTCCCCACCGGCGCCAGTTCGGACAGGCGTGCCGCCTGGTCATCCTCGGTGCTGAACGTGTCGTCCGGGCTCGCCGGGGGCGTCGTGTTCACGGTCTCGGTCTTGCGGGAATGCACACGCAGCGCGCCGCCCGGCATGCGCTGGGTGGTGACGTCGTAGCGCTCGATACCGTACGCCCAATGGCTTTCACCAATGCTGCGGGTCTCGCTTCCGTCATCCGCCACAGCCACCACCTCGCCCGCCGGCCCGACCACGCCCGCGACAGCACCCAGGCCGGACATCAGCGCCTGGTAGACGATCATCTGCCGCTGCTCGGTGCTCAACGCAGCGGCCTTGAGCTTGGCAGGGGGAATCTGCAGGTATGCCGCCTCCTTGCAAAGCACCAGCACCTGCTGGTCATCCCAACTCACGGACATTTCCTCGCTGGCGAAGTACTGCGTCCGGATGGACGCAACAGGAGAACCCGCGCCAGCGGAATGCCGTATCTCGATCAGCGAGGCATTCTCCGCCGCATCGGTCAGCGAAACCGGAGAGGTGGAAGCCGCAGTCGCAGCGCCTGCGAAGCCAACCAACACGGCCAGCAGCGTGCCGCGCGAAATGCTACAGATCATTGCATCAGTCCATTGAGGGAATACCGGTCAGACATGATACGCGGCGACGGCAGCAGATCCGGACTACGTCACCACCACCAACGGCACCCCGCGCCGCGGATGCTCCAGCACCACCACATCCTGCTGATAGACCCGCTGCAGGTTGTCTTCGGTGAGCACCTGCAGCGGCGTGCCATCGGCGGCCACCCTGCCCTGTTCCAGCAACACGATGCGGTCGGCATAGCCGGCGGCCAGGTTCAGATCGTGCAGCACCACGATCACGCACGCACCGGCTTCGGCACAGGCACGCACACTGCGCAACGTACGCTCCTGGTGGCGCAGATCCAGCGCCGCGGTCGGTTCATCAAGCAACAGCAGCGGCGTGTCCTGCGCCAGCACGCGCGCGAACGTGGTCCGGGCGGACTCGCCACCGGACAGCTGCTGCACTTCGCGCAGGCGTAGCGCCTGCAGTTCGGCGGCATCGATGGCAGCTTCCACCCGTGCATCGTCCACACGCGGATCCGGCGGATGCGGCAACCGTCCCATCGCCACCACTTCCTCCACGCTGAAGGCGAAGCGCACGCCATGCTCCTGCGGCATCACCGCGCGCTCGCGTGCCAGCGGCCCGGCCTTGTAGCTGGCCAGCGGTTTGTCCAACAGGCTCACCTCGCCCGCATCGGCGCGCAGGTCACCGGCCGCCACCGCCAGCAACGTAGACTTGCCCGCGCCGTTCGGGCCAACCAGCGCGGTCACCGTGCCCGGCTCGAACGCCAGCGAGATGCCATGCAGGATCTCGCGCTGCTGGCGGCGCACCACCACCTGGTGCAGTTTCAGCAGCACGCTCATGGCGCCGCCTTGCGGCGCTGCTGCAGCACCAGCCACAGGAAGAACGGCGCACCCAGCGCGGCCGAGAACAGGCCCAGCGGAATCTCCGCAGGTGGATCGAGCGTGCGTGCGGCGGTGTCGGCCACCACGATCAGCAGCGCACCGAGCAGCCCGGACAACGGCAGCAGCCAGCGATGACCCGGGCCGACCAACAGTCGCGCCACGTGCGGCACCACCAGGCCGACGAAACTGATCGAACCAGCAAAGGCGACCGCTGCGCCCACCAGCAGCGCACTGAACGCGACCAGGCGACGCCGCGTACGGGTCACGTCCAGCCCCAGGTGCTGCGCCTGGCGCTCACCCAGCGCCAGCATGTCCAGCGGCGTGGCCAGTCGCTGCAGCGCAAACACGCCGAGCGCAAACAGCGGCACCACCGCGGCCACGTCGGCCCAGTTGGCGCGCGCCAGCGAGCCCATCTGCCAGAACACCAGCGACTGCAGCTCGCTTTCGCTGGCGATGTAAGTAAGGAAACCAATCAGCGCCGAGCAGAACGCGGCCATCGCGATGCCGACCAGCAGCAGCGTGGCATTCCCACTGCCTTTGCCGGGCCGGGCCAGCGCATAGGTCAGGCCGATCGCCAGCGCGCCGCCGACGAAGGCTGCCACCGGCACCAGCCAGCCGGCCGCACCGGCAGCGCCGAGAACAATGGCGGCCACCGCACCCAGCGCAGCACCTTGGCTGACACCGACGATGCCGGGGTCGGCCAGCGGATTGCCAAACAGGCCCTGCAGACTGGCACCGGCCATCGCCAGCGACGCACCGACCATCGCACCCAACAGGGCGCGCGGAATGCGCAGCTGCCAGACCACGGCCAGATCACGGCTGCTGACTGCCTCTGGGTCAAGCAGGCCCAGCTTCACCGCCAGCGCCTGCATCACCTCCAGCGGTGGCAACCGCAACGGACCCACGGCGAACGACGCCAGCACTGCCCCCAGCAGTGCCAGCAACGCCACCATCAACATCGTCCGCCCGCGACGGCGGCGCCGATCCGCCGGACTCATGCTTTGGGCAACGCCGCCAGGGCCTTGGCCAGCGCCAGCGCGCCCGCACCAGAACCCACGCTGGTGTACTTCAGCTGCACATCCGGCATCACCCAGACCCGATTGGCCTGCCCGGCCGGCGTCTGCTTCAGCGTCGGGTACGCCTTCCACAGGCCTTCGGCACCGCCGAACAGCCGCAGGTCATGCTCGGTCACCAGGATCACCTCCGGTGCCGCGGCGACCACCCCCTCGTTGCTCAGCTGCGAGTAGTTCTTCACCCCAGCCTCGGTGCCAATGTTGATGCCGCCGGCCAGCGCGATCAGCTGCGCTGACGCGCTGTCGGCACCGGCGACAGTGGGCGAGCCGCCAGCGCCGGTGGCCGATACGTGGATCAGTCGTGGCGCATGGCCCAGGCCCTTGCCAATCGCTGCAGCCTCGTCGAGCTGGCGCTGCACCTGCGTGGCCAGTGTTTGCCCCGCTTCGGCCAGCCCTAGTGCGGCGGCGACCTTGCGCACCTTGTCCGGCGCCGGCTGCAGATCATCGATGACCACCGCCGGCTCACCGACTTCGCGCAGCTTTTTGGCCAGCTCGGTGTGGCGGCGCAGGCTGTTGCCGAGGAACAGCGAGCCCTGCAGGCTCAGCACGCCCTCCACGCCAGTGGTGCGGTTGAACAGGAACTGGTGCGGCGCGGCCAGGCCGGCCTGGGTGGTGGTGTTGGTCGGCGCGGCGAATACCTGCGTGCCCAACCCAAGTGCTTCGATCACCGCGATGACGTCGTCGCCACCGGCAATGATCCGGCTGGTATCGGTCACCTCGATATCGGCGCCGTCATCGGAATGCACCTTGGCCGGCAGCACCGCCTTCTGGTCATGCACGGCCGGCAGTTCGGCACCGGCCACGCGCTGCCAGCCTGCCGGCAACGCGGTTTCGGCAGCGGCCGTTGCGGCGGGCGGTTCGGCGGCCTTCTGGCCATCAGGCGGTGTCGACGCGCCGCCACAGGCGGCCAGTACCAGCGAAACAGCCAACGGAAGCGCACACAGGCGCAGACGGGACGCGATGTTCATGCTCGTTCTCCTTGCTGGCAGGGCGACGCGCGCGCCGCCCCACCGTGTGACTTACTGTTTCGGGGTGATGCGGGTGATGCGGTCACCCTTCGGGTCCTCAGCGCCGCGCGACTTGTTCACCGCGAACACGTTGCCCTTGCCATCGGCGCGGACGTGGTTCGGCAGCGTGCCGCCATCAAGATTGGCGACCACCTTGCCGTCACCATTCACCACGGTGACCGTGCCAGCGCCACGGTTGCTGACATAGGCCAGGCCGGAGGCATCATCGAAGGCGACGTTCAGCGCACCGGCGCCGACCGGCACGTCATGCAGCACCTTGCCGGCTGCCACGTCGACGATCAGCAGGTTGTCGGTGCCCTGCGAGGCGACGTACAGGCGGTTGCGTGCCGCATCGAAGGCCACGCCCGAGGCACTGATCGAATTGCCCAGATCGATGACCTTCTCGACCTTGCCGCTGGCCACATCGATCACCGCCGCTTCCGGGGTGCCGATGCTGACGGTGAACAGCTTGCCACCCTTCTCGTCCAGCACCAGGCTCATCGGTGTGAACGTGCCGTCGTCCACGCCGGATTCCAGCGTCACTGCCGGCAGCTCCTTGAAGGTCCTGGCGTCGAACACCGACAGGTGGTCCTCGCCCGTTGCCGAGGCGAACACCTTGCCGCGGGTGCCATCGACCACCACGTCGCGCGCGTGCGGCACAGTGTCGGCCGGGAACTGGTGGACCAGCGACAGGTCCTTCTGCCGGTAGACCGCGATCGAGTTCTGGCGGGTGTTGGTCACCCAGACATTGCCGTTGGTGTCATCCACGCCCACGCCGTAGACCGCGTACACCGCACCATTGGTGCTGCCCGGCACCTGCGCCGGGGTGATCGCCCTGGTCACCTTCAGCGACGTCGGGTCCAGCCTCAGCAGCTGCGACTGGGTCACCGGCGGGCGACCCACCGCCGAGGTCACGAACACTGCGTTGCTGGCGGCACTGTAGGCGGACTGGTACAGGCCCGGCACCAGCTTGCTGGACCGGGTGGCGAACTGCGCCTGGCCGGACAGCGGCAACTGCGGCGACACGCGCAGCTTCAGCACCGTGGCCGCAGCCGGCTGGCTGGCGCGCACCACCACCGGGTGGGTGCCCGGCACCGCGTCGGCCGGAATGCTCAGCTGGGTCTTGAAGTTGCCATCGGCATCGACCACCACCGGCTGTGCGTTGAGCACGCTGTCGCCACGCAGCAGGCTGACCTTCTGGCCCGGCACGAAACCACGGCCGACCACGTCGGCGGTGCTGCCGGGAACCACGTTCTCACCGCGTGAGACGACCTCACCCTTGAAGGTGGCGTTGGCCGGCTGGTCGAACACCGGCTGCGCGGTGGCGGTCACTGCCAGCAGCAGGCCGGCAGCGAGAGAGGTAAGACGGAGAGACGGACGGAACGACATGGCAGGCTCCTTGCACACGTAGGCCGCGCCACGTGGCGCGGGGGTCATCGGTTGCCTGGGCCGCTGCACGTCGGCAGCCTCGCCTGGGTAGTGGGGTCGCACGGCAGCGCGTGCGAAGGGATTCATTCGGCGGCGTTGTCACCGCCATTGGGCGCGCCATCGCCGGCGCTGCGATCGGTCACGCCGTACAGCTCATGCAGCGCCGCATGGAACGACGCCGGCAGCATCGGGCCGTGGCCAAGGCCGGGGAACTCGCGGTACTGCACGCTCAGGCCCGGCACCTTGCCCAAGCGCTCGGACAGCTGCATCGCCGCATCCGGGGTGGCGCCACCGATGCGGCGCAGGTGCGCGACCACGCGCGGATTGCTCATGTCGCGCTTACCGCGATCACCGACACGCTCGGCACCGCCCAGCATCAGCCAGAGCCTTGCCGGCTGGCCGTGCACGTTCTGCACGAACTGTTGTTCCGGATCCCCCAGCGCCGCACCCTGGCTCCACCACAGCGACGGGCTGGCGGCCAGATAGGACTGGAAGGCGGCCGGACGCGTGTACAGCACATTGAGCACGAACAACCCACCCAGTGAGTGGCCCCACAGCGCTTGCTGCTGCGTGTCGATGCGCGCGCGACGCTCCACTTCCGGCTTGATGCGGCGCTCGATCACATCCAGGAACGCGGCAGCCCCACCGCCAACCGCCTGGGTCGTACCGCTCTCGTCGTCGGCGCGATCGATCCATGCGGTGTAGTCGCGGGTGCGCGCCTTGGAGTCGATGCGCAGGTCGTTGTCGTAGCCGATCAGCACCAGCACCGGTGGCGCCTTGCGCGCGGCGAGCTCGGCCAGCAACGGCTGATCCAGGACCATCGCGACGGCGTTGCCGTCCAGCGCGTAGAGCACCGGGGATGGCGTCTTGCCGGCCTTGGCCGGAATCGCCAGGTTCACCCGCCAGCGGCGTTGCTGGTCGGGACTGTCCACCACGAAATGCTCGAAGCGATAGCTGGCCGCAGGCTCGTCGAGCACGGTGCGGCCGATCTTCTGCAGCGGGTTGCGCTGCTGTGCATGGGCATATGGGGTGACCAGGAGCAGACCCATCATCAAGGCGGCCAAGCCGCGGGCCAGCGGACCACGGCGCGAAGGCGGAACAAAGTGCTTCATCAGGGGCGGCAGAAGCGGCCCAGGGCCGCCGGTTCACAAGGGACCGCAGTCTACCTTAAACGCGAATGATTATCACATCGATCAAACGTCACGCTGTGTATCACGCGCGCGCATGCCCGGGTTGCGCAAGGGGCAGCAATTCCCCTATTTTGCCGCCCATCGGGGCATTGGATCGCCCCGCTTCCAGCGCAGCCATGGATGGCGGGCACTCGCCGCCATCCGGGTCGCGTTCATCTGCACACAACCGCCATGGGATTGGATCCCATGATTGTGAGACTCCCTTGAAGCACACCACCCTGATCGCCCTCTCCCTCGGCCTGCTTGCGCCGCTGGCCGCCCATGCCGCACAGGACCTGCCAACGCTCTACCAGGCCTTTGAAGAAGCCGGCAATTCGTCACTGGGCATGGACCAACTCAACCAGACGGTGACATTCACTGCCGTAGCCCTGAGCGTTTCCAGCAACCTGGCGGGCGAGCCGCTGATCGAGGCCGGCGACGACCAGGGCAATGTCCTGGCCCGACTGACCAGCGACGACGAACAGCAGGCGGCCAAGCTGGGCGCACTGGAAGAAGGCGCGACGTTCACCGCCAGCTGCACGCTGCAGTTCAGTTCCGGCACGGACTACCTGTCCTTCGGCGACTGCACCATCAAGTAAAGACGAAGCCGGCGAAATGCCGGCTTCTTTTCTTTGCCTCTTGTGGAGTCGAGCCATGCCCGACTCGCGAAATGTCACGGCCCCGAAGGCACCGGACCATAAGCATTTTCCTGCGGCGTGCCCGGCAGCAGCGCGAATACGAAGATCACCAGGCCGCCGAACGGAACGAAGGCCAGCAGGTACATCCAGCCCGACTGGTTGCAGTCGTGCAGGCGGCGCACGGTGACGGCGATGACCGGCACGAACGTGGCCAGCCAGAACACGACAAACAGGATGATCGACGCGATGCCCAGGACGTCGGACTGCATCACCAGCCCGGCAACGAGCGGCACCATCAGGACGGCGGAGACGATCAGCATGAACAGCTGGAACATCCAGTACTCACGACGGTTGGCACGCCCCTCGAACTGGGCGTAGCGCTTCAACGGCAGAATCATTTCCTGCACGGCATCAATCCTTGAAAAAGTGGCCGCGCAGTGTGCCAAAGACCGCCGCCGGGAACAATGTGGAGCCGAGCCATGCTCGGCTGCCATTGGCCCTGTAGAGCCGAGCCCATGCTCGGCTGCCATTGGCCCTGTAGAGCCGAGCCCATGCTCGGCTGCCGTTGCCGCAGGCGCTGCTGGCCCGGTCCAGAGCGGAGTCGAGCGCGGCTCGACGCTACATAAACCGGGTCAGCGACCCTTTGCCGCCCTCGCCGCTTCGCGCTCGGCACGCAGCCGGTCCAGCTTTTCCTTCAGCTTGATTTCCAGGCCACGCGGCACCGGGTTGTAGTACACCCGTTCGCCCATCGCATCCGGGAAACCCGTCTGGTCCAGCGCGATGCCACCCTCGGCGTCATGGTCGTACTGGTACTCGGCGCCGTAGCCGAGCTCTTTCATCAGCTTGGTCGGCGCATTGCGCAGGTGCAGCGGCACTTCTTCGGTGCCGCTCTCGCGCACGTCGGCCTTGGCCTGGTTGAAGGCGGCATAGCCGGCGTTCGACTTGGCGGTGCTGGCCAGGTAAAGCACCAGCTGCGCGAACGCCAGCTCGCCTTCCGGGCTGCCCAGCCGCTCGTAGATGTCCCAGGCTTCCAGCGCCATGCTCTGCGCGCGCGGATCGGCCAGGCCGATATCCTCGATGGCCATGCGGGTCAACCGGCGCGCCAGGTAGGACGGGTCGCAGCCACCATCAAGCATGCGGGTCAGCCAGTACAGCGCGGCATCCGGGTTGGAGCTGCGTACCGACTTGTGCAGCGCCGAGATCTGGTCGTAGAACTGCTCGCCACCCTTGTCGAAGCGACGGGTGCGATCGGCCAGCACCTGGGCCAGGGTCTGTGGGGTGATGCGCCCCCCCTCCCCGCCCGCCAGTTCCGCAGCGATCTCCAACAGGGTCAGCGCACGGCGCACGTCGCCATCGGCGGCGGTGGCGATTTCCAGCAGCAGTTCGGGGGCGACCTCGATACCCTCTTCGCCCAGGCCGCGCTCGCGATCAGCCAGCGCACGTTCCAGCGCCTCGACGATATCGGTCGGCGAAACACCTTCCAGCACATGCACGCGGCAACGCGACAGCAGCGCCGAGTTCAGCTCGAACGACGGATTCTCGGTGGTAGCGCCGACGAACAGGATCGTGCCGCGCTCGATGTGCGGCAGGAACGCATCCTGCTGCGCCTTGTTGAAGCGATGCACCTCATCCACGAACAGCACGGTGCGCCGGCCTTCGGCGAAACGCTGCGCGGCCTCGGCCAACACCTGGCGCACCTCCGGCAGGCCGGAGAGCACGGCGGAGATGGCACGGAATTCTGCGTCGGCGTACTCGGCCAGCAACAGCGCCAGCGTGGTCTTGCCACAGCCTGGCGGCCCCCACAGGATCATCGAATGCACGCGACCGGATTCGACCGCGCGACGCAGCGCGCTGTCCGGCGCCAGCAGGCGCTTCTGCCCAACCATTTCGTCGAGAGTGCGCGGACGCATGCGCTCGGCCAGCGGGCGCAGGTGTTCCCGATCGACGCTCAGCAGATCGGGACCAGGGAAGGAAGTTGAACGATGTCTTGCCACCCGGTCATTGTACCGCGCCGCCCAACGGTAGCGCCGGGCCGTGCCCGGCGGGCGGGACGCGATGTCTGGTAGTGCCGGCCGCTGGCCGGCAGATCAAAAGCGTGTCAACCAAGGTTGACACCCACCAAGGCGCCTCCGCCCACAGGTCAATTACCGATGACGTCGGTGCCCTTCGGCGGGGTGAAGCTGAAGGTACCGGCGGCAAAGCCCGGGTTGCGCTTCCAGCCGCTGAAGCTGATCACGGTGCGCTGGCCAACCGCATCGGTGATTTCCATCTTGGCCAGGCCCTGGGCATTGAAGCCCAGCGCGGCGTACTGGAAGCTGGCTTCGGTCTCGCGCTTCGGCGACAGCGACAGCCACTGCAGGCCGTCGCGCTGCGCAGCCTCTTCACTGACGTCGTACTGCTGTTCCAGCAGCGCCGGGTTGATCAGCGCGGTCAGCGGACTGTTCTGCTCTTCCTTGCCCTGCTCGCGCACGGTGGCCTGCTCCAGGTCCGGTTCGTACATCCAGACCTTCTTGCCGTCGGCCACGATCAACTGCTCGTGCGGGCGCACGTATTCCCAGCGGAACAGGCGCGGCGCCGACAGGGCCACGCGGCCACTGGTCGATTCCTTCACCTTGCCGCGGCTGTCGAACACCTGCTGGCTGAACTGGCCATCCAGGCCCTTCAGGCCACTGGTGAAGGTCTTCAGGTCATCGCGGGCGCCTGCCCAGGCGCTGCCGGCGGCGGCGCAGGCCACGGCCAGGGTGGTGGTGGCAAGGAAACGACGGAAGCGGAAGTTCATGCGGGAATCCTGTGGGCGCGGGCGCCAGGAAAGGTGGTTGCCAGTGTGCCCGGGGAAAGATGAATGGGCGATCAGGGCGACATTATGCCGCCCTGAACGTCCATCGGCGATTCAGCCGCCCGAGCCCGGCAGCTTGCCGTACAGCACCTGGCCACGGAAGCCACGCCGCACTTCGCGATACAACGCGCGGAATGCGGTGTAGTCCTGCGGCTGGCACAGCGCCTCCGGGCCACGCACCGCGTTCTGCTGCAGGCGATGGCGCACGATCACGTCCTGCCCCTCGCGGCTCCAGTCCACGCGGTACTCGCCAGCGGCGTTGGTGAAACGCTGGTTGGCCGGGATGGCGATGATCGGCGCATTGGCAGGGAACTGCAGGCGATAGGTTTCCTCGCGCAGGCTGGCATTGCAGTAGAACGGCGTCTCGTTGGCCGGCGCAGAAGCGGTGGCGTACAGGCCACGCACCGACTCGCCGCCCGGCGGATCCGGCACGGCCATGCCGCCGGCCACGCTGAAGTCGGCGTAGTCCTCGGCCTGGAAGGCCATGCGATAGCCGAACGGCCGGGTCAGGTCGACCGGCACGCCCTGGATCTGCAGCTGCCCTCGCCCGTCGAAACCGGACGCGGCCATGATCTGCTCCTCGGCGCGCGCACGATTCTGCGCGTTGAGCTGGGAGAACTGGGCGCGCATGCCGATCTCGGCGTTCTCGCCCAGCTTCGGAATGGTCTCGCCGCGCAGGTTGCCGTTGGCGTCGAAGGTGAAACGCACTTCCATCGAGGTGGCATTGCGCTGCGGCGTGTTGGCCGGGGTGCGTGCCAGCGTGGCGTCGCGGGTACGCATCACCGGCGCACCCAGGTCACCTTCCGGCAGCTGCCCGAAGCGGGCCCACGCGGTGGTCGAATCAAGGTACAGATCGAATTCCGGGATGTAGGTGATGGCGTGGTTGAAGCGGCCCAGCACCGGAATCTTCGGCAGCGTCGGGCCACCGCCGGCACCGATCAGCACCGGCGAGCTGGCGATGCCCTTGGCTGCCAGCAGTGCCTCGAGGATCGTCACATGGTCCTTGCAGTCACCATAGTGGTTGTCGAGGATGCTCTGCGCGCTGTTCGGCTCCAGGCCGCCATTGCCCAGGTACACCGCCACATAGCGGATGTTCTGCGCCACCCAGCGGTACAGCGCATCGGCCTGCTCGCGCCGGTCGCTGATGCCAGCGGTGATTTCATCAGCCAGCGCCTGCAGCGCCGGGGTCACGTCGGCCGCCGGGCCGGCCTTGAGCTGGTAGGCGCGTCCCATCTGCGACCAGTCACGATACGTGCTGGCCATGATGTTCGGGCCGAACTCCCAGCCCGCCGCCGACCAGTTCTGTGCCGGCATGGCTTCGCGCCGCTGGTAGCGCCAGCGCCACTGCGCCTGGCCGTTCTTCACCGTCGGGCGATCGCTGCCCTGCACGCCGCGGCTGTCGACGAACATCGGCAGGCTGGCCGGCGCAGTCAGGGTGACCTCGGCGTCTTCGTACTCGGTGAAGACGTTGAAGGTCTCCCACAGGCCGAAATAGCCCGGGAAGTACGGCGTGGCCTGGGTGCGGCGCACCTGGTAGTACAGGCGCGTGCCCGGGGCCAGGTTCGGGAACACGATCACCCGCACCTTGCGGTCGGCATACATCGCCGCCGAGGCGCTGGAGTAGCTCTCCTGGGTGTAGATGCGATCGGCCGGCACGTCGCGGCGCTGGCCATCGGCGGTGATGGTGTAGGCACCGAGCACTTCCAGCGTCTCCATCTTTTCGCTGTAGCTCAGCCGCACCTGGCTGAACTGCTCGACGGAGGCCTTGGTCTTGAGCAGGACTTCGTAGGTTTCGGTCTGCACATTGCCCGCATCCGGCCGCACCTGGTAGTCGGCGCGGTAACGGACAATGCTGAAATTATTGCTGGCTTCGGTATCGCCGCTGGTGGAAGGCGGCGCCGTGGCGGGCGCGGAGGTGGCGGTTTCTGCCAGTGCCGGGCCGGCAGCCAGGAAGGCTGCCAGCGCCAGCGCCAGCGCGCTTGGTACGGGGTGAAGCATGCGTCGGTTCCTTGGACGTCGTGGGGGATACGTCGGGCCTTACTTCTGCGGCGGCGGTGCCAGCACCGTGCGGTCGCCGTTGTGCTCGGGCGGGCTGACCACGCCGGCCGCTTCCATGGCCTCGATCAGTCGCGCTGCACGGTTGTAGCCGATCTTCAGCCGGCGCTGCACGCCGGAAATCGAGGCGCGGCGGGTCTCGGTGACCACCCGCAGCGCTTCGTCATACAGCGGGTCGGACTCGTCGCCGGCCGCACTGGTCTCGGGCAGGCCGGTGGCACCGACGACCACGCCGTCGCCCATCGTCTGCACCTCGTCCAGCACCCCGTCGACATAGTCGGCCGGGCCCATCGCCTTGAGGTGCTCGACCACGCGGTGCACTTCGTCATCGGACACGAACGCACCATGCACGCGCTCGGGCAGCGCGGTGCCCGGCGGCAGGTACAGCATGTCGCCGTGGCCCAGCAGGGTCTCCGCGCCGGACTGGTCGAGGATGGTGCGCGAGTCGATCTTGGAGCTGACCTGGAAGGCGATACGGGTCGGGATGTTGGCCTTGATCAGGCCGGTGATCACGTCCACCGACGGGCGCTGCGTGGCCAGGATCAGGTGGATGCCGGCCGCACGCGCCTTCTGTGCCAGGCGCGCGATCAGCTCTTCCACCTTCTTGCCGACGATCATCATCATGTCGGCGAATTCGTCGATGAAGATGACGATGAACGGCAGCGTCTCCAATGGACGCGGCGCCTCGCCCAGCTCCGGGTTCGGCTTGAACAGCGGGTCCATCAGCGGCTGGCCGGCATCCTGCGCTTCCTTCACCTTCTTGTTGAAGCCGGCCAGGTTGCGCACGCCCACCGCGCTCATCAGCTTGTAGCGGCGCTCCATCTCGGCCACGCACCAGCGCAGGCCGTTGGCAGCCTCCTTCATGTCGGTGACCACCGGCGCCAGCAGGTGCGGGATGCCCTGGTAGACGCTCAGCTCGAGCATCTTCGGGTCGATCATCAGCATCCGCAGGTCTTTCGGCGAGGCCTTGAACAGCAGGCTCAGCACCATCGCGTTGACCGCCACCGACTTGCCCGAACCGGTGGTACCGGCCACCAGCAGGTGCGGCATGCGCGCCAGATCGGCCACGGTCGAGCGCCCTGCAATGTCCTTGCCCAGCGCCAGGGTCAGCACGCTGGCCGACTTGTCGTATTCCTTCGAGCGCAACAGCTCGGACAGGTAGATCATCTCGCGGGTGACGTTGGGAATTTCCAGGCCGATCACCGACTTGCCCGGAATCACGTCGACCACGCGCACCGACTTCACCGACAGGCCGCGCGCGATGTCCTTGTCCAGCGAACTGATCTGGCTGACCTTGATGCCCGGCGCGGGCTCGATCTCGAAGCGGGTGATGACCGGCCCGGGGTTGGCGCCGACCACCTGGGCGTCGATGCGGAAATCCTTCAGCTTGAACTCGATCTGCCGTGACAGCGCGTCCAGGGTTTCCTTGTCGTAGCCCACCGGCTGCGGCTTGGGGTCGTCCAGCAGGGCCAACGGCGGCAGGTCCGAGCCGTCGCCGTTGACGCCACGGAACATCGGGATCTGCGTGTCGCGCTTGGCCCGGTCACTCTTCTCGATCACCGGTTCCGGGCGCGGCTCGATCTTCACCGGCTCGCGCTTGGCGCGGACCTCGGCATCGGCCTTGCGCACTTCCTGGCGCTCCTCGCGCATCACCCGGGTCTGCTGCCACTCGGTGACTTCTTCCTTCTTGCGCGCCAGCAACGGTGCCAGCGACATCACGCCACGGCCGATCTTTTCCATCACCGTGAACCAGGACAGCCCGGTGGCCAGGGTAATCGAGGCCAGCAGCAGCACCAGCACGAACAGGTTCGCGCCCAGCGCACCGAAGCCCACCGTGAGCGAATTGCCAACCAGCTTGCCGAGAATGCCGCCGGCGCTGGAGACATCGCCACTGAACAGGCGTACATGCAGGAAGCCGGTGCCAGCAATCAGGAAACCGACCAGGCCGACCAGGCGCAGCGCCGGGTCCAGGTCGTTCTCGCCCTTGCTCTCGCGCTTGAGGCCGAACATGGCAATCCACGACAGCGCACCGAGCACCACCGGCAGCAGGAAGGCGATGTAGCCGAACAACTGCAGCAGCACGTCGGCGATCCAGGCGCCCGCGCGACCACCGAGGTTGTGCACCGGCGCGACCACGCTGCCGGTATGCGACCAGCCCGGATCCGTCGCTGAATAGGTGAAAAGACTCGCCGCCAGATAGAGCAGGGCCGGCGCGATCGCGATCAGGCCCAGGTCGCGCCAGAGGCGCTGGCGGCGTGGATTGTCGGTCGTCGCCGCCGCGGCCGTGCGACGTGACGCCTTGCTGTCGTCCGACTTGGAGCGTTCAGGGACCTGCTTCGCCACCTTAGACCATACCTTTGGAATGCGCTGTTAGTGATTGATAATAAATGAGACGGCGTCAGTTTTCAGTTATGCGACTTCTGACCGGGCCCGGACAGGGCCGAAACCACCGCTGGATGACGGCGTTCTGTTCATCGGCTTGAATCGCCCTGCCCCAGCCGCCACTCTATGACCAGCCACGGATGCTGCGCAAACATCGCCAGCGCCTTGTCCCATCTACCTTTTCGCGAGTCTACATGAGCACCAGCCTGCCCTCCCGCCACCAGCGCCTCGTCATCCTCGGTTCCGGACCGGCCGGCTGGACCGCCGCCGTCTACGCCGCCCGTGCCAACCTGAAGCCGGTCGTCATCACTGGCCTGCAGCAGGGCGGTCAGCTGATGACCACCACCGAGGTGGACAACTGGCCGGGTGACGCCCACGGCCTGATGGGCCCGGACCTGATGGCGCGCATGCAGGCCCACGCCGAGCGCTTCGAGACCGAGGTCATCTTCGACCACATCCACACCGCCGACCTGTCGCAGCGCCCGTTCAAGCTGATCGGCGACAGCCACGAGTACACCTGCGACGCGCTGATCATCGCCACCGGCGCCACCGCCAAGTACCTGGGCATCCCGACCGAAGACCAGTTCAAGGGCCGCGGCGTGTCCGCCTGTGCCACCTGTGACGGCTTCTTCTACCGCGACCAGGACGTGGTCGTGGTCGGCGGCGGCAACACCGCCGTGGAAGAAGCCCTGTACCTGTCCAACATCGCCCGCAAGGTCTACCTGGTCCACCGCCGCGACACCCTGAAGGCGGAGAAGATCATGCAGGACAAGCTGTTCAGGAAGGTGGCCGAAGGCAAGATCGAGACCGTCTGGCACCACCAGGTGGAGGAAGTGCTGGGCAACGATGCCGGCGTGACCGGCGTGCGCGTGAAGTCCACCCTGGACGGCGGCACCCGCGACATCGACGCCCACGGCTTCTTCGTGGCCATCGGCCACCACCCGAACACCACCCTGTTCGACGGACAGCTGGCGATGAACAACGGCTACCTGGAAATCCGTTCGGGCCTGGGCGGCAACGCTACCCAGACCTCGGTGGAAGGCGTGTTCGCCGCCGGCGACGTGGCCGATCAACACTACCGCCAGGCGATCACCTCGGCCGGCTTCGGCTGCATGGCCGCTCTGGACGCCGAGCGCTATCTGGACGCGCAGGGCAAGGCCAGCTGACCGGTGGTTTGTAGAGTCGAGCTATGCTCGACTAAGGAAAACGGGCGCGCAAGCGCCCGTTTTCGCAACCCTTCTACCCTCTCCAGGCATCACTCAGGCCCGGACGCAGGACTGGGTGAACGCCACCGGTGCCGCGACGACATCGTCCGCATCGCGCAACAGGACATTCCAGCGGACTGAGCCGGGCTCCGTGGAGGAGCAGCTCACTTCGAACTTCACCGGCGCATCCGGATCTTCAAAGCGGCCCTTCCACGGCGTGCAGTATCCGGGCCGGTCGCAATCTGCCACGGCCACTTCAAGTTCCAGGGGGTACTGGGGATTGCCCGCGAAACCCACTGTCAGCTCGCGCACCGCCTGCAGCGAAACCTCGACATCGGGAAGGGGGTGAAGCGTCAAAGGCTCACAAGCCTTGCCCTGTGCCCACAGGCGATAGCCCTTCTCCACCCCTTTCATCGCCGCCGAGCGGAAGACGGGGTCCTGCAAGGCGGCCACATCGTCAGGATTGGAGTGGTAGGCGGTTTCGATGATCACCGAGGGCATCTTCCCAATGCGGTTCTCGCCGTGCCTGGCCGAGGTCGAACTCTCGCGAATCGGGAAATCCCGATAGCCCGGTTGCGCTCGGATGATTTCACGCATCCCACAGAGAATGCTATCCGCCAGCGCCTTGTCCTGCGGTTTGTCCTGATGATAGTAGACCTCGGTTCCACGCAGACTGGCTGAATCGCTGCCATTGGTGTGCAGGCTCAGCATCACATCCACACCCAGATGGTTTGCATAGTTTGGCCGAGCCCGTATGTCCTCTTCCTTTTCGCGAGCAGACTCTGGGCTGTTCGGAAACTCATTCCACATGTCGGTGCGTTCGGGGAAAAGCGCCTTGAGGTGGTAGCGGGATGACATGTGCTCCCATGGCTTCCCGGACTCCGGATGGAGTTCCGTGGAGCGGCTCCGTGCCCGGTGCACCGTCAGGCCGCTACGTTGTTCCATCAATACTTGCAGTTCGTCACCAAACAGTGGACTCAGCGTGTCTTCCTGAATGCCGAGAGGCGCTGGGCGCTGAAACTTCCATTCCCTGCTGGGATGCAAGCTGATGTAGCCATGGCTTGCTGACACCAAAGCTGATGTATGCGTCAACTTCTCTTTCGTCTTCGGCGGGACGGCCAGATCCTCGGGGTAGTATTCCTCAAGTGTTTTTCCGTCAAACAGGAAGTCAATATCATTCACATCCAGTCCTGACTTCTCGGCGTAGAACCTCAACGTAGATGCCATCGGAATCAGGAAGAGCTCGTCATAACCGCGATCCGGGCCGGGAAGGTATCCAGGCCCAAAGCTGATCACCATCGATCTTGCCTTCACATCAAGACTGATGCTGACGCTGATTTGTCGCAGCTCACCCCTCTCCTGCAAATGACGCGTCAGCTGGTTCGCAGCTTCACGCTCCAACAGCGCAACTACTTCCGCGTAGGCACCTGGATCCTCAAGCACTTTTGCCGGCTGATCTCCAGAAGCCAACACGGGTGGTACAAAGATCAGGCCGCACGCGACCACGGCAGTTGCAAGCTTCAGTCCCTTCATTGTTGATTTCTCCATGTGGTGGGATGCGCGCCGCTCGTGCAGCGCCCCGCCACCCTGCCGAGCCGTGCGCCGGTGATTCCGCACCAAGCGCACACGGATGGACAATTCAAACTTTCCTCACCCCCAACCGGAACAAACCAACCCAGCCCCGCCAGCCCCGTTCGCTATCCACCTGGCCTATCCTTGCCAACCATGCTCTCCCCCCGCTTCCTCGACTCCCTGCAGTTCATTCCCGCCACCGACTGGGATGCCCTGCACGACGGCCAGAATCCGTTCGTCAGCCACGCCTTCCTCTCCGGCCTGGAACAGCACGGCTGCCTACGCGAGGACTGGGGCTGGCAGCCCCGGCACTTCACGCTCTGGGAAGGCGACACCTTGGTCGGCGCAATTCCGGGCTACCTGAAGACCAACTCCCACGGTGAATTCGTGTTTGACCATGCCTGGGCAAACGCCTATGCCCGCCATGGCCGCGACTATTACCCGAAGTGGCTGGGCGCAGTGCCGTACTCGCCGGTCACCGGGCCGCGCCTGCTGGCCCGTCACGATTCAGAGCGCACCACGCTGCTGTCGGCGTTGCGCGATGCACTGCCGGCACTGGCCGTGTCATCGGCCCATATCAACTTCCACGCCGCAGCGGACGAGGCGCTGTTCGGCGATGACTGGCTGCTGCGCGAGGACGTGCAGTTCCAGTGGCAGAACCCGGGTGACTGGGCGACATTCGACCAGTTCCTCGGCGCGATGAACCACAAGCACCGCAAGAACATCCGCCAGGAACGGGCCAAGGTCGCCCGCCAGGGCATCACCTTCCGCGTGGTGCATGGCGACGACGCCAGCCGCGCCGACCTGCAGGCGATGTACCGCTTCTACCTGCAGACCTTCCTTGAGTACGGCAATGCCCCGGCCCTGACCGAGGCCTTCCTGCGCCATCTGGCCATTTCATTGGGGCGCGGGCTGGTACTGTTCCTGGCCGAGCAGGAAGGCCAGCCGATTGCCGGCGCGCTCTGCCTGCGCGGCGGTGACACGCTGTACGGCCGCTACTGGGGCGGCGCCACCCTGCCCGGCCTGCACTTCGAAGCCTGTTACTACCAGGGCATCGAGTACTGCCTGCGCGAAGGCCTGAGCCGTTTCGAACCCGGCGCACAGGGCGAGCACAAGCTGGCGCGCGGCTTCCTGCCTACACTGGTGCGCAGCCGGCACTGGGTGGCTGATGCGGATTTCGCCGAGGCGTTGCAGGAGTGGTGCCGGCAGGAGCGACGGGATGTGCGGCGCTACCAGCAGGAGCTGCAGGGGCACAGCCCATTTCGCGCGGACGGGTGACCTGCCAACCAAGGTTGGCATCTACCGCGGCATTCACGCGGGGCCGCGACGAATACAATGCCGGCATGACCCGCCAGCTGCCCTGGCGCCTGGCCGACGCGCCGGACGCCCCCTTCCCGCCGGCCGAGACCGCCCTGCGCCAGCCCGACGGCCTGCTCGCCGTGGGCGGCGACCTGCACCCGGCGCGCCTGCTCAACGCGTATGCGGGCGGCATCTTTCCATGGTTCAGCGAGGGCGAGCCGATCCTGTGGTGGTCGCCCGACCCGCGCATGGTGTTCCGTACCGATGGCGTGCATCTGTCCAGCCGCTTCCGCCGCCAGTTGCGCGGCAGCACATGGGAGGTCACCGCCGACACCGCCTTCAGCCGGGTGATGCGCGCCTGTGCGGCGGCACTGCGGCCCGGCCAGGACGGCACCTGGATCAGCCCCGACATGGTCGAGGCCTACAGCCAGCTGCATGACCTCGGCTTTGCCCACTCCTTCGAGGTCTGGGACCGGCAGACGCTGGTCGGCGGCATCTACGGGGTGGCGATCGGGACGATGTTCTTCGGCGAGAGCATGTTCAGTGGCGCCAGCGGCGGCTCCAAGATCGCCCTGGCCGCGCTGGCATCCACGCTTCACGGCTGGGGCTGGGCGCTGATCGATGCCCAGGTGGAGAATCCGCACCTGCTGCGGATGGGCGCCGAGCACCTGCCGCGCGCGGCGTTCCTGCAGCACGTCCGCCACGCGGTGCGCCATGACGGCCGTGAAGGCCCGTGGACGCAGGCGGTCGGACGCCTGCCGGCACAGCGTTTGGCCGGGGGTTAACACAAACTTTGCAAGCTGGGCCGGTCACGCGTAAAATACTGCGCCTTAGGCCCAGCGTGGCCGTTTTCTGAACCGCACAGGACTACATGTCGAAAGACGATTCCATCGAGTTCGAGGGCACCGTCAGCGAGACGCTGCCGAACACCACTTTCCGCGTTCGCCTGGAAAATGGGCACGAAATCATCGCCCACATTTCCGGCCGCATGCGCAAGAACTACATCCGCATCCTCACCGGTGACCGGGTCAAGGTTGAAATGACCCCGTACGACCTGACCAAGGGTCGTATCACCTACCGCATGAAGTAAGCGGTCGGCGCGTTGCGCCACTTCGACAAGGCCAGCCCTGGTTGCTGGCCTTTTGTCATGCCTGCAATCCGGCCCTGCCGGAGGTCATCGTGACCGAACGCACCGTGGCGTCGGTCAGCCCTGCTTGCGGCAGATTCGCATCTTCATCCGTGGCGGCATCGTGGGACCCGATCCAGTCCGGATCGCCATTCCCCTGCCCCGCCATGAACATGCTCACGTTGACCGCCCTGCTCGTCGCCGTTGCCGCGTCCGCCAGCGCATCGCCTGTGCGCGCCGCCGAGCCCCCTTCCACGGCCAGTGACTGCATCCAGCTGGGCAGCGACCAGCAGATCGTGCGCGCCGGCGTTTCGCGGAACATCCTGCTGCGCAATGGCCAGGACCACTATGTCGTGCACTTCCAGAACGACTGCTCCACTGCCGGCTACTCGCGGAAACTGAGCTTCATCACCGAAGGCCAGCAGGGCCTGCTGTGCAGCGCCGGCCGCAGCCAGCTGCGCACCGATGCCGACCACTGCCGGGTGGCGCAGATCGAACCGATCGACGAAGCCACCTTCCAGAAGAAGGCCCGCCAGCGCGGCCGTTGATGGCGCATATGACAAGGGCGGCCGAAGCCGCCCTTGTCATGAAGGGCGTCACCGCACAGGCGCAACCAGTGGAAGCACCCGCGGCTGCTCGTGCTGCCGCGCCAGCCAGAGATCGTAGCTGGATTGCAGCCCCATCCAGAAAGCCGCCGTACTGACCCCGGCCATTTCCAAGCGAATGGCCAAATCGGGGCTGATGCCCGCCTTCCCGTTCAACACCCGCGACAATGCCACCCGCGACATTGCCAAGCGCTCGGCCGCTTCGGTCACCGAGAGATCCATCGGATCGAAAACCATTGCCTTGATCGTCTGCCCCGGGTGTGGATGGTGATGAATCATGCGCGGCCTCAGTGATAGTCCAGGTAGTCCAGCAGCTCCACGTCGCCACCGGTGAAACGGAAGGTGATCCGCCAGTTCCCATTGACCCACACAGACCAATGCCCCTTCAGGTCGCCGCGCAGCTTGTGGAGGCGCAATCCAGGCATGGCGAGATCCTCGGGACCTGACGCCACATCCAGGATCGACAGGATCATCAGCACTCTGCTGGTGTGACTGTGCCGGACCCCGCTGCTGCTACCGGAACGGTAGAGCCGCTCGAGGCCCTTGTGGCGAAAACCGATGATACATCACTGTATCCCGTATCGTTGCGCGATACACATGAAGCAATGCCCCATCGCGCTCACGGAACAGCATTGATGCCTCCGTACCCTCTCAGCAAGGCCGCAGGCGACAGGCCCAAAACAACCAAGGGCGGCCGCAGCCGCCCTTGTCATTTCAGGTCCGCCGGGCCAGGCCCGGCGTCAGCTCACTCCACGGTGACCGGCAGCAGGCGCTCCGGCTCGGCCTGGGTCTCGACGACCAGCTCGTCGTCGCGGACATCGATGTTCACCTTGCCGCCGTTGACCAGTTTGCCGAACAGCAGCTCGTCGGCCAGAGGACGCTTGATCTTGTCCTGGATCACGCGGGCCATCGGACGGGCACCCATCAGCGGGTCGAAACCATGGTGGGCCAGCCAGTCGCGCGCGGTCGGGGTGGCCGACAGGCTGACGTGCTTGTCCTGCAGCAGCATCTCCAGCTCGATCAGGAACTTGTCGACCACGCGCAGGATGTGCTCGAAGCCCAGCGCCTGGAACTGCACCACCGCATCGAGTCGGTTGCGGAATTCCGGGGTGAAGCTGCGGCGGATGGTCTCCATCGCGTCGGTGGCATGGTCCTGCTTGGTGAAGCCGATCGAGCGCCGCGAGGCCTGCGCCGCGCCGGCATTGGTGGTCATCACCAGCACTACGTTCTTGAAGTTGGCCTCACGCCCGTTGGTATCGGTCAGCACGCCGCGGTCCATCACCTGCAACAGGATGTTGAAGATGTCCGGGTGCGCCTTTTCGATTTCGTCCAGCAGCAGCACGCAGTGCGGCGTCTTGACGATCTTTTCGGTCAGCAGGCCGCCCTGGTCGAAGCCGACATAGCCCGGAGGGGCACCGATCAGGCGGCTGATCGAATGCGGCTCCATGTATTCGGACATGTCGAAGCGGACCAGCTCGATGCCCAGCTGCAGCGCCAGCTGCTTGGTCACCTCGGTCTTGCCGACACCGGTCGGGCCGGCGAACAGGAAGTTGCCGATCGGCTTTTCCGGATTGCCCAGGCCCGAGCGGGCCAGCTTGATCGCCGAGGACAGCGTCTCGATGGCCGGGTCCTGGCCGAAGATCACCATCTTCAGGTTGCGCTCCAGGTGCTGCAGCACATCCTTGTCGGTGGCACTGACCTGCTTGGTCGGGATGCGCGCCATCTTGGCCACGATCGCCTCCACTTCCTCGACGTCGATCAGCTCCTTGCGCTGGCCTTCCGGCAGCAACCGCTGGCGGGCACCTGCCTCGTCGATCACGTCGATGGCCTTGTCCGGAAGCAGGCGGTCGCCGATGTGCTTCACCGACAGATCCACCGCCGCCTGCAGCGCTTCGTCCGAATAGGTCACGCCGTGGTGCAGCTCGTACTTGGACTTCAGGCCCTGCAGGATCTCGTAGGTCTCGCCCACGGTCGGCTCGACGATGTCGATCTTCTGGAAGCGGCGGGCCAGCGCCCGGTCCTTCTCGAAGATGCCGCGGTACTCCTGGAAGGTGGTCGAGCCGATGCAGCGCAGCTCGCCGGAGGCCAGCGCCGGCTTGATCAGGTTGGACGCATCCATGGTGCCACCCGAGGCCGAACCGGCACCGATGATGGTATGGATCTCGTCGATGAAGAGCACCGCATTGGGGACCTTCTTCAGTGCGGTCAGCACGCTCTTCAGGCGCTTCTCGAAGTCGCCGCGGTACTTGGTGCCGGCCACCAGCGCGCCCAGGTCGAGCGAGTAGATCACCGCGTCGGCCAGCACGTCGGGCACCGAGCCCTCGACGATGCGGCGGGCCAGGCCCTCGGCAATCGCGGTCTTGCCCACGCCGGCCTCGCCCACGTACAGCGGGTTGTTCTTGCGGCGGCGGCACAGGACCTGGATGGTGCGCTCGATCTCGTCGGCACGGCCGACCAGCGGATCGATGCGGCCGGACCGCGCCTGTTCGTTGAGGTTGCTGGCGAACTCGGTCAGGGCATCACCCTTCGGCTCGCCCTCCCCGCCTTCGATGCGGCCTTCGCCCTCGGAGGAGGAGGACGGCTGCTCGCCTTCCTCGCCCAGCTTGGCGATGCCGTGGGACAGGTAATTGACCACGTCCAGCCGGGTCACGTCCTGCTGGTTGAGGTAATAGACGGCGTGGGAGTCCTTTTCGCCGAAGATGGCGACCAGCACGTTGGCGCCGGTGACCTCCTTCTTGCCCGAGGACTGCACGTGGTACACGGCCCGCTGCAGCACGCGCTGGAAGCCCAGGGTCGGTTGGGTATCACGGCCGTCATCTTCGGCCAGGCGGGACACGGAAGCCTCGATGGCCTGCTCCAGCTCCTGGCGCAGGCGTTCGGCGTCGGCACCACAGGCCTTCAGTACGGCCTGGGCGGACGGGTTGTCGAGCAGTGCCAACAGCAGGTGTTCGACCGTCATGAATTCATGCCGGGCCTCACGGGCGCGCTTGTAGCACTGGCCGATGGTGTGTTCGAGGTCTTTGCTGAACATGGATTACTCCGGCGGCAGATGGGGACAATATGCGGCCTGACTACGCGATTTCCATCACCCTAGCGGATTGCTGCGTTCAGATGGCGTTAGCAGTGCAGATCGCTTGATCTTCATTCACTCCAGGACAGCCCACCCAGCATGAGCGAACCCTACCTGAGCCGCTGGCGATTGCGGCGTGATGGCGCGGCCATCGAGACGCCCCACGCCCAGCTCTGGCCGGTGCTGACCGCCGACGGCGAACCGGCGATGCTGAAGGTCAGCAGCGAAACCGAGGAGCAGAACGGCCATCGCCTGCTGCGCTGGTGGGACGGCGATGGTGCCGCCCGCCTGCTGGCCCACGAGGGGCCGGCGATCCTGATCGAGCGTGCCGGCGGCGATTCGCTGCGGCAACGTTCGATCGAGGGCGACGATGATGCCTGTACCACGATCCTGTGCCAGGTCCTGCGGCAGCTGCACCGGCCACGGAGCGCGCCACCAGCGGAACTGGTCTGCCTGCGTACATGGTTCGCCGATCTGCTGCAGCCAAGGGCCGCGCTGCCGCCACTGCTGGAACAGTGCAGATCACTGGCGGAGCGGGTGTTGCAGGAAGAACGCGAGATCCGGCCGCTGCACGGCGACCTGCACCACGACAACGTGCTGGATTTCGGCGCGCGTGGCTGGCTGGCGATCGACCCGAAGCGGCTGCTGGGCGACCGCGCGTTCGACTACACGACGATGTTCAGCAACCCGGACCTCTGTGGCCCGGGCATCCATGTGGCCACCCGGCCCGAGCGGTTTGCCGCCCGGCTGCAACAGGTAAGCGCACTGGCCGGCCTGGAACGCACGCGCCTGCTGCGCTGGATCGCGGCCAGCACTGCGCTGTCGGCGGTGTGGTTCAGGGATGACGGCGACCCCGCCGACGTCGACGAGACGGTGGCGCGGATGGCGCTGGAGGCGTTGGCGGAGGCGTGACCTCCGCGCGTGGTGGGCGCACTCCATCCGGGATCATTGCGCCGGGACGAAAAGCAGCCGAGCATGGGCTCGGCTCTACAGGTTTCTGCCTTGGTAGGTGCCCACCTTGGTGGGCACGCCGTGTCCGGAGTCGATGTACCCGGACGAGGATCGGCAGCCGGTCAGGCCTTTTCCATCGTGCACAGCAGCGGGTGCTGGTTCATCCGCGAGTACTCGTTGACCTGGGCAACCTTGGTCTCGGCCACTTCGCGGGTGAACACCCCGCAGACGCCGCGGCCGCGGGTATGGACGTGCAGCATCACCTGCGTGGCCTTGTCCAGGTCCATGCTGAAGAACTGCTGCAGCACATCCACCACGAAATCCATCGGGGTGTAGTCATCGTTGAGCAGCATCACCTGATAGAACGGCGGCGGCGCCACTTCCGGGCGCGCGGGCTCCACGGCAACGCCGTGCTCGTGCTGGGAATCGGGGGAGGACTCATGGGGCATCCTTCCATTATAGGGGTAGCGCCGGACCTGCGTCGGCCCGCCGCGGATTGGACGGCACGCACGCCCAACGTCACAATTGCAGCTTCTTTCAACACTGCTTCACAGGATCTTCATGAAAAGGACCCTTCTGCCCGCCCTGCTGATCACCCTGGCCGCTGCCGGTGCTGCCACCGCCGCGCCCCAGGCCGACAAGTCCGTGGCGCGCCACCTGGACAAGCTGGGCTATACCTACGAAGTCGACGAGGATGGCGACTACCGCATGGTCTTCGACGTCGAGGGTGACCGCACCCAGATGGTCTACGTGCGCTCGGCGGTGGAAGACTTCGGCAGCCACAACATCCGCGAGATCTGGTCGCCGGCCTACAGCGCCAAGACCAAGCAGTTCCCGGTGGCCGTGGCCAATCGCCTGCTGGAAGATTCGCAGGACGCCAAGATGGGCGGCTGGGTAAAGCAGGACACCACCGCCATGTTCGTGGTGAAGATCGACGCCGATGCCACCGCCGACCAGCTCAGCGACGCCATCGATGCGGCCATCCGCACCGCCGACGCGATGGAGCTGGAACTGACCAAGAAGGACGAGTTCTGAGTTGAACGCCACGCCGGACCCGCGCTGGGCACCGCACGCCACCGTTGCCACCGTGGTGATCGACGGCGGCCGCGTGCTGCTGGTCGAGGAGACCATTGACGGCCGCCAGGTGCTGAACCAGCCGGCCGGCCACCTCGAGCCGGGCGAAAGCCTGGCCGAGGCCGCCCTGCGCGAGACCCGCGAGGAAACCGGCTGGACGGTGCAGCTGACCCACTTCATCGGCTGCTACCAGTGGACTGCCGGCGACGGCACGGCCTTCCTGCGCTTCTGCTACGCGGCGCACCCGGTTTCGCACGATCCGGCGCAGCCGCTGGACACCGGCATCGACCGCGCGCTGTGGCTGACCCCGGCCGAGCTGCAGGCCGCCGGCGAGCGCCAGCGCAGCCCGCTGGTGTGGCAGGTGGTGGCGGATTACCTGGGTGGCCAGCGCCACCCGCTTTCGCTGGTCCGGGAGGTCGCATGAGCACTCCGCGTGTGATGGTGGGTGTCTCCGGCGGCGTCGATTCCTCGGTCGCCGCCTGGCGCCTGGTACAGCAGGGCGAGGCCGTGGCCGGCCTGTTCATGCAGAACTGGGCCGACGATGGCAGCGGTGATTGCCGTGCCGAGGATGACCGTCGCGACGCGGTGGCCGTGTGCGGCCTGCTGGGCATCCCGTTCCACTTCCGGGACTTCTCCAGCGAGTACTGGCAGGGCGTGTTCGAGCACTTCCTGGCCGAGTACGCGGCCGGCCGCACCCCGAACCCGGACGTGCTGTGCAACCGTGAAGTGAAGTTCAAGCATTTCCTGGACGCCGCCCGCGAGCTGGGCGCCGAGCGCATCGCCACCGGCCATTACGCACGGGTGACCCAGCGCGGCCACCAGTGGCTGCTGCTGCGCGGCGCCGATCGATCCAAGGACCAGAGCTACTTCCTGCATCAACTGGGCCAGGAACAGCTGGCAGCCACCCTGTTCCCGATCGGCGACCTTGAAAAGAGCGACCTGCGCCGGATCGCGCGCGACGTCGGCCTGCCGACCCACGCCAAGAAGGACTCCACCGGCATCTGTTTCATCGGCGAGCGCGACTTCCGTGAGTTCCTCGGCCGCTACCTGCCGGCCAAGCCCGGCCAGATCCTCGACCCGGCCGACGGCAGCGTGATTGCCGAACACCCGGGCGTGTTCTATTTCACCCTGGGCCAGCGCGAGGGCCTGAACATCGGCGGCGTGCGTGGCCGCCCGGCCGCGCCGTGGTACGTGGTTGGCAAGGATGTGGCCAGCAACGTGCTGTACGTGGACCAGGACCGCGACAGCAAGTGGATGCTGTCCGACCGCCTGCGTTCGGAAACCGCGCACTGGATCGCCGGCTCACCGCCGGCACGGCGCTTCGAATGCACCGCCCAGACCCGCTACCGCCAGCCCGACGAGCCGTGTACGGTCCAGGTGCTGGACGATGGCAGCGTGCTGGTCACCTTTGCGCGCCCGCAGCGTGCCGTTACCCCCGGTCAATCGCTGGTGCTGTATGACGGTGATGTGTGCCTGGGCGGCGCGGTGATCGCCGCCACCGATGCGCCGCTGGAACAACGCCTGCGCACCACCCCCTCCCCTTTTGAGGTAATCGCTGCATGAGTTTCACTGTCGACGACCGCGTCCTGGCCTTGGCCGGCATTGCCCAGGCCCTGCAGCAGGTGCGCCGCATCGCCGATACCGGCCATTCCGACGCCGCCGCCGTGCGCACCGCCGTGGACAGCGTGTTCCGCGTCGATGCGTCCTCGCCGCAGGCGGTGTTCGGTGACCGTCATGCACTGAAGTCCGGCCTGCGCCTGCTGCACAACTACTTCCGCAGCCAGGGCCAGGACCCGATCCTGCCCAAGCTGGCCCTGTCGGTGCTGCAGCTGGAGCGCCGCTTCGTGCAGGATGGGGCGACCGTGAACAAGGTCGCCTCGGGCATCGAGCGCGCCCAGCGCCAGGCCACCGAACTGGGCGACAGTGGCCACCCGGACGTACTGGCCAACCTCGGCGGCCTGTATGCCGACACCATCAGCCACCTGAAACCGCGGGTGATGGTGCAGGGCAACCCGCACTACCTGGGCCAGGCCGGCGTGGTCGCCGAGATCCGTGCCCTGCTGCTGGCCGCGGTGCGTTCGGCGGTGTTGTGGCGCCAGCTGGGCGGCAGCTACTGGGACTTCCTGTTCAGCCGCAAGGCGATGATCGAGGCCGTGGACCGCCTGCTGGCCTGAGGGTGTGGGGTCAGAGCCCTTTTCCATGGAAAAGGGATCCGACCCCGTTGCGCCTGCCCAAGGGGTCGGATCCCTTTCCGGCACGGAAAGGGCTCTGACCCCGAGGCCGCCAAGGCGCCGGAAAACCGGCGCATTCAGAATGCACTTCGAGGCACATCGACGTTAAAGAGAAAGGGGGTACGGCCGATACATCCTCCGTGCACCTCCCGAGAACGTCCATGTACTCACGCATTTTCATCCGTCTGGCCGCCCCCCTGGCTCTGACCCTGCTGCTCCCCTTCGCCATCGGTTTCGAATGGCCGGCCGCCCTGCGCTGGGCGATCCTGACCACGATGACGCTGAGCTGGCTCGGCTTTGCGTGGTGGACCACCCGCGCCCAGGCACATCGTTCCCCCGAGCACGCCCGTGTCCTGCGCGAACAGGACCAGCTGCTGACCGAGCTGCGCAACTTCGTCGGCAACGAGATCGACGGTTCGCGTGGCGAAGTGGAACGCGCCCGTGACCTGATCCGCCAGGCCGTCTCCAGCCTGGGCGGCAGCTTCGATGCCATGAACCGCAAGTCGCGCCAGCAGAGCCAGGCCCTGTCGCGCATCGTCGACCGCGCCGGTGATGAAGGCAATGCCGGCCTCGACGTCGCCCGTTTCGCCCAGCACGCCAGCCATCGCATGGAACAGCTGGTGGAAGCGCTGGAACAGGTGAGCGGCCAGAGCAGCACCACCGTGCAGCACATCGACCAGATGGCGCAGCACCTGGATGGCATCTTCGCGCTGCTGGAAGACGTCAAGTCGATCGCCGACCAGACCAACCTTCTGGCGCTGAACGCGGCCATCGAAGCGGCGCGCGCCGGTGAAGCCGGTCGTGGCTTCGCCGTGGTCGCCGACGAAGTGCGCAACCTGTCCGAGCGCTCGACCACCTTCAACGAGCAGATCCGCAAGCTGGCGCACAGCTCCAAGGACGCCATCGCCAAGGTGCGCGAGACGGTTTCGCACATGGCCTCGCGCGATATGGACCGCTCCCGCGAAGCCCGCCAGGAAGCAGCAGCGATGCTCGACAACGTCGCGCAGATCAACGCCTCGCTGGGCGACGGCATGCGCGAAGTGTCCGAGTGCGCCCGTGCGATCGATGGCAGCGTGGCCGAAGCCGTGCGTGCCCTGCAGTTCGAAGACATCGCCACCCAGGCGCTGGGCGGCGTGCACACCCACCTGGACCGCCTGACTGCCATCAACCGCGAAGCGGTGGCCCTGCAGGAGCTGCTGCACCGCAATGGCGGCGTGTTCGACGAAGAGATCGCCAGCGCCCTGCAGCGCACCGGCAATCGCCTGCGCGAGCTGCGCAGCGAATGGGAACGCCCGCCGCACAAGCCCGTCGCCCAGCAGAGCATGGGCGCCGGCACCGTCGAGCTGTTCTGATCCTGATGTCCGCTGCCCTCGCCGGCAGCCCGCAAGGCCCCGGTTCGTCCGGGGCCTTTGCCTGTAACCCGCCATTGGATGCATCCTGTACGCGCACCATGACCCTGATCCGCGCCCTGCCCTCCCTCACCGATACCGAGCGCCCGCACAACGCGAGCGTGCGTGAGCAGCTGCAGCGGCTGGAAGACGTGGCCCGCGAGGAACTGCTCGAACTGCAGCAGCTGGCCGATGCGCGCCCCGCCCCCTCCCGAGCCGACGATGAACTGCTGGGCCTGGCATGGGACCTGGGCCTGGATGGCGGAGCCCTGAAGTAGATCCACGTCCTGCGTGGATGGGCCGTCCCGCATGGCATGATCCACCGGTCCCGTTCATGGAAGACCGATGGCCATCGCCCTGATCGCAGTGCTCCTCATCGAAGCCGTCCTTCTGATGGCCTGGGTGGCCGGCTATTTCAGCTGGGGCATCACCCTGTTCAACGAACGCATCGCGGCGTCACCGGCCATGCAGGCCCGGCTCTCGCTGGGCAGCCTGGAACGTGACCTGCCGCAGGACAGATGGCTGCAACTGGCCTTCCATGCGCTGCCCGATGGCAGCATGGCGTTCCGCGAGAGCTTCGCACCGAGCTTCGGCCTGCGCTACTTCCCGGTGATGCGTGGACGCATCGTTCTCAACGCGCGACGGCACGAGGTGCGGGTGATCGGCCTGTGCAGCTGGTTCGTGGCAATCCTGTCGCTGCTGCTGTTGCCGCTGGTGGCGGTGCGCCCGATGGTGGCACCGATGCTGCTGGTGCTGCCGCTGTTCCTGGCCAGCTATCTGGTCCAGAAGCGGCGCTATGCGGCCATCGTCGAGGCCCTGCGCATGCAGTTGAAGGCGGAGTTTCCCAGGTAGTTCCACGCCATGCGTGGATGATCGCGAGCGCCAGGGCATCCGTGCCGACCAACGGTCGGCACCCACCAGAGCTGGGCGCACCAGAGTCAGGCCACACCGCGCCGGCATCCGCCAGCGCAGACCCTCAGCGCACCAGCACCGCTTCGCCGCCGGCGTCGGTGCGCATCGGCGCCGGGCGCTGCTGGCGCAGCCACTGCGCCAGATCACGCGGGCTGAGCGGGCGCGAGTACAGGTAGCCCTGGATCTCGTCGCAGCCCTGGCGGCGCAGCATGTCTTCTTCCTGGTGGGTTTCCACGCCTTCGGCCACCACCTTCATGCCCAGCGCGTGGCCCAGGTGGACGATGGCCTGGGTGACTTCGGCCGTGCCCGAATCATGCAGCATGCCCTGCACGAAACTGCGGTCGATCTTCAGGCGCCCCACCGGGAAGCGATTGAGGTAATTGAGGTTGGAGAAGCCGGTGCCGAAGTCATCCACCGCCAGCGGCACGCCGTGCCGTTCCAGCACGTCGAAGCAATGGCGCAGGATGTCGGTATCACGGATCAGCGCCGACTCGGTCAGCTCCAGTTCCAGCCGTTGCGGCGGCCAGCCATGGGCATGGCAGATCTCGATCACGCGCTCGGCGAAGCCGCGATCACGCAGCTGCACCGCCGACACGTTGACCGCGATGCGATCAAAGTGCAGTCCGGCACGGTCCCAGGCGGTCGCCTGGCGGCAGGCCTCGTTCAGCACCCAGTCGCCGATGCGCACGATCTCGCCGCACTTTTCGGCAATGGGAATGAACTCGGCCGGGCTGCAGTAGCCGATGCCGGGGCGGTGCCAGCGCAACAGTGCCTCGATCGCCGGTGGCTCGCCGTGGTGGGCGTGCAGCAGCGGCTGGTAGGCCAGGCTGAACTCGTCGCGCTCGATCGCCCCATGCAGGGCATGCTCGACGTCCAGCCGGCGCTGGATGCGGGCCAGGGCGTCCTGGCTGTAGTACTGGTAGGTGTTGCGCCCGGCTTCCTTGGCCGCATACATCGCGGCGTCGGCCGCGCGCAGCAGTGAGTCGAAATCGGTCTGCGCATCGCCCAGCATCGCGATGCCGACGCTGGCGCCGACTTTCAACGTGGTCTCGCCACGGCGCAGCGGCTCAGCCAGCGAGGCAATCAGCTTGCGGGCGACATGACCGGCATCTTCCGGCTCGGCCAGGTCGCGCAGCACCACGATGAACTCATCGCCACTGAAGCGGCCGAACAGGTCGTTGTTGCGCAGGTTCTGGTGCAGGCGGGTGGCTGCGGCCTTCAGCAGCGCATCGCCGGTGGCGTGGCCGAAGCTGTCGTTGATGGTCTTGAAGCCGTCCAGGTCGATGAACAGCATGGCCAGCGAGGTACCGCGGTCGCGTGCTTCCTCGATGGCTTCGGCGGTCTGTTCGCCGAGCAGTACGCGATTGGGTAGGCCGGTCAGCAGGTCGTAGTGGGCCAGCAGTTCGATGCGCTCGTTGGCTTCGCGCTCGCGGGTGATGTCACGGAACAGGACAACGAACCGCGGCGGCAGGCCGTCACGGCGGTCCAGTTCGATCAGCACCTGCACCCAGACGCGCAGGCCGGACTGGCGGTAGAAGCACAGGTCCAGCTGCTCGGGCAGGCCGCCGTTGGCGATACGGGCGAGCGCCGCCTCGAACGCGTTGCGCGAGTCCTCCGTGTACAGCGCCAGCGCCTGGTCGAGGGTGATCGGTTCCTTGCGCAGGCCATGGATGCGGTAGCACTCCTCGGTCCATTGCATGCTGCGGGTCTGCACTTCGATCTCGCAGCCGCCGATGCGGCCCAGCGCGGAGACCCGGTTCAGCAGTTCGGTGCGCCAGCGGATCAACGCATCGGTCTGGTGCTGTTCGGTGATGTTCTGTACCTGGCCGAGCAAGCGCTTGGGTTGCCCGTCCATGTCCAGCAGCGGTTGCATCCATAGCCGCAGGTGCTGCGAAGGCTCATGGCCGCGGGTCAGCTCCAGCTCGAGGTTGGCAGCGCGGCCATCGCGCCACAACCGCCGCCATGCCGCGCGCAGCGCGCCGCGGGAGCGTGGATGCAGCTGCTTCAGCCACCGCCGCTGGCCCGGAACGGCGCCCTGCTCCAGTGCCAGAAGCGAACGCAGTTCCGGCGACCACCAGAAGTGCCCGCTGTTGGGGTCAAACGACCAGCTGCCCATGCTGGCGATGCGCTGGGCCTCGCTCAGGTGCAGCTGCTGTTCCTGCAGCAGCGATTCGAGCTGCTTCTGCTGCTCGATATCGGTATGCGTGCCGACCATGCGCAGGGGCTGGCCATCGGCGGTGCGAGCGACCACCCGGCCGCGATCGAGCACCCAACGCCACTGGCCATCGGCCTGGCGGAAACGGAACTGTGCGCTGTACTGCTCGCTGTGCCCACGCAGGTGCTCGTCGAGCGCGGCGCGCACCTGGGCGATGTCCTCGCCGTGCACGCGAGACAGCAATTCAGTGGCGGTCTCGTCGCCCAGCGCCGGCGTGCGCGCCACCCGGTCACTGGGGATGTCCCAGTCCCACAGGCTGTGGCCGGCGCTGTCCAATGCCAGCTCCTAGCGCCCGCCCCCATCGACCGGCACCGGCTCGGGAATGCTCAGGGTGAACGCCAGCAGGTTGCCGGCACCGTCGTGCACCGCACGCAGGTGACCGTCGTAGTGCCCCCGCGGGCCGCCCGGCAGCGTGCAGGCAACGATGCCACCATCGGCGGCCATCAGGCGCAGATCTTCCAGCATCGGCGCATAGGCCGCCACGGTGGCCGGCAGGCCATGCTCGCGCGCGGCCGGATTGGCCGCCAGCGGGCGCCCGGCACGGTCGACGATGACCAGCGCCGACGCAAGCGGGTGCTGCAGCAGGCTGGCGATGATCCCTTGGTCCACGCGATCTTGCTCCGGATGACACGCCCGTCAGCGGGGCACGCAGTGGTTAACGGCGCCTGCGGCGGATAATTGAGTGGTCACGGCACGCTGCGGGGTAAGATGACCGGCGCCCCTGTCACCCGCCCCGTCCATGCCCGCAGAACCGACCGGCAACGCCCCAGTTCCCGACCCGCGGATGGCGCAGGCGCTGAGCCGTGACCGGCGCCGGGTGGTGCTGAGCTACCTGGTGATGGCGCTGGCCTGGATGATCTCCACCGACAGCGTGGTGCAGGCGCTGGTGCCCGATCCGCAGCAGGCGGCCCTGTGGCAGGGCCTGAAGGGCTCGTTCTTCGCGCTGGCCAGCGCGGGCCTGCTCTATCTGCTGCTGCGCCCGCTGGCCGAACACGTGCTGCATACCCATGCGCGCCAGCAGGCCTCCGAGCTGCGCCTGCGGCAGATGTTCGAGGGCAACCCCGGGCCGATCCTCGTCTACGACCTGGACACGCTGGCGATCCTCGATGCCAACCCCGCCGCCTGCAGCGCCTTCGGCTGGGACCGCGACGAGCTGCTGGAACAGACCATCGACGCCTTGTGGCCGCCGGGCCAGGACCAGGCCCTGCAGACCAAGCTGGAGGCGATCCGCGAGGCGCCCGAGGAGCTGTGCATCCTGCGCGCTCAGCTGCAGCTGCGCGATGGCGCGCTGCGGCAGATGGAGCTGCGCTCCAACGCCATCAGCTACGACGGCCACAACGCCCGCCTGCTGATCGCCATCGACCGCACCGCCGAGGATCTGGCCCAGCTGCGCCGCGACCAGGCATTGGCCCGGGTGGAGGAAGCCCATGAGCTGGCCCGCATCGGCGCCTGGGAACTGGACCCGTCCACCGGGCTGGGCCGCTATTCCAACCAGGTCTATCGCCTGCTCGGCCGCCGCCCGCCCGAGGCCCGGCGCTGGCACCGCTTCGATGAGCTGCTGGTGCCGGCCGACCCGGCCACCGCCACCCAGACCGAACAGCTGCTGGCCGAACTGTGCTCCGGCGAGCCGGTACAGGTGGACGTGCTGCTGCCGCTGCTGTCGATGGACGGCCGTGCATTGATGGTGCACCTGCGGGCGGCCAGCGGTATCGACGAAGCCGGCCGCAGCCGCGTGCTGGGCACGCTGCAGGACGTGACCGAGCGCGAGCAGTCGCGGCGCCTGCTGCGCGAGCGCGAGGAACAGTTCCGCGAGCTGGTGCGGGTACTGCCCGACGGCGTGGTGATCCTCTCCGACGAGCACGTGCTGTACGCCAACGCCTGGGCTGCCGGCCTGTTCGGCTACGGCAGCCACACCCTGCTGGGCGAGCCGCTGTCGGCACTGGTCGCTGCCGCCGACCTGCCACGGGTGCGCAGCCAGCTGCGCGCCGGCCAGCCACACCTGGGGCCGGGCCACAGCAGCGTGGTGGCCATGCAGCGTGCCGACGGCCGCAGCTTCCATGCCGGCCTGGCGGTGGGCGAAGTGCGCTACGGCGGTCGTGACTGCAAGCTGCTGATCGTACGCGACCTGAGCGATTCCGAACGCACCCGCAGGGCGCTGGAAACCAGCAATCGCGAGCTGCAGGCGATGGCCGGGCGGCTGTTCTCGCTGCAGGAGGACGAGCGTCGCGCGATCTCGCGCGACCTGCACGATGACATCGGCCAGGCCATTACCGCGATCAAGCTGTCGGCGCATGCGGCGCAGGATGAGGACGATCCGAAGCGTCGTGGCGAGGACCTGGCGCAGATCGTCAGCCTGGCCGACACCACCGTGGCCAAGCTGCGCGACATCTCCACCCTGCTGCGCCCGCCACAGCTGGATGCACTGGGCCTGGAGGCGGCGCTGAGCTGGCAGGCGCGGGTGCTGTTCCGCTCTTCGCCGGTGGAGCTGCTGGCCGAGATCGAGCCGCTGCCGCACCGCCCCGACAACAGCATCGAACAGGCCTGCTTCCGCATCGCACAGGAAAGCCTGACCAATGCGCTGCGCCATGCGCGCGCCAGCCAGGTCCTGCTGCAGCTGCGCGACGTCAGCCAGCGTGGCCTGCACCTGCAGATCCGCGATGATGGTGAAGGCTTCGATCCGGACGGCCCGCGCGGCCTCGGCCTGATCGTGATGCGCGAGCGCGCGCAGAGCGTCGGTGGCCACGTGCGGATCGAATCCGCGCATGGCGAGGGCACCCTGATCGACGTCCACCTCCCCTACCAGGCGACCAGCATGGCCGCCGTCGATTCACCGGAATACTGAGCCTATGTGGAATCCCAACCTGCCCCCGGTCAGCATCGATGATGCCCCCGACCGCCTTGGCGCCGGCAACCCCGAGCTGCAGGCGATGGTTGCCGAGGCGGCCTCGGGCGGCATCGCGCTGATGCTGATGCACGTGGACATCGACCACTTCGCATCGGTCAACGAGAACATGAGTGCCGAAGTGGGCGATCAGGCGCTGGTACTGGTGGCGCAGCGCCTGCAGTCCTACCTGCGCGGGCGTGGCAAGCTGTGGCGGCATGGCAGCGACGAGTTCCTGATCGCGGTGCCCCGCACCGCGGACCTGCCGCTGCCGGAGGACTTCGCTGAAGAGATCCGCCAGCAGATGGAACTGCCGCTGTCGGTGCTTCCATACACGCTGTTCATGACCGGCAAGCTGGGCGTGAGCCTGTGCCCGGAACATGCCAGCAGCGCCTCGCGCCTGCTCGACCATGCCGAAGATGCGCTGTACCAGGCCGCCCGCGAAGGCGGCAATGCCGTGCGCATCCATGCCGTGGACACCCCGCCGAGCGCGCACAGCGAGAGCATCATCGCGCGCCAGATCGTCGATGCCATTCCCAATGGCGAGCTGAAGCTGCGTTACCAGCCGCTGGTGAGCGCCCGCGACGGCCACGTGGTCGGCATGGAAGCGCTGCTGCGCTGGCAGTCGCCGACCCTGGGCATGCTGGTGCCGGAGCGCTTCATGCGCACCGCCGAGCGCCTGGGCATCATCGTGCAGATCGGCACCTGGGTGCTGGAAGGCGCATTGAAGCAGGCGCGGTTGTGGCGCGACCAGGGCTTTGATGACTTCACCATCGCGGTGAACGTGTCCACCCTGCAGCTGCTGCGGCCGAACTTCTTCGCCGAGGTGATGTCCCTGCTGCAGGCCGCGGGCGTGCCGGCGCACATGCTGACGCTGGAGATCAACGAGAGCGCGCTGACCAACAACGTCAATTTCGTCCATGAAACGCTGGCCAACCTGCGCAACGAAGGCATCAGCCTGAGCCTGGACAACTTCGGCACCGGCGATTCCAGCCTCAGCGCGCTGGTGCGCTACCCGGTGGACAAGCTGAAGATCGACCGCAGCTTCATCAAGAGCGCACCGGCTGGCAATCGCGAAGCAGCCATTGCCCGCGCGATCATTGCCATGGGCCACCAGCTGGGCATGACCGTGATTGCCAACGGCGTGGAATCGCAGGCCCAACTGGGCTTCCTGCGCCGCAACGACTGCGATGTGTTCCAGGGCTACCTGTTCGGCGAGCCGATGTCGGCCGATGCCGCCGGCATGACCCTGCGCCGCCGCTACCTGCGCCCGGAAGCCTTCGCCGAAACGCGCCCGGACCGGACGCTGCTGCTGCTGGATGACGAGGAGAACGTGCTGCGCTCGCTGGTGCGCCTGTTCCGCCGCGACGGCTACCGCATCCTGGCCGCTGGCAACGTGCGCGACGCCTTTGATCTGCTGGCGATCAACGACGTGCAGGTGATCCTGTCCGACCAGCGCATGAGCGATATGAGCGGCACCGAGTTCCTGGGCCGGGTGAAGATGCTGTACCCGGATACGATCCGCCTGGTGCTGTCGGGCTACACCGATCTGAACACGGTGACCGATGCGATCAACCGCGGCGCGATCTATCGCTTCCTGACCAAGCCGTGGAACGACGACGAGCTGCGCAAGCACATCCACCAGGCGTTCCGCACGTACGAAGAACAGCGCCGCAGCAATGCCGGTCCGGCACCGGTGGAAACCGGGGATGGTGGCGAGGATCGGCCGCTGCGGTGATGATCGGGTAGAGCCGGCCGCTGGCCGGCTGCCTTGGGTGCCCGGCTTCAATGAGGTTGCCGGCCAGCGGCCGGCACTACCGTCGATTGGCCCCGGTAGAGCCGGCCGCTGGCTGGCTGCCCTGGGTGTCCGGTTTCCGTGAGGTTGCCGGCCAGCGGCCGGCACTACCGATTGGCCCCGGTAGAGCCGGCCGCTGGCCGGCTGCTCTGGGTGTCCGGTTCCAATGAGGTTGCCGGCCAGCGGCCGGCACTACCATCGATGGGCCCCGGTAGAGCCGGCGGCTGGCCGGCTGCTCTGGGTGTCCGGTTCCACTTCGGAAGCGGTCAGCGCGGCTGCTTCACCGGCAGCACCACGCGGAAGCGCGAGCCCACGCCCGGGGTGCTGTCCAGGTCGATGCGGCCGTGATGCTTGTTGATGATGCTGTAGGAGATCGACAGGCCCAGACCGGTGCCACTGCCGACCGGCTTGGTGGTGAAGAACGGATCGAAAATGCGCTGGCGCAGTTCCGGCGAGATGCCGCCGCCGGTGTCTTCGAATTCAACCCACACGTGATCGCCATCAACGCCGGTGCGCACGGTGATCGTGCCGCGCTCGGCGATGGCATGGCCAGCGTTGAGCAACAGGTTCATGTAGACCTGGTTCAACTCCGACGGCAGGCACTCCACCAGCGGCAACTGGCCGAATTCGCGTACCAGGGTGACCTTGTACTTGAGTTCGTTCCAGATGATGTTGATGGTCGATTCGAGGCCCGCGTGCAGGTCGACCAGCTTCCACGATTCGTCGCGACCGGAATACGAGAAGTCCTTCAGGTCGCGCACGATGCGGGTAACGCGCTCGATGCCTTCGCGCGATTCCGCCATCAGCTGCGGCAGGTCGCGGCTGATGAAGTCGATGTCCAGGCGGTCACGGATGTCATCGATTTCCGGAATCAGTGCCTTCGGATCCGGCGCGCGCAGGGCGCGCTCGTAGGCTTCGATCACGGTGAACAGGCTGCGCAGGTACTCCTGCAGGCTGCCCAGGTTGGAGTGCACGTAACCGATCGGGTTGTTGATCTCGTGCGCGACGCCGGCGGCGAGCTGGCCGATCGAGGCCATCTTCTCCGACTGCAGCAGCTTTTCCTGGGTGCCATTGAGGCGCAGGTAGGCCTGGCGCAGCTCGGCGTGGCGCTGCTGCAGTTCGCGCTCGTAGTCTTCCTGCCCTTCGATGTGGCGGAACAACGCAAGGAAATGCCCTTCGCCGACCGGACCATGGTGGTACAGGTGGGCGATGACCACGCCCTCGCCCAGCGGCAGGCTGCCATTCCAGTGGCCATGCTGGCGGGCCTGCTCCAGTGCATCAGGGGGCAGCAGCTCGCGCAGCCGCTGCGGCGGCGGCAATCCGCCGTCCGAGCCACTGGCAAGCAGGTTCTGCGCGGCCGGGTTGGCCAGGGCCACCTGCCCGTCTTCAGTGAACAGCAGCAGGCCTTCGCGCAGGCGCTCAAGCAGGGCCTGCAGCACCGGCTGCGGCGGAAGGGGGGCGGTAACCAGGGCGTTGGCAGCGGACACGGCGACTCGGAGCGTTCGAACAGGCGCCCAATATACGCGGTCATGCAGCGGGCTTCAGCCCACCGGGAGGGGGTGTGCGACCGCCGTCGCGTCAGGCGACGGCGAGTGGCCGGCCGATGCTGACCGTTTGCGACTGGCCCTTGGCATCGTAGGCCGAGGCATCTTCGGTACGGCCGAGCTGGCGCAGCGCCCAGTTCACCTCGCGGCGACGGCGCGACAGCAGCACGCCGTTGGCGCGGTTGCGCTCGGCCAATTCCTGCAGCTGTTCGCCCTCGCCCACCGGCGGCGCGCCTTCCAGCGCACGCAGCGCTTCCAGCTTGGCGCCGGTGGCCCGGATCAGGGCGTGCACGTCGTGCTCGACCAGGGCCTGGCGCTCAACGTCCAGGGCCTGGGCGAGGCGCTGCAGCGGCTCGCTCATCGCCGCAGTCATCCGTGCAGCTGCTGGTCCAGATCGAGCATGCGCGATGCGATCGCGTCCGGATTGATCTTGTAGGTGCCGTTCTGCAGCGACTCGCGCACGGCCGCCACGCGCTGGGCGTCGATCGCCGGGGCGGTGGTCAGCTCACGCTCGATGGCCTGCAGATTGGTGGCCTCGCCGGTCAGGCGCAGGCTGTCGGCCGCCTCGACCGGGCGCGCCGCCGCATCGGTGCTGACGCCGGGCTTGCTGGCCGGGGTCGTCACGCTGCGCAGTGCCTGGGGGACCTGCAGGTTGCCGTCGATTTTCTGGCTCATGGGGTGTCCTGGAGTTGCCGTTCACAAGGGATAACGGCCGCAGGGCCGTGATCTTTAGGGATATTTTGCGGTAAATCAACGCGCCACGATTACGTCACCTGCGGCGTCGACCGTGCCCTGCACGATCCGCCGCGAGGACAGGTTCTCGACCGAGACCCGCTCGTTCTCACCGGCATCACCCATCGCACGGCCGGCAATGCGCACCTCGACCGAGCCGCGACGCGACACCAGGGCTACATTGTCTCCTCGCTTGATGAGACGCTGGACCACCAGATCGTTGTTCGACAGCAGGGCTCCGGCCTGCAACGGACGGCGGGCGATGCGGCCGATCGCAGCATTGGGATCGGACAGCACCGCGCCGGCAATCCGGGCAGCGTCACGCTGGGCAGTGGTGATATCGGCGGCCGTGAGGGTTTCTCCAGTGCCGATTCCGCGGTTGAGCACCAGCACGGTCTGGTTGCGCCGCACCTTCACCGGCACGAACAGGCGCCAGCCGCCTGCATCGGGACAGCTCACCTCCACCGTGGTGTTGGCGGTGGGCTGCACCTGCAACGCGCTGCCACATTTCGGCAGGCGCAGCGCATCGGCCACCTGCGCCTCGCCTTCACTGCCGGCAGGCAGCGTCGACAGCGCCGCAGTGCGGATGCTGGCCACCGGCTGCCAGTCCGTGGCGCCCGCCCACGGCGCGGCCAGGGCGAGCGCGATGGCGAACAGCGATGTGACCCGGCGCATGGCGCCTCCTGTCGATGGGATCTGGCCCAGCAGCGTGCAAGGGGTGTGCCAGAGACCGGGTCCCGTTGATCGGATCCGGGATGGGGATTCGACCGGATGGGTAGAGTCGACTGCCAGTCGACTTTCGCGCGAAGCGCGGGGTTTCCCGTGATCGGATCGAAGAGCAGTCGACTGACAGTCGACTCTACAAACGCGGTGCGGGCCGCGCGGGCGGCAGAGCGCCCTCAAGTTCCGCCCCCACCACGCCGATACAGCAGCCATGTCCCATGACCTGCTCAACCGGATCGACCAGCGGACCCGACTGGCCGGCCACAACCGCCTGGCGCTGCTGCTGTTCCGCCTCGGCGGACGTCAGCTTTTTGGCGTCAATGTCTTCAAGGTGCAGGAAGTCCTGCGCCGCCCGGAGCTGTTCCAGGTGCCCGGCCTGCCCAGCCAGTTCTCCGGCGTGGCCGACGTGCGCGGCCGCTCGGTGCCGGTACTGGACCTGGGCCTGGCGATCGGCCACCCCGAGCGCGAACCGGACGCGGACACCTCGCCGGGCTACCTGGTCGTCACCGAATTCAACCGCTCGATCCAGGGCTTCCTGGTCAGTGGCGTCGAACGCATCGTCAACATCGCGGTGGAAGACATCCACCCGCCACCGGAGCTGGGCGCCGAGTCGAGCTACCTGACCGCGGTGACCCGCTTCCAGGGCGAGCTGATCCAGGTGATCGACGTTGAGAGCGTGCTGGCCGATATCGCCCAGGTGCGCGGAGAAGCGGTACTCGACCCGGCAATGGCCATGCCCGCCGACGGCCCGCAGCTGCAGGTGCTGGTGGTGGACGACTCGCGCGTGGCCCGCCAGCAGATCCGCAGCGTGCTGGACCAGCTGGGCGTGGGTGCCACCCTGCTTTCCGACGGCAAGCAGGCGCTGGACCACCTGCTGCAGGTCCACGCCTCGGGGGAAAACCCGGCCGAGCGCTATGCCATGGTCATCTCGGACATCGAGATGCCGGCCATGGATGGCTACACGCTGACGACGGAAATCCGGCGCCACCCGGGCCTGGCCGGCCTGTACGTGCTGCTGCACACCTCGCTGTCGGGCGTCTTCAACAACGCCATGGTCGAGCGCGTCGGCGCCAATGCGTTCGTCGCCAAGTACTCGCCGCACGAGCTGGCCGACTTCGTGCTGGACCGCCTGCGCAAGGTGGCGCTGGCGGCGTAAGGCCCGCCGAGGGGTCGGATCCCGGAACGGGCTCCGACCCCGCATCGCAACGCGTCAACCACGGGGTCAGAGCCCCTGCGGGGATCTGACCCCCTCTCCATTTGGCACACCCCTTGCAGCTTCCCGGGCAACGTTCCCGTGGGAGTGCACCGTGCGCAACCTGATTACCGACTACCTGGGCGTCCACGCCCAGGCCATGCCGTTGCGCGAACAGCGGATGAAGCTGATCGCCAGCAACCTCGGCAATGCCGACACTCCCGGCTACAAGGCCCAGGACCTGGACTTCGATGCCGCCCTGCGCCACGCCCAGGGGCAGGATGCCAATGGCCTGATGGCCACCACCCATGAGCAGCACTACGAGATCAGTAGTGGCCTGAACCCGTTCCAGATCGCGCGCGAAGGCGTGCAGCCCAGCCTGGACGGCAACACCGTCGACCCCGATGCCGAGCGTGCCGCCTATGGCCGCGCCGCACTGGAATACCGCGCCTCGCTCAGCTTCGTCGAGAGCAAGGTGCGTTCCATGCTGACCGCGATCACGGGGCAATAAGCCATGAGCAACCTGCCGATCTTCGACATCGCCGGCTCCGCGCTGCAGGCACAGTCGGTGCGCATGAGCACCATCGCCTCCAACCTCTCCAATGCCGACACCGTCGCCGGTTCCGCCGACGCCGTGTACAAGCCGCTGGAACCGATCTTCCAGGCCGTCACCAGCAAGAACGATCCCAACATCACCTCGGTGAAGGTGAAGGAGATCACCCAGAGCGAGGCCGCGCCGATCAAGCGCTACGAGCCAGGCCACCCGCTGGCCGACGCCGATGGCTACATCTACCAGCCCGATGTCGATCCGGTGGCGCAGATGGTCAACCTGATCTCGACCTCGCGCAATTACCAGGCCGGCGTGGAGATGTTGACCACCGCCAAGGAACTGGCCCTGGCCACCCTGACCATGGGCCGCTGAGGCCCGCAGCACCGGATACCGCCATGACCACCGCCGTCAACAACCAGACCAGCCAGGACGTCTATTCCGCGCTGGGCCTGAACGCCCCCAACAGCAACGCCACGAAAAAGAAGAACACGCTGGACCAGGCCGACTTCCTGCGCCTGATGACCGAGCAGCTGCAGCACCAGGATCCGCTGAAGCCGATGGACAACACGCAGATGGTCGCGCAGATGGCGCAGATGTCCACCGTGCAGGGCATCACCGATCTGAACAAGACGGTGAAGGGCTTCCAGGAGTCGATGGCCAGCGACCAGGTGCTGCGTGGCGCTGCGCTGGTCGGCCACCAGGTGCTGGTGCCGTCGGAAAAGCTGGTGCTGGAGAAGGAAGGCAATGTCGAAGGCACGGTGGCTGCACCGTCGGCCGGCATCATCACCGTGGACATCACCGACGCCAACGGCGCCAAGGTCACCTCGCTGAGCGTGGAAGCCAAGGCTGCCGGCGAAACCGCCTTCCAGTGGGACGGCAAGGATGCCAACGGCAAGCGCATGGAGCCGGGCAAGTACTCCATCGTCGCCAACCATGTCGACACCGCCGGCAAGAGCACCAAGCTGTCCACCTACGTACAGGCGCCGGTGGAGAGCGTGACCGTTGGTTCCGACGGCCTGTACCTGAACCTCAAGGGCCTGGGCACGGCCCCGATCGACTACGTGCTCCGCGTCAGCTGAGCCGCACCTTCCGCATCAACCAGGAGCATCCCATGGGCTTCAATGTCTCGCTGTCCGGCATCAACGCCGCCAACACCGACCTGAGCGTCACCGCCAACAACGTCGCCAACGTCAACACTACCGGCTTCAAGCAGTCGCGCGCGGAGTTCGCCGACCTGTTCGCTTCGACCAGCTACGGCCTGTCGAAGAACCAGACCGGCTCGGGCGTGCGCGTTTCCAACGTCGCCCAGCAGTTCATCCAGGGCCACAACGAGCAGACCGGGCGCAGCCTGGACATGGCCATTTCCGGTGAAGGCTTCTTCACCATGAACATGAATGGTTCGCGCGTGTACTCGCGTGCCGGCAACTTCCAGACCGATTCGGCCGGCTACGTGGTCAACCCGCAGGGTGCGCGCCTGCAGGTGTTCGCGCCGAATGCCGATGGCACCAACTTCGATGCCGGCCGCCTGGTCGACCTGCAGCTGCTGACCACCGACAGCCCGCCGAAGCAGACCAGCGAAGTGAAGGTTGGCTTCACCCTGCCGGCCAACGCCAAGCAGCCGACGGTGGCGACCTTCGACCCGGCCGATTCGAACAGCTACAACCACTCCAGCGGTGGCATCACCGTGTACGACTCGCTGGGCGTGAGCCACATCCAGGTCTCGTACTTCGTCAAGGGCGCCAACCCCAACGAATGGACCGTGCGCAATTACGTCGATGGCCAGCCGGCCGGCGCACCGACCCCGGTCACCTTCGACAACAGCGGCAAGCTGGTCGCACCTGCCAACGGCAAGGTCAGCCTCGGCACCTTCACCCCGACCACCGGTGCCGGCCAGTTGAACATGACGCTGGACATCAGCGGCTCCACCCAGTACGGCGAGAAGTTCGCCCTGCGCAATACCCAGCAGGACGGCTATGCCGCCGGCAAGCTCAACGAAGTGACCGTGTCCGAATCCGGCGTGGTCTACGCCCGCTATTCCAACGGCGACGACAAGCCGCTGGGCCAGGTCGCCCTGACCACCTTCAACAACACGCAGGGCCTGGAATCGAAGGGCAACAACCTGTGGGTGGAGACCTTCGAATCGGGCACGCCGCGCACCGGCATGCCGGACACCTCCAACCTCGGCAAGATCCAGGCCGGCTCACTGGAAGCGTCCACCGTCGATCTCACCGAGCAGCTGGTCAACATGATCACCGCGCAGCGCAACTTCCAGGCCAACGCGCAGATGATCACCACGCAGGACCAGATCACCCAGACCGTCATCAACATCCGTTGATGAGCTGCTGACCCTGTCACGGAACTCCCCGCATGGATAAAGCCCTTTACGTGGCGATGACCGGTGCCCGCGCCTCCCTGCAGGCGCAGGGAACGCTCAGCCACAACCTCGCCAACTCGGACACCCCTGGCTTCAAGGAAGCGCTGGCCAACACCGAAGCCTTCCCGATCAAGGGCCCGGGCTTTGCCTCGCGGGTGGATGCGCTGCACGTCGACGCCGGCTTCAACCGTACGCCCGGCTCGCAGCACATCACCGGCAAGCCGCTGGATCTGTCCCTGCAGACCGGCACCTGGCTGGCCGTGCAGTCCAGCGACGGCAGTGAGGCGTACACGCGCGGCGCTGCATTGTCGGTCACCCCGAACGGCCAGCTGGTGACCTCCAGCGGCCGTCCGGTACTGGATGACAACAACAACCCGATCGCCATTCCGCCCTACCAGGCGATGGAAATCGGTGCCGACGGCACGCTCTCGATCATCCCGCAGGGCGAAGGCCCGCAGACCATGGCGCAGATCGGCCGGATCAAGGTGGTACAGGCGCCGGACGAGCGCCTCGAGCGTGGCCTGGATGGCCTGTTCCGCAACACCGACCCACTGCAGCCGTTCGCACCGGCACAGGGCACGGCCGTGCACAGCGGCCAGCTGGAAGGCAGCAACGTCGATGCCGCCGGTGCACTGGTGCAGATGATCCAGCTGCAGCGCCAGTACGAAATGCAGGTGCAGGTGATCAAGCACGGCGACGACAACGCGCGCAGTGCCAACAGCCTGCTGCGCCTGGGCAGCTGACGGAATTCCGGCGCCGCCCGGGCGCGGCGCTGGCACACCGCTTGCACACCCGTTACCAGGGGCCGCATCGCGCGGCCGGCTTTACCCAGACAGGACACCGAAGATGAACCAGGCATTGTGGATCGCGAAAACCGGACTGGATGCGCAACAGATGCGCATGTCGGTGGTTTCCAACAACCTCGCCAACACCAACACCACCGGCTTCAAGCAGGACCGTGCCAGCTTCGAGGACCTGCTGTACCAGCAGGTGCGCCAGCCCGGCGGCTCTTCGTCGGCGCAGACCCAGCTGCCGACCGGCCTGCAGCTGGGTACCGGCGTTCGCGTGGTCGCCACCGCCAAGAATTTCGAGCAGGGTGGCCAGCAGCAGACCGGCCGTGCGCTGGACGTGATGGTCAACGGCCGCGGCTTCTTCGAAGTGCAGATGCCCGACGGCAGCTCGGCCTACACCCGTGATGGCTCGTTCAAGATCAACCAGGACAGCGAGCTGGTCACCAACAGCGGCTACCCGGTGCAGCCGGGCATCCAGATTCCCGAGGGCGCGCAGTCGGTGACCATCGGTACCGACGGCACCATCAGCGTGAAGATGGCCGACGGCGCGGCGTCAGTGGAAGTGGGTGCGCTGACCCTGACCGACTTCGTCAATCCGGCCGGCCTGCAGGCGCGCGGCGAGAACCTGTTCCTGGAAACCACCGCTTCCGGTCCGGCACAGAACGGCAATCCCGGGCTCAACGGCCTCGGCACCGTGGTGCAGGGCGCGCTGGAAGGCAGCAACGTCAATGTGGTCGAAGAGCTGGTGTCGATGATCGAAACCCAGCGCGCCTACGAAATGAACGCCAAGGCAATCTCCACCACCGATTCGATGCTCGGCTATCTCAACAACAAGCTCTGACCGGCCCAACCGGGAAACCGCCATGTCGCCCATTTCCAGATTCACCCGCACTGCCCTCGCCTGCGCCGTGGTCGCCCTGCTCGGTGGCTGCGTGATCGCCGGCGACGTGCGCCCCTACGCGGCGATGGCACCGATCCAGCCGATCATGCCGCCGCAGGCCGCGCCGACCGCCGGTGCGATCTACGCTGCCGGCCCGACCCTGCAGCTGTACTCGGACCGCCGCGCACGCGATGTCGGCGACCTGCTGACCATCACCCTGCTGGAAAACACCACCGCGCAGACCAGCGCCAACACGGCCACCAACAAGGAATCCAACCTGAGCCTGGGCACGCCGTCCATCCTCGGTGCGCCGGTCACCCTGGGCGGCAAGGACATCCTCAGTGCGACGGCCAAGGGCGCGCGTGACTTCACCGGCAAGGGCAACAGCGCGCAGAGCAACCGCCTGCAGGGCAGTGTCACCGTCACGGTGATCCAGCGCCTGCCCAATGGCAACCTGGTGGTACAGGGGCAGAAGAACCTGCGGCTGAACCAGGGTGATGAACTGGTACAGGTGCAGGGCATCGTGCGCCCGGGCGACATCAGCCAGGACAACACCATTCCTTCCAGCCGCGTGGCCGAAGCCCGCATCGTCTACGGCGGCCGCGGCCCGGTCGCGCAGTCCAACGCGATGGGCTGGCTGAGCCGCTTCTTCAATTCCGGCCTGACGCCGTTCTGAGTATGCCATGAAACTCCTCCCCTCTTCTTCCTGGCATCGCCGCGTGGCGTCGTTCGTCGCGCTGATGCTGCTGGTCGTGGCAGCCCCGGCCAGCGCCGAGCGCATCAAGGACCTGGCCCAGGTCGGCGGCGTGCGTGGTAACGCCCTGGTGGGCTACGGCCTGGTGGTCGGCCTGGACGGCAGCGGCGACCGCACCAGCCAGGCACCCTTCACCGTGCAGAGCCTGAAGAACCTGCTCGGCGAGCTGGGCGTGAACGTACCGGCCAACGTCAATCCGCAGCTGAAGAACGTGGCGGCCGTCGCGATCCATGCCGAGCTGCCGCCGTTCGCCAAGCCGGGCCAGCCGATCGACATCACCGTGTCCTCGATCGGCAACGCAGTGTCCCTGCGTGGTGGTTCGCTGCTGATGGCCCCGCTGCGCGGCGCCGACGGCCAGATCTATGCCATCGCGCAGGGCAACCTGATCGTCGGCGGCTTTGGTGCACAGGGCAAGGATGGCTCGCGCGTCTCGGTGAACGTGCCCAGCGTCGGCCGCATTCCCAATGGCGCCACGGTTGAACGTGCCCTGCCCGATCCACTCGCCAATGGCGGCGACATCACCCTGAACCTGCACAACAACGATTTCACCACGGTCTCGCGCATGGTCGCCGCGCTCAACAACGCGTTCGGCGAAGGGGCTGCGCGTGCGGTTGACGGCGTGACCGTGGCGGTGACTGCGCCGACCGATCCGGGCGCGCGCATCGGCCTGCTGGCGCGCATCGAGAACCTGGAGCTGACCCCGGGCAGCGCCCCGGCCAAGGTGGTGGTCAATTCGCGTACCGGCACCGTGGTCATCGGCCAGCAGGTGCGGGTCGGCCCGGCGGCGATCGCGCATGGCTCGCTGACGGTGACGATCCAGGAGAACACCAATGTCAGCCAGCCCAATGCCCTGTCCGGCGGCCGCACCGTGGCCAGCCCGCAGTCGACCATCACCGCCACCAACGACGGCAGCCGCATGTTCAAGTTCAGCGGCGGCACCACCCTGGACGAGATCGTGCACGCGGTGAACGCCGTGGGCGCGGCACCGGGCGACCTGATCGCGATCCTGGAAGCCCTGAAGCAGGCTGGCGCATTGAGTGCCGAGCTCGAGGTGATCTGACATGCGCATCAATCCCGCATTCGACCTGCACCCGGCGCAGCAGAACGACCCGGCCAAGATCGACAAGGTCGCGCGCCAGCTGGAAGGCCAGTTCGCACAGATGCTGGTCAAGAGCATGCGCGATGCCAGCTTCGGCGACTCGCTGTTTCCCGGCGAGAACAAGATGTTCCGCGACATGTACGACCAGAAGATCGCCGGGGCGATGACCCGCGGCAAGGGGCTCGGCCTGTCCGGCATGATCACCCGCCAGCTGTCCGGCCAGGCCGCCGAAGGCCCGGCGCTGGATACCCGCGTGGACCCGGCCAAGGCCAGCCGCGCCTACCAGCTTAACGCGCCGGCCAAGCCCGCACCCTCGCTGCCGCTGGAAGATGGCAGCCAGGCCGTGCGCATGCTGCAGCAGATGGCGGCCGGCGCACAGCACGGCGCACAGGCAGCGCTGGCACCGATGGAGCAGGCGCTGGACCTGATCGCCGGTCGCGAAAGCAGCAGCCTGCACCGCTCGCTGGGCACCGAAGATCCATACATCGGCAACCTGCAGGGCCAGGACTGGTCCGCCAACAACGACCAGTGGTCGGCGACGGCCAGCAATCGCGGCACGGCCATCAGCCCGGCCGATGCGCTGGCCACCCGCACCGCCGTGGCCCAGCTGGGCGCGCACACGCCGGAAGGTTTCGTCGCCAGCATCTGGCAGCACGCGCAGAGCGCGGCCAGGGAACTGGGCGTGGATGCCCGTGCGCTGGTTGCCCAGGCCGCATTGGAAACCGGTTGGGGCAAGCGCCACATCCGCCAGTCCGACGGCAGCACCTCGCACAACCTGTTCGGCATCAAGGCCACCGGCTGGAGCGGCCAGCGCGTTGAAGCCGGCACCCACGAATACGTGGATGGCGTGCGCCGCAACGAAACCGCCAGCTTCCGTGCCTACAGCTCGCCGGCCGAAAGCTTCGCTGACTACGTGCGCCTGCTGAAGACCAGCCCGCGCTACCAGCAGGCCCTGCAGGCCGGCACCGATGTGCAGGGCTTCGCCCGTGGCCTGCAGCGCGCCGGCTACGCCACCGACCCGCGCTATGCCGCCAAGATCGCCGCGATCGCCGGCGGCCCGACCATCGAGCGCGCCGTGGCCGCCGTGGCCGACGCCGGCGCGCGCCTTGGCCAGACCTTCGCCAGCACCGCGACCGCGGCGCTGGGTATCACTCGTCGTTGAGGAACCCCATGTCCAGCGTACTTTCCACCGGTACCGGTGCCCTGCTCGCCTTCCAGCGTGCGTTGGCGACCACCAGCCACAACGTGGCCAACCTCAATACGCCCGGCTACAGCCGGCAAAAGGTCAACTTCGCTACCGCCGACCCGCAGAACTACGGCTATGGCACGGTCGGCAACGGCACCCGGATCACTGACATCCGCCGCACGGCCGACCAGCTGGCGATCTCGCGCCTGCTCGACAGCAGCGGTGAACTGGCGCGCCTGAAGCAGCTTTCGGGCATGGCCGACCGGGTCAACGCGCTGGTTTCCGACCCGGCCACCAATGTGGCCGGCGTCTGGTCGAACTTCTTCGATTCGGTCAGCGGCCTGTCGTCCAACGCGGCCGGCACCGCCGACCGCCAGAACATGCTCGACGGCGGCAAGGCGTTGGCCAACCGCTTCGTGCAGCTCAACACGCACCTCAACAACCTCAACAGCGAGGTCAACAACGGCCTGCTGGCCGGTGCCACCGAGGTCAACCGCCTGGCGCAGGAAATCGCGCAGATCAACGGCGCCATCGGCACCAACATCGCCTCTGCGGCCCCCGACCTGCTCGACCGCCGCGACCAGCTGATCACCCAGTTGATCGGCTACACCGGTGGCACGGCGGTGATCCAGGACGGCGGCATCATGAATGTCTACACCGCCGGCGGCAACGCGCTGGTGGTGGGTACCACGGCGACCAAGGTCACCACCGTGGCCGATCCGTACCAGCCCGAGCGCCTGCAGCTGGCGCTGGAGACCCAGGGCAACACCATCCGCCTCGATCCGAAGGCGGTCGGCGGCCAGATCGGTGGCCTGCTGGAGTTCCGCGACACCGTGCTGACCCCTGCCCAGGCCGAACTGGGCAAGCTGGCGGTGGGCCTGGCCGAAACCTTCAACCAGGCGCACCACCAGGGCGTCGACCTGTATGGCCAGATGGGCGGGGACTTCTTCAACATCGGCAACCCGCGCGTCACCGGCAACAACAGCAATACCGGCACCGCCAGCCTCAGCGCGACCTACGGCGACCTGGGCAAGCTGGACGCGCAGAACGTGGTGCTGCAGTTCGATGGCACCAACTGGAAGGCCAGCCGCGCCGACACCGGCGCCAGCATTCCGCTGACCGGAACCGGCACCGCCGCCGATCCGCTGGTGATCAACGGCGTCAAGCTGGTCGTCGGCGGCACGCCGGCTGCCAATGACCGCTTCCTGCTGCAGCCGACCGCTGGCGTGGCCGGCAGCATGGAAGTGGCGATCACCGATCCGTCGCGCATCGCCGCCGCTGCGGCGGTGAAGGGCGCGGCCGCCACCGCCAATACCGGTACCGGCAAGCTGAGCGGCGTCACCGTCACCGATTCGACCAACGCCAACCTGCGCAATCCGTCGGCGATCGTGTTCACCTCGGCCACCACCTACACCATCGACGGTGGCCCGCCGCAGACCTACACGCCCGGCCAGACCATCAGTGCCAACGGCTGGAGCTTCGTGCTGGACGGTGCACCGAAGGTGGGCGATACCTTCAACATCACCCCGACCCCGGCCGGTTCGTCGGACAACAGCAACGCCTCCAAGCTGGCCAAGGTGGAAAGCGCGAAGGCGTTCAACGCCGGAACGGTGACACTGAACGGCGCGCTGGGTGGCCTGACCACCCAGGTCGGCGCCGCCGCCCGCTCGGCCGAGTACTCGCTCGACGCGCAGCTGGTGATCAATGACAAGGCGCAGGAAGCGCGTGATGAAATCTCCGGCGTGAACCTGGACGAGGAAGCCGCCGACATGCTGCGCCTGCAGCAGGCCTACCAGGCCGCCTCGCAGCTGATCTCCACCGCCGACAGCATGTTCCAGACCATCCTGGGAGCCGTCCGCCGATGAGCAGCCGCATCTCCACCAGCATGATGTTCAACCAGTCCGTGTCGCTGATGATGGCCAAGCAGGCCAAGCTCAGCCACCTGGAGCAGCAGATCGCCACCGGCAGCAAGATCGTCAGCGCCAAGGACGATCCGGTTGCCGCCGGCACTGCGGTCGGCCTTGACCGCAGCCTGGCCGCACTGGACCGCATGAAGCTCAACGCCGGCAACGTGCAGAACCGCCTGGGCGTGCAGGAAAACACCCTGGCGCAGGTCAACGACCTGATGGCACGCGTCAACGATCTGACCATCCAGGCCAGCAATCCAGCGCTGAGCGCGGCCGACAAGAAAACGCTGATCACCGAAGTCAACCAGATCCGCGATGGCCTGCTGTCGCTGGCCAACGCCGATGATGGCACCGGCCGCTACGTGTTCGGTGGCACCAACGACGGCGACCCGCCGTTTGCCAAGATCAACGGCAAAGTGGTCTACCGTGGCGACCAGACCCAGCGCCAGGTCGAAGTCGGTCCGGATACCTACGTGAAGGACGCGCTGCCCGGCAGCGAGATCTTCATGCGCATTCCCACCGGCGATGGCTTCGTCGACGGCAGCGCTGCGGCCGGCAACACCGGCAACGGCGTGCTCACCAACATCACCCGCGACGGCAGCGACAGCTGGAACGGCCAGGGCTTCAGCGTGCGCTTCACCACTGGCAACCAATACGAGGTGGTGGACGGTGCGGGCAACGTGACCGGAACCGGCACCTACAAGGCCGGCGACGATCTGGAAGTGAACGGTGTGCGCCTGCGCATCACCGGCGCACCGGCAGCGGGCGACAGCTTCAGCGTACAGGCCGCCAGCAGCCGCGACATCTTCTCCACCATGGACAACCTGGTGGCGGCGCTGGGTGCCGACACCGGTACCACCGCACAGATGACCGCGCAGCAGAACCAGCTGCAGAGCGCACTGCGCGACGTGGCGCGCGCTTCCGAGCGGATGATCGATTCGCGTGCCGCAGGCGGTGCGCAGTTGAAGGCGCTGGACAATGCGGCCGACATGCGCGAGGCCAATGGCGTGACCCTGAAGACCACGCTGTCGCAGATGCGCGACCTGGATTACGCCGATGCGCTGAGCCAGTACCAGCTGCAGAGCACCGCGCTGCAGGCGGCTCAGACGATCTTCTCGCAGATGCAGTCGATGTCGCTGTTCAACAAGCTGCGCTGACGCCCCGCCCGCGTCAGTCCCGAAAGGCCGCGATGCCCTGCATCGCGGCCTTTTTCGTTTGCGCGCCTGCCCGCCGCTGCGCGGCCACCTGGCCGTCGCCGACCGATTTTCCGTGATTCTCCATCAAGCCCGGCCCGACCCCGCCGATACCTTCATCAGCGCTGGTCAGGCCCTGCCCGACCGCCCCTCCCGGGGCCGCTTCCACCCTGGCAACAGGGCTGAAAACCCCGGGAAAACAGCTTCAGGCAACGAATTCTGGCTTCAACGGAATTCACGGCTAAAGGTTGTTGACAAAGCGCCGTTATTCATTTGGCAACGGCGAAGCACACAGCCACACAAAAAAACAGGCGGCGCTTCGTTTCATTCACCAACGGGTTCCATATAAGAGGAGACGACCCCATGGCACAGGTAATCAACACCAATACGATGTCGCTCAACGCTCAGCGCAACCTGAGCACCAGCGGCAGCTCGCTCGCCACCACCATCCAGCGCCTCTCGTCCGGCCTGCGCATCAACAGCGCGAAGGACGACGCGGCCGGCCTGGCCATCAGCGAGCGCTTCACCACCCAGATCCGCGGTCTGGACGTGGCCATCCGCAACGCCAACGACGGCATCTCGCTGGCCCAGGTCGCCGAAGGTTCGCTGAACGAAGTCGGCAACAACCTGCAGCGCATCCGCGAACTGGGTGTGCAGGCCTCCAATGCCACCAACTCGGCCAGCGACCGCAAGGCCCTGCAGGCTGAAGTGACCCAGCTGGTCAGCGAGATCGACCGCGTCGCCAAGCAGGCCGACTTCAACGGCACCAAGCTGCTGGACGGCAGCTTCACCAGCCAGCTGTTCCAGGTGGGTGCCAACGCCGGACAGGCCATCGCCATCAACAGCGTGGTCAACGCCAAGGCCGATTCGCTGGGCGCGGCCACTTTCGCCAACGGTTATACCGGCACCGCACTGGCGGTGGACAAGGCGACGGCCGACACCACCTACTCCGGCCTGCAGGTCTCGGTCACCCCGCCGGGCGGCACCGCCACCACGGTCACCATCAGCGACTTCACGGTGAAGGCCGGCGAATCGATCACCTCGGCCACCGCCGCGGCGATCAACAACAAGCTGGGTGAAACCGGCGTGGTTGCCTCGGTCAATGCCGGCGTCGTCAGCCTGGCCTCGGTCAAGGATGGCCAGACCTTCGCCCTGGGTGTCAGCGCGGCGACTCCGCCGGCCGGCGCCACCGCCGCGACCCTCGCCGGCCTGGGCCTGACCGAGACCAGCACCAACGGCGGCACCCTGACCGGTGCAGCGGCCAGCTTCGTCAAGGACCTGAACGTCACCACCGCCGAAGGCGCACAGAAGGCGATGTCGATCGTCGACAAGGCCCTGGAATCGGTCAACAGCGTCCGCGCCGACCTCGGCGCGATCCAGAACCGCTTCACCTCGGTGGTGGCCAACCTGCAGACCTCCTCGGAGAACCTGTCCGCATCGCGCAGCCGCATCCGCGATACCGACTTCGCCAAGGAAACCGCCGAACTGACCCGCACCCAGATCCTGCAGCAGGCCGGTACGGCCATGCTGGCCCAGGCCAACCAGGTACCGCAGAACGTGCTCAGCCTGTTGCAGCGCTGACATGAGCCGCCCCCGGGGCACGTCGGGGGCGTCTAACCCAACTCACGTGCAACCGCTCAAGGACCTCTCCTCATGGCACAAGTCATCAACACCAATACGATGTCGTTGAATGCTCAGCGTAACCTGAGCACCAGCGGCAGCTCGCTGGCTACCACCATCCAGCGCCTGTCCTCCGGTTCGCGCATCAACAGCGCCAAGGACGACGCCGCCGGCCTGGCGATCTCCGAGCGCTTCGGCACCCAGATCCGCGGTACCGACGTCGCCATCCGCAATGCCAACGACGGCATCTCGCTGGCCCAGGTCGCCGAAGGTTCGCTGACCGAAATCGGCAACAACCTGCAGCGCGTCCGCGAGCTGTCGGTGCAGGCCTCCAACGCCACCAACTCGGCCAGCGACCGCAAGGCGCTGCAGGCCGAAGTGACCCAGCTGGTCTCGGAAATCGACCGCGTCGCCAAGCAGTCGGACTTCAACGGCACCAAGCTGCTGGACGGTTCGTTCTCCAGCCAGCTGTTCCAGGTCGGTGCCAACGCCGGCCAGGCCATCGCCATCGACAAGACCATCGATGCCAAGGCCAACGCCCTGGGCGGCGCCAAGTTCGACACCAACGCGCTGGCCCTGGCCGACCCGGGCACCAACGCTGATTTCAGCACCAGCGGCCTGCAGATCAATGGCGTTGCCATTGCCGATGTCTCGGTCAAGCAGGGCGCCGACGCCGCTGCCACCGGCAAGGCCTCGCGTGAAGCACTGGTGACCGCGATCAACGCCAAGATCGGCGAGACCGGCGTGTTCGCGGAAGTGAACGGCACCGCTGGCGTGACCCTGACCTCGGTCAAGGACAGCGTCAACGCCGATGGCTCGTTCAAGGCCATCACCGCGACCCCGGGCACCTGGACCGGCGCTACCGCGCCGACCTTCACCGCCTCGACGGCCGCGCCGGCCGCCAAGTACGCCAGCGACCTGGACGTCAGTACCGTGAAGGGTGCCCAGCAGGCGATGGAAATCGTCGACAAGGCCCTGGGTGCGATCAACAGCACCCGCGCCGACCTCGGTGCGATCCAGAACCGCTTCACCTCGGTCGTGGCCAACCTTCAGACCTCGTCGGAAAACCTGTCGGCTTCCCGCAGCCGCATCAAGGACACCGACTTCGCCAAGGAAACCGCCGAACTGACCCGCACCCAGATCCTGCAGCAGGCCGGTACGGCCATGCTGGCCCAGGCCAACCAGGTGCCGCAGGGCGTGCTCAGCCTGCTGCGCTGATCCGCTCGCTGATCGACCTCCGGGCGCCGCATGACGCGGCGCCCGGATCCTGAAACACGTTCCACCTTCGCCAAAGGAAAAGCACCATGGCACAAGTCATCAACACCAATACGATGTCCCTGAATGCTCAGCGCAACCTGAGCACCAGCGGCAGCTCGCTGGCTACCACCATCCAGCGCCTGTCCTCCG